>CAYMUY010000002.1:0-168524 GCA_964393825.1 uncultured Thiobacillus sp. | reverse complement strand
GCACGGTGGGACGCTCGCCGGCGCTGGCGGCGGCGAGGCTGGCCTGGCTGGCCTGGCCGGCCGCTGCCGCGCCATGACCGGCACCGGCGTCGAGTTCACCACTGGCCAGACTGCCGCTGCCGCTGGTTGCGGCCGGCAGGCTGGCGAGCACACCCGCCATGGTCAGGCGGACGCCATGCGGCTCGCCACCGGCGACGGCGCCGGGGCTGAGCGAAGACCTCTCGGTGGCCTGGCTGGCATGACCGCCGCCGCTGGCGCTACGTTCCAGGCTGCCCGTGTTGGCGCTGGCGGCGAGCGAGGCGACCGCCAACTGGCCGGAGGCGGCGGCACTGCCCGCGAGCGCATCGCTGCCCTGGGCGCCACCGCCGACGGCGATCGCCTGGCTCTTGCCAAGGCCTTGCGCGGCGACCAGGGCGATGCCGGATTCGGCGCCACTGCTGGCGCCATGACCACTGCCGGTCTTGCCGCCCGGTTCGCTCAGCGCGCTGGCGGCGCTGCTGCTGGCCGGCGCGGTCGGTGCCGTCGCCCCTGGCCGGGGGCTGGCGCTGGCCAGTTTCGCCGGCGCGGCGCGGCCGACTTCGCTGGCCAGGTTGACGCCGAGCGCCCGCGCGTCGGGCAGGGTGACCGCGGGCACATCCTTCGCTGGCCGCATTTCACTCTTCCATTCCGTCAGCAGGGTATCCGGCTCGCGCGCCTGTTTTTTCACGGGCTTTTTCTTGGCCAGACGCTTGTTCGCCTTGACCTTGTTTACCTTCGGCTTGCTCTCGGCCAGGCGTTGCTTCGGTGGCTTCGCGGCGGGCGGCGGTTCCAGCTTGACCTCGAAGGTCATCGGCGGCGGCAGCGGCGGCGGCGCCTGGTTGAAGCCGAGCAGCACACCCAGGTGCAGGGCGGCGCTGCCGGCGACGGCGACCCAGTGGCGCATTTCCAGCCTGGCCACGACTGGGCCGAGGCGGGCGAGCAGGGCGGCCGCGGGCGCAAGTACGGCTGGAATCACTTCTTCCCCTGCGGGGCGGCGGAGGTGATGAAGGTCAGCTTGGCCACTCCGGCGCGGCTGGCGGCGGCCATCACTTCGGTGACGCGGCCGTAGGGCACGCCGGTATCGGCGCGCAGTTGCAGGGTGAGTTCGCCGTTCTTGTCCATTTCGGTTTTCAGGCGCGCCTCCAGCACGGTCACGTCGATCGCGTCACGGCCGAGAAACACCAGGCCATCCGCCTGCACGCTGACCACCAGCGCCGGCGCCGGCTTCAGCGCCGCCACCGGCGAGGTTTCCGGCAGCCGCACCTTGACCGATTGCAAAATGAACGGCGCGGTGACCATGAAGATCACCAGCAGCACCAGCATCACGTCCACCAGCGGCGTGACGTTGATCTCGCTCATGGGTTGGAAATCGGACTCCTGGCGGATCGCCATCTCAGTCCCCCTTGCTGCCGTTGGCCTGGCCGGCCAGGCGCAGGAATTCGTTGGCGAAGCCTTCCATCTCGGACACCATCAGGCGGGTGACGCGCACGCCGTAGTTGTAGGCAAGCACGGCGGGAATCGCGGCGGCGATACCGATGGCGGTGGCGAGCAGCGCCTCGCCCACCGGGCCGGCCACCACTTCCAGGCCGGAGCCGCCCGAGATCGCGATGTTGCTCATCGCGTTCATGATCCCCCAGACCGTGCCGAACAGGCCGACGAACGGCGCCGTGCTGCCGATGCTGGCGAGCAGCATGAGGCCGGCTTCCAGCTTGTGCTGTTCCTTGCGCACCTGTTGCGACAGGCTGCGCTCCAGCACCGCCTGGCGGTCGCCGGCATGCGCCAGGGTCTGGCGGTCGCCGAGCGCGTTCAGGGTATCGAAGCCCGCCTTCGCCAGCCGCGCCAGCGGACTGTCCGCCTGCTTCGCCGCGACTTCCGCCGCCGCCAGATCCGGCGCTTGCCAGAAACGCTTGGCGAAGGCGGCGTTGGCCTGGCGCAACTGCCACTGCAACCAGCCCTTGGCGAAGATCATCGTCCAGGTGATCAGGGAGAACAGGATGAGGACGGTCAGCGCCAGGTTGACGGCGGTGGAAGCGGAGAAATGGAACATGAGGATCACGCGCGGGGTATGGAAGGCGGGGGGATTATAAGGGAGTGCTTATGGATCACGGTCGCAACGGGCCGTGCAAGTCGAATCCGGAGCGACGGGGTGTGGCTGATCGGCCGCCCGGGGCGGTATCGACCAGGACCAGCGGCATTTCCCCCGCATGCCGATGATGCCGACATGCGAGGTGTCGCCCTGGAAAATGGGGAAGGCGCTTGCCCGGGTGTTGCCGCGCCCATGAATCGCCGTGGCAAAGCGGCCGGCTGGACCGGCGCCACAGGGGGATTACCCGGCGAGCAACCCCATCACGAGCATCGCCGCCAGCAGGCCGGCGATCACCCCCAGCCAGCGGTTGCGCGCCTGCTGCTGGCGCAGCATCAGCTCCAGGCCGCTCTCCAGTTGCTCCAGGCGGTCCGTGCGCAGGGCCTGGTGCGCCAGGCGCGGTAGTTGCGGGATCAGCGCGCCCCAGTAGGGCGCTTCTTCCCTGAAGGTGCGCAGCCAGCCGCGCCAGCCGATCTGCTCGTTCATCCAGCGTTCGAGGAAGGGTTTGGCGGTGGCCCAGAGGTCGAGGTCGGGGTCGAGGTCGCGGCCGAGCCCTTCGATGTTGAGCAGGGTCTTCTGCAGCATCACCAGTTGCGGCTGGATTTCCATGCCGAAGCGGCGCGAGGTCTGGAACAGGCGCAGGAGCACCTTGCCGAAGGCGATTTCCTTCAGCGGCCGGTCGAACACCGGTTCGCACACCGCGCGGATGGCGGCTTCGAACTCGTCCACCCGGGTGTTCGCCGGCACCCAGCCGGCATCCAGGTGGGCCTGCGCCACTTTCTTGTAATCGCGGCGGAAGAAGGCGAGGAAGTTTTGCGCCAGGTAGTTCTTGTCGACGTCGGTGAGCGTGCCCATGATGCCGAAATCGAGCGCGATGTATTTGCCCTCGGGCGTCACCAGCACGTTGCCGGGGTGCATGTCGGCGTGGAAGAAGCCGTCGCGGAACACCTGGGTGAAGAAGATCTCCACGCCGGCGCGGGCCAGCCTCGGGATGTCGACGCCCTGGCGCTTGAGTTCGTCCAGGCGCGAGATCGGCGTGCCGTCCATCCAGCTCATCACCATCACTTCGGACGCGCAGTAATCCCAGTACACCTCGGGCACCGCCAGCAGCGAGGAGGTGGCGAAGTTGCGATGCAGTTGCGAGCAGTTGGCGGCCTCGCGCATCTGGTCCATCTCGTCGCCCAGATGCTTGGCGAACTCGCCCACCACCTCGCGCGGCTTCAGGCGCTTGCCGTCCCACCAGAGCAGTTCGACCAGGTGGGCGAAGGCGTCGAGCAGCTTCACGTCCTGGCCGATGACTTTCTGGATGCCGGGGCGCAGCACCTTCACCGCCACGGCTTCCCCGGTTTTCAGCCGCGCCTTGTGCACCTGCGCCACGGAAGCGGAAGCGACCGGGGTGGGATCGAACTCGGCGAACACGTCGGCGGCGTCGCGGCCATAGGCGCGGCGCAGCACCGCGAGCGCCTGGGCGCTGGGGAAGGGGGGCACCCGGTCCTGCAGCTTCGCCAGTTCGTCGGCGATGTCCGGCGGCACCAGGTCGCGGCGGGTGGACAGCATCTGGCCGAACTTGATGAAGATCGGCCCCAGCGATTCCAGCGCCAGACGCAGCCGCACGGCGCGCGGCGCGGAAAGGCGGCGCCAGAAGAACAGGGTCTGCACCAGCCAGCGCACGAGCTTCACCCGCTCATGGCCGAGGAAGAACTCATCCAGCCCGAAACGGGCGCCGGTGAGGCAGATGCGCAGGAGGCGGAAGAGGTACATGGGTGAGCGGGTTCGGTGTGTAGGTCGGGTGGGCGAAGCGTAACCCGACAAATCTGGCGTCGGGTTACGCGATAAAGCCGCCAACCCGGCCTACGGCGGCATTCATGCGCGTTGTTCCAGCAGCGCCAGCCGCGCCTCCAGCCGGTCCACATCCTCGCGCAGGCGGTCCACCTCGGCGATGAATTCACGGGCGGCGTGCGGTTCGGCCAGCATGGCCTGTTCGTAGACGGCGTATTCGGCAAGGTTCTGGCCGGCGGATTCGAGGGCGTTGGCGCGCCAGCCGGTGAGGCCCTGGATGAACTGGTCGACGCGGCTGGCGGCGATGTCGCCCAGGTAGGGACGCAGCGCCAGCACCCAGTCGAAATCGGCCAGCGCGTGCGCCAGGTCGGCGGCGAGGACGCCGTCACCCGCCACCCGGAACAGGTCGCCGAGCTTGCCGCCGGAGAGCCATTGCGGCAGTGCCGAAGGATCGGGAATGAGCTGCACGTCGGGCGCGGCTTCGGGCGCGGTGGCGACGAAGCCGCCATCGGCCTCGATGCGGACGGACAGCGGCAACAGGGGCAGCACCAGCCGCACGCATTTGCCGGCATGGCGAAGCAGCCGCGTTTTCGCGCTCGGCTGCTTGTCCAGCAGGGCGTTGAGGGCGGCGGCGAACAGGAAGGTGGGGGTGGCGTCGGGCATGGCCGGATTGTATGCGAAACCCCGATAATCCCGTCCTCGCCACCTACCCGCCCAGAGCCATGAATATCGACGGCACCCCCACTCGCACCATCCGGCCCACCGGGTCGCCCACGAACGGCGCGGTCGAGATCATCGATCAGACCCGGCTGCCGCATGAATTCATCGTCAAGCGCCTGCGCAGCCTGGAAGACGCCGCCGAGGCGATTCGCGTGATGCGGGTGCGCGGGGCGCCGCTGATCGGCGCCACCGCCGCCTACGGCCTGGCGCTGGCGGCCAGCGCCGAGGCGGCGGAGCAGGCCTTGCTCGCCGCCGGCGATACTCTGATCGCCACCCGCCCGACCGCCGTCAACCTGCAATGGGCGGTGCGGCGCATGCTCGCCCACCTGCTGCCGCTGCCACCCGCCCAGCGGGCGGCGGCGGCGTGGGCGGAGGCGGCGGCGATCTGCGAGGAGGATGTGGCGCAGAACCAGGCCATCGGCCGGCACGGCGCCGGCCTGATCGCGGCCATCGCCGCGCGCAAGGCCGGCCCGGTCAACCTGCTCACGCATTGCAACGCGGGTTGGCTGGCCACCGTCGATTGGGGCACCGCGCTGGCGCCGGTCTATGCGGCGGTGGAAGCGGGTATTTCCGTGCATGTCTGGGTGGACGAGACCCGCCCGCGCAACCAGGGGGCGAGCCTCACCGCCTGGGAACTGGCGCGGCATGGCGTGCCGCATACGGTGATCACCGACAACGCCGGCGGCCACCTGATGCAACACGGCCAGGTCGACCTGTGCATTGTCGGCACCGACCGCACCGCCGCCAACGGCGATGTCTGCAACAAGATCGGCACCTACCTCAAGGCGCTGGCGGCGCGGGACAACGGGGTGCCGTTCTACGTCGCCGCGCCCGGGCCGAGCATCGACTTCAACCTGTGCTGCGGGCCGGATATTCCCATCGAGGAGCGTGATGCCGGGGAAGTCACCCATATCACCGGGCTCGACGCGGACGGCCGGATGATCCGCGTGCGGCTCACCCCGGAAGGCAGCGCCGCCGCCAACCCGGCCTTCGACGTCACCCCGGCGCGGCTGGTGACCGGGCTCATCACCGAGCGCGGCCTCTGCCCCGCCAGCCGCGCCGGCCTGGCCGGGCTCTATCCGGAACAGGCCGCGTGACGACAGGAATCAGCATGAGCCACCTCCCCGAACACGTCGCCGCGACCGCCCGCCGCAGCGTCGCCCTCGGTCTCAACCAGGGCACCTCCGGCAATGTCAGCGTGCGCGCGCCGGAGGGCTTCCTGATCACCCCGTCCGGGCGCGACATGACCGCCATCGAAGCGGCCGAGATCGTGCCGCTGAGCATGGCGGGCGAGGCGCCGGCCGGGATGCGGCCGTCCAGCGAGTGGCGTTTCCACCGTGACATCTACGCCGCCTTCCCCGAGGCTGCGGCGGTGGTGCACGCGCATTCGCCGTTCGCGGTGGCGCTGGCCTGCCTGCGCCGCGGCCTGCCGTCCTTCCATTACATGGTGGCGATGGCCGGTGGCGCCGACATCCGCTGCGCCCGCTACGCCACCTTCGGCACCCAGGCCCTGTCCGATGCCGTCATCGAAGCCCTTGACGGCCGCCGCGCCTGCCTGATGGCGAACCATGGCCTGCTCGCCTGGGGCCGCAGCCTGGACGGCGCCCTCGCCCTGGCGCTGGAGGTCGAGGCCCTGTGCGGCCAGTACCTGCGCGCCAGCCAGGTGGGCGAGCCGGTACTGCTGACGGCGGCGGAAATGACCGAGGCGCTGGCGCAATTCAGGGATTACGGGCGGCGCGAGTGATGCGTCTGCTGTTCCTGTTCGCGCTGCTGCTTGCCGGCCTCGCCTTCCTGCTGGCGCTGGCCACCTCGCCCGTGCCCGCGATCGAGCGGCCGGCGCGGATCGGCCTGGCGGACCTGGAGCGCGGTCGGGCCATCGTTGCCTCGCTCGACCTGAAGCGCTTGCGCGAGGGCGAGGCGCGCAGCCTGCGCTTCGACCAGAAGGACCTGGCGCTCGCCCTGACCTGGCTGGCCGGCAGCCTGGGTCGCGGTGGCGCCGAGGTGGAGATCGACGCCGATCAGTTGCGGGCGCGCGTCAGCCTGCAGTTGCATGGGTTGCCGCGTTACCTCGATCTCGCCGTCGCCTTCCACCCGCAGGGGGATCTGCTGATACCCAGTCATCTGCGCCTGGGCAAGGTGCCGCTGCCGGCGGCCCTGAGCGGCAGGCTGCTCGGCGCCCTGCTGACCATTTCGCCGGCGGCACAGCAGTACGGCGTGCTGCGCGACATGTTGCAGAAGGCGACGCTGCGCCCCGGGCAACTGGAACTCACCCTGGTCTGGCGAGGCGCCGCCCTGCGTCAGGCCATGCGGGATGCCGGCTGGAATCCCGCCGGCATCGATGCCGCCGTGCTGGCGGCTTACCGCGAACGCCTGGCGGCGACACCGGGCCGGGACTTCGCGCCCCTGTTTGGCGAGGCCTTTGCGCTGGCGCGCGAACGCTCGCGCCAGGGCGATCCGGTGGCGGAAAACCGCGCCGCGCTCACCGCCCTGGCCGAGGTGGCCGTGGGCAGCCGCCTGCCCCTCGTCGCCGACGATCCCGGGCCGCGCCGCAAGGGCGGCGTGCGTCTCGGCGGCCGCGCCGATTTCGCGCAGCATTTCGGGCTGTCCGCGTTCCTCTCGGTGATGGGGGGCGAGGGGGTGTCCGATCTCGCCGGGCTCTACAAGGAATTGCGCGACGAGCGCGACGGCAGCGGCTTTTCCTTCAACGATCTGGCGGCCGACAAGGCCGGCAGCCGCCTGGGCGAGGTGGCGACCCGTTCGCCGGAGAGCGCGCGGCACGTCCAGGAGCAACTGGCCGGGATCACGGACGAGCGGCCGTTCTTCCCGGAGGTGAGCGACCTGCCCGAATTCATGAACAGCGCGCAATTCGAACGCCGTTTCGGCGGCGTCGGTCAGCCCGCCTACGTCAGACAGGTGCGCGAGATCGAGGCGCGCATCGGCCGCCTGCCGCTGTACCGGAAATGAACCTGGAGACCCGCTTCCACGCCCTGCGTGATCTGCTCCATGTCCACGCCGCGCTGTGGCGGCCAACGCCTTTCCACCAGCCGCGCCCCGCCTGGTGCGCGCGCTTTCCCGGGCTGACCACCCGCCTGCTGGCGCTGGCTGATGCCGAGACGGAACGGCTGGCGGGGGACAACCACGCCCTGATCGACCTCGCCAGTCGCCATCTCGGCGCCGCGTTCCCGTCGCTGGCCCTGCTGCACAAGCTGATCGAGCTGCCTGCCAGCGCTCCCGTCACGGCTGCCGCCGACAGCCGCCTGGCCTGGCGGATCCCCGGCCGCAAGCAGGCCGAGATCGAGGCGTTCGCCGGGGCCATGGCGGCTGGGGGGGAACCCATCCTGGAGTGGTGCGCCGGCAAGGGCCATCTCGGCCGCCTCCTCGGTGGCCGCCACCAGGTGCCGGTGTTGAGCCTGGAGCGCGACGTCGCGCTGTGCGCGGCCGGCGATGAACTGGCGGCGCGCGCCGGGGTGGCGCAACGCTTCCTCGCCGTCGATGTCCTCGGCGAGGCCGTGCGCCCGCACCTCCCCGGCCGGCATGCGGTGGCCCTGCATGCCTGCGGCGAGTTGCACCTGGCGCTATTGCGCGGCGCGGTGGCCGCGGCGACACCGGCGCTGGACCTGGCGCCGTGCTGCTACTACCGCATCGCGTCGCCCCGCTACCCGCCGCTCAACCCCGACGCCGGCCTCGCCCTGAGCCGCGACGAACTGCATCTGGCGGTCACCGAAACCGTCGCCGCCGGTGCCCGCGAGCGCCGCCTGCGCGACCGCGACCAAGCCTGGAAGCTGGCCTTCCTGGAACTCCGGGCGGCGGCGGGCATCCCCCGCGAGCGCACCTTCAAGCCGGTGCCCGCCCATTGGTACGAGGCCGGCTTCGCCGCCTGGATGCGGCGCCTGGCCGAGCGCGAGGCGGTGCCTCTGGACGCGGCGCCGGACTGGGCCGAACTGGAACAGCGGGGCTGGGCGCGGCAGCGCGAGGTACGCCGCCTCGATCTGTTGCGCCTGGCCTTTCGCCGTCCCCTGGAAATCTGGCTGGCGCTGGATCGTGCCGTGTATCTCGAGCGCCACGGCTATCGCGTCACCCTGTCGGAGTTCTGTCCGCGCCAGGTGACGCCGCGCAATCTGCTGATCTCCGCCCGTCGCTAACACCATCTTTCTTGTCTCGACCTGCTCGGTTAGGATGTTTGCCGCACCGCAACACCCCCTCACAACGATGGAGACGTTCATGCCGCAAACCAAGATCCTGCTCGACGAGAGCGACATTCCCACCCACTGGTACAACGTCGTCGCCGACATGCCCAACAAGCCGGCGCCGCCGCTGGGCCCGGACGGCAAGCCGGTGGGGCCGGAGGCGCTGGCGCCGATCTTTCCGATGTCGCTGATCGAGCAGGAAGTTTCCGGTGAACGCTGGATTCCCATTCCCGAACCGGTGCGCGAGGCCTATCGCATCTATCGCCCGACGCCGATGTTCCGCGCGCATCGGCTGGAGCAGATGCTGGGCACCCCGGCGCACATCTATTACAAATACGAGGGCGTTTCGCCCGCCGGCTCGCACAAGGTTAACACCTCCATCCCGCAGGCCTATTACAACGCCCAGGCCGGCATCCACCGCCTCGCCACCGAAACCGGCGCCGGCCAGTGGGGCTCCTCGCTGGCGCTGGCCGGGCAGATGTTCGGCATCGACGTGCGCGTGTTCATGGTCAAGGTGAGCTATGACCAGAAGCCGTTCCGCCGCTCGATGATGCATACCTGGGGCGCCGAAGTGTTCGCCAGCCCGTCGCCGCATACCGTGACCGGCCGCAAGGCGCTGGATATCGACCCGAATTCACCCGGCTCCCTGGGCATGGCCATCTCGGAGGCGGTGGAAGAGGCGGCCAACCGCCCGGACACCAACTACGCGCTCGGCTCGGTGCTCAACCACGTCTGTCATCACCAGACCATCATCGGCCTGGAAGCGAAGAAGCAGTTCGAGAAAGTGGGCGAGTATCCGGATGTGGTGATCGCCTGCTGCGGCGGCGGTTCCAACTTCGCCGGCGCCGCCTTCCCCTTCCTCGCGGACAAGGCGGCGGGTGACCCGAAGGCGAAGAACCTGCGCCTGGTGGCGGCGGAGCCGACCTCCTGCCCGACCCTGACCCGCGGCCACTACGCCTATGACTTCGGCGACAGCGTCGGCCTCACCCCGCTGATGCTGATGTACACCCTCGGCCACGACTTCATGCCGCCGTCCATCCATGCCGGCGGCCTCCGCTACCACGGCGACTCGCCGCTGGTGTCGCAGCTCTACCACGAGAAGCTGATCGAGGCGGTGGCGGTGCCGCAACTGGCTACCTTCGAGGCCGGTGTCATGTTCGCCCGTGCCGAGGGCATCATCCCGGCCCCCGAGTCCTGCCACGCCGTCCGCGCCTGCATCGACGAGGCGATGAAGTGCAAGGAAAGCGGCGAGGCCAAGGTGCTGTTCTTCAACCTGTCCGGCCACGGCCATTTCGACATGGCGTCCTACGACAAGTATTTCTCCGGCGAACTGGAGGACTTCGAATATCCGGCGGCGGCCATCGACGAAGCCCTGCACCACCTGCCCAAGGTCGGATGATGCATTGCACAAAGTGTGGGTTGTGGGCGGCAAGGCGGCTCTGTTAGCATCGCGAGCCATGAAAACCCTTTACGCACACTTTACGTTTCCGACCGCGCTGGCGGCCGGGGACGATTGATGCGCGAGTAGCAGTAAACCGCTTCATCCACCCGAGAAACCGCCAGTCCTGGCGGTTTTTTCGTTTCAGGCTGGCACCACTGGAGTTTTGCAATGACCGGATACCGTACCGACGACACCCGCATCGAACAGGGCGACGAATTGCTCGCGCCGATGCAGATCATGCGCGAGCTGAAGGCCAGCGAAGCCGCCCTGCGCACCACCTACCTGGCGCGGACGCGGATCCACGACGTCCTCCGTGGCGCCGATGACCGGCTGGTGGTGGTGGTCGGCCCCTGTTCCATCCACGACACCGATGCGGCACTGGAATACGCGCGGAAACTGAAGCCTCTGGCAGAGGAGCTGGCGCGCGACCTGATCGTGGTCATGCGGGTCTATTTCGAGAAGCCGCGCACCACGGTGGGCTGGAAAGGCCTGATCAACGACCCGCACATGGACGAGAGCTTCGACATCAACGAGGGCCTGCGCCTGGCGCGCCACCTGTTGCTGGAAATCAACGAGATGGGCCTGCCCTGCGGCACCGAGTTCCTCGACCTGATCTCGCCGCAGTACATCGCCGACCTGGTCGCCTGGGGCGCCATCGGTGCCCGCACCACGGAATCGCAATCGCATCGGCAACTCGCCTCCGGCCTCTCCTGCCCGGTGGGCTTCAAGAACGGCACCGACGGCAACCTGCGCATCGCGGTCGACGCGATCAAGGCCGCCGCGTCCCACCATCACTTCGTATCCATCACCAAATCCGGCCATGTCGCGGTGTTCAAGACCAAGGGCAACGAGGATTGCCACGTCATCCTGCGCGGCGGCAAGCAGCCCAACTTCGATGCCCAGAGCGTCAATGCCGCCTGCGGCGAACTGGCCTCCTCCGGCCTGCGCCAGCAGGTCATGATCGATTTCTCCCACGCCAACTCCAGCAAGCAGTATCAGCGCCAGCTGGAAGTCGGCCACGACGTCGCCGGTCAACTCGCGGCGGGCGACAAGCGCATCATGGGCGTGATGATCGAAAGCCATCTGGTCGCCGGCCGCCAGGATCTGAAGCCGGGCGTGACCCTGACCTACGGCCAGTCCATCACCGACGCCTGCGTCAGCTGGGACGACACCGAGCCGTTGCTGCGCGAACTCGCCGAGGCGGTGCGCAACCGCCGCCTGGCACAACCGGGCGACGAACAGTAGGACAGCAGGGTGTGTAGCGCCGGTGTCCCGTCGGCTCGTGCTTCCCTCTGATTTGACTGATGAAGCCGGCGAGCCCTGAAGGATACCGTCCCTTCGGGACATAACGCCGGCGCTACGGGTTCGGCATTTAGCGCCGTAGCCCGAGGCCGGAGTGGGGTAGAATGCCGCTCGGCGGGCCCCCCCGCATGGCTAAGCCGTGAACCTGGTCAGGTCCGGAAGGAAGCAGCCACAGCAGCCGATGCCAGTGCCGGGGACCAGGCTCGCCACCTCCCCTTTTCATGTCAGGCCAGCGCCATGAGCCATCAAGTCCTCGCCCGCAAATGGCGCCCGAAGCGCTTTGACCAGCTGGTCGGCCAGGAACATGTGGTGCGCGCGCTCTCCAACGCCCTGGCCAGCGGCCGCCTGCATCACGCCTACCTGTTCACCGGCACCCGCGGCGTCGGCAAGACCACGCTGGCACGCATCCTGGCCAAGTGCCTCAACTGCATCCCCGGCGTCACCCCGGAACCCTGCGGTGAATGCGCCGCCTGCCGCGAGATCGATTCCGGCCGTTTCGTCGACCTGATCGAGCTCGATGCCGCCTCCAACACCGGCGTCGACAACATGCGCGAGATCCTGGAAAACGCCCAGTACGCGCCCACCGCCGGCCGCTACAAGGTCTACATCATCGACGAAGTGCACATGCTCTCGAAGAATGCCTTCAACGCCATGTTGAAGACGCTGGAAGAGCCGCCCGGCCACGTCATCTTCATCCTCGCCACCACCGACCCGCAGAAAGTGCCGGTCACGGTGCTCTCGCGCTGCCTCCAGTTCAACCTGAAGCAGATGCCGCCCGGCCATGTCGCCGGCCATTTGAAGAACGTGCTGGAAGCCGAGAACGTGCCGTTCGAGGCCGGGGCCATCAACTTGCTCGCGCGCGCCGCCGCCGGCAGCATGCGCGATGCCCTCTCGCTCACCGACCAGGCCATCGCCTACGGCAGCGGCCAGATCAAGGAAGACGACACCCGCGCCATGTTGGGCGTGATCGACCAGGCCTACCTGATGC
This sequence comes from uncultured Thiobacillus sp., assembly GCA_964393825.1. Lineage (GTDB taxonomy): Bacteria > Pseudomonadota > Gammaproteobacteria > Burkholderiales > Thiobacillaceae > PFJX01. The sequence continues at coordinate 156,006 of CAYMUY010000002.1, read as the reverse complement.
CGGTGCTGGAAGCCATGGCGGATAGCGACGGCCCGCGCCTGATGAACGAGGCGGCGGAACTGGCCGCGCGCGGTTTCTCTTTCGACGCCGCGCTGCAGGACCTCGCCGGCCTGCTGCATCAGGTCGCCCTGGCGCTGGCCATTCCGGAGGCGGTGGCCGAGGATGCGCCGGAGCGCGAACGCCTGTTCGAACTGGCGGCGCGGCTCGACCCGGAACGGGTGCAGGTGCTCTACCAGATCGCCACCCTCGGCCGTCGCGACCTGGAATGGGCGCCGGACGAATACGCCGGCTTCAGCATGACCCTGTTGCGCATGCTCGCCTTCGCGCCCTCGGATACCGTTCCGCCGGCCCGCGCCACGCCGCCGACCCCGCGGCCCGAATCGCGGCCGCAAGGAGCGGCACCTGCCGTGGCCCCGGCGCCGCCACCCCGTCCAGACGCGCCGCCGCCGCCCTGGGATCAGGCCGCCAACGAGGCTGTCGCCCCTGCCCGCATGGCCACCGCCGCCGCGGCCGGTTTCGACCCCGACTGGCGCGCGCTCGCGGAGAGCCTGCCCGGCGCCATCCGCCAGCTCGCGATGCAGTGCGAACGCCTGGAGCATGGCGGCGAGACCTTGCGGCTGCGCCTGCCGGAAAACCAGAAGACCCTGCTCGACAACTTCGGCGACAAGCTCCAGGTGGCGCTGGCCGAGAAACTCGGCGGCGGTGTGAAGGTCGAATTCGAACTCGCCGCCGCGACCAGCCAGTCACCCGCCGCCGCCCGCGCCCGCGAACAGGCCGCGCGCCAGGCCGAGGCGGAAGCCGCGATCCAGGCCGACCCGTTCGTCCAGGCGGTGGTCCGGGAATGCGACGCGATGGTCAGCAACATTCGCGCGACAGGCTGAATTTGTAGCGCCGGCGTCCCGCCGGCGTCTTTAACAATGCCGGCGAGCCGCCGGCGCTACTTTGAAAGGCACAACATGCTCAAAGGTGGAATGGGTGGCATCGGCAACCTGATGAAACAGGCCCAGGCGATGCAGGAAAACATGCAGAAGATGCAGGCCAAGCTGGCCGAGCTGGAAGTCGAGGGCGTCTCCGGCGCCGGCCTGGTCAAGGTGGTGATGACCGGCAAGCACGACGTCCGCCGCGTCGCCATCGACCCCAGCCTGCTCGGCAGCGCCGAGGCCGACGACAAGGAAATGCTGGAAGACCTGATCGCCGCCGCGATGAACGACGCGGTGCGCAAGGTGGAAGAAACCGTGCAGGAGAAAATGGCCTCCGCCACCGCCGGCCTGCCGCTGCCGCCCGGATTCAAGATGCCGTTCTGAGTGAGTGCAAGGAGGGACTGAATATGAGCGAAGTGGAATCCATCGAAGTGGCGGTTGCCAATTTGCCTCCAGCCGATCTGGCCGAATTCCGGCGCTGGTTTGCCGAGTTTGATGGCGCCTCCTGGGACGCGCGTATCGAAAGCGACGCGAGCGCGGGTGCGTTGGACGGATACGCTGATGAGGCTCTGGCTGAGTACCGCGCCGGCAAGGTGCGCGAAATTTGAGGCACTTCGCGTCCAGTCGGTTCTGGCATTGCTTCGCTGCTTTACCAGGCGAGATTCAGGCATCGGCACGACGAAACTATGCGTTGTTGCGGGAAACCCCAACGTATCCCTCGCTGCAATTCAAATCAGTCGCCGGCGGCAAGTACCGCAGCGTGCGAGTGGGCCTCTACTACCGCGCATTGGGTATGCCGGTGAGCGACGGGATTTTGTGGTTCTGGATCGGCAGCCATGCCGATTACGACCGTCTTCTGGGTTAAGCATGCCCCTGCCTTCCTCCCTCGAATCCCTGATCGATGCCCTGCGCGCCCTGCCCGGCGTCGGGCCGAAATCAGCCGCGCGCATGGCCTATCACCTGTTGCAGCGCGACCGCAACGGCGCCGCGCGCCTGGCCGCCGGTCTCGTCCACGCCCTGGACAAGCTGCACCACTGCCAGCGCTGCAACAACTTCAGTGAAACGCAGGTGTGCGACACCTGTGCCAGTCCGCGCCGCGACGCGCGCCAGTTGTGCGTGGTGGAAATGCCCACCGACCTCAACCGGCTGGAAGAGACCCAGGCCTACAAGGGGTTGTATTTCGTGCTGATGGGGCGACTCTCCCCGCTGGACGGCATCGGCCCGCGCGAGATCGGACTGGAGCGGTTGATCGAACGCGCCCGCGACGGCGTCACCGAAGAAGTCATCCTGGCCACCAACTTCACCGCCGAGGGCGAGGCCACCGCCCACTACGCCAGCGAACTGCTGAAGGCGCGCGGCCTCAGGGTCAGCCGCATCGCCCGCGGCCTGCCGGCGGGCGGCGAACTGGAGCATGTCGATGGCATGACCATCGCCCAGGCCCTGCTGGATCGGCGGCCGGCATGACCTTGTAGCGCAGGCGTCCCGCCTGCGCTACACCCGCCGCGCTACATGGCTGTCGGGCGATTCCGGCGGGAAGGCCGGCATAATGTCGCCCCGCGCCCCGGTATTTTCAACGAAAGAGAAACGATCATGGACCTCACCCCTCTCACCGCCCTCACCCCTCTCGATGGCCGCTACCGCCGCAGTGGCGAGAAACTCGCGCCCTATTTCAGCGAATTCGGCCTGATTCGCTATCGCGTGAAAGTGGAGATCGAATGGCTGAAAGCGCTCGCCGCCGAGCCGGCCATCGCCGAGGTGCCCGCCTTCTCCGCCGCCACCCTGATCGAACTCGACGCGCTGGCCGACAGTTTCTCGGTGGTCGACGCCGAGTGGGTGAAGAACATCGAGAAAACCACCAATCACGACGTCAAGGCGGTCGAGTACTTCCTCAAGGAACGGCTTGCGAACAACGCCGAAATCATGGCGGTGAAGGAATTCATCCACTTCGCCTGCACTTCCGAGGACATCAACAACCTCTCGCACGCCCTGATGCTGGACGCCGCGCGGCGCGAGGTGATGTTGCCGGCGATGCGCCAGGTGGAAGTGCGCCTGGCCGAAATGGCGGTGCAACTGGCCGACCTGCCGATGCTCGCGCGCACCCACGGCCAGCCGGCCTCGCCCACCACCGTGGGCAAGGAAATGGCCAACGTCGCCTACCGCGTCGAGCGCGCCATTGCCCGCTTCGAGGACGTCGCCTGCCTGGGCAAGATCAACGGCGCCGTCGGCAACTACAATGCCCACCTCGCCGCCTATCCGGCATTCGACTGGGAAGGTTTCGCCGAGCGTTTCGTCGAAAGCCTGGGCCTGGCCTTCAATCCCTACACCATCCAGATCGAGCCGCACGACTACATGGCCGAGTTGTACGACGCCTGCGCCCGGCTGAACACCATCCTGATCGACCTCGACCGCGATGTCTGGGGCTACATCTCGCAGGGCTACTTCAAGCAGAAGGTGAAGGAGGGCGAGGTCGGCTCCTCGACCATGCCGCACAAGGTCAACCCCATCGACTTCGAGAACTCGGAAGGCAACCTCGGGCTGGCCAACGCCGTCCTGCGCCATCTCTCGGAGAAACTGCCGATCTCGCGCTGGCAGCGCGACCTCACCGATTCCACCGTGCTGCGCAACATGGGTGTGGCGCTGGGCTACGCCCTGCTCGGCTATGAGAGCCTGCTGCGGGGCTTAAGCAAGCTGGAAGCCAACCCGGCCCGCCTGCTGGAAGACCTGGATCACAACTGGGAAGTGCTGGCCGAGCCGATCCAGACCGTGATGCGCCGCTACGGCGTGGCCAACCCCTACGAGCAGTTGAAGGCACTGACCCGCGGCAAGGGCGGCATCAACCGCGACACCCTGGCCGCGTTCATCCAGGCCCTGGCCATTCCCGACGAGGCGAAACGCCTGCTGCTGGAAATGACACCTGCCAGCTACATCGGCAAGGCCGTGGAACTGGCGAAGCGGATCGAGGCGTAACTGTAGCGCCGGCGTCCTCGCCGGCTGCGTGGGCCTGACTGGGAGCATTCGGCCGGCGAGACGCCGGCGCCACAGGAAAGGCTTCAGCCCTTGCGCTTGAGCACGAAGTCGGCCATCGCGTTGATCGAGCCGAGGTTGTCGATGTTGATTTCTTCCTGCTTCATCGGCATCTGGTAGGCGTCCTCGTACCACACCACCAGTTCCAGGATGGCGGCGGAATCGACGTAGCCGGTGGCGGGGATGATGTCGTCATCGCCGATGTCGGAAGCATCCATACCGAGGTTTTTCGCCAGTTCGATCACTTTGCCGCGCACGGCGGCCTTGATGGCATCACGGTCGAGATTCATTCGGGGTTCCTTTGAAAAGTAGCGCAGGCGTCTCGCCTGCTATTGATACGGGCGGCTTGGCCAGTTCCATCAACAGCCGCGCGACATCGAAGCCGGATAGCACGCGGTGGTCGTAGCTGGCGCCGAGCACGGCGCGGCCGCTGCCCTTGGGCGCGGCGTGGGCGATCATCAGCGAGCAGTAGGGCGGCAGGATGGGGATGTGGCGGCTGACGTTCCAGCGCGCCATGCTGGAGAAGGCGATGGTCGCGCCCGTGGTCTCCTCGCGCGAGAGCTTCTTCTGGATGGCGTGGCGCTGCACTTCGCCCAGGGCCTCGATGAAGGGCTTGGTCTCCAGGGTCTCGGCATCGCGCACCACGGTCAGGTAGAGCGTCTCGCCGGCCTGCACGGTGAAGCCGAGGTTGACCGGCTGGTACTGGAAGCGCTTGCCGTTGACCACGGTGGCGTTGAGCCTGGGGCTGGCTTTCACCAGTTGCACGTAGCGGTAGGCCAGCAAGGGCAGCAGCGGCGACAGCATCAGCTTGTTCTCGGCCGCGTAAGCCGCCGCGTGGGCTTCCCAGTCCTTCGGGTCGTATTCCACTTCCAGATAGGTGGCGGCGGCGTGGTCGCGATGCCAGGACACGGTGAGCAGCATGCCGCGTTCCTCGGCGTTGAGGTCGCGCAGTTCACCCGGCACATCGGGCAGGCTCTCGCGCGCCGAGACCGTGGCCGCCGGGGCGTGGTCGCGGCGCTGGATACCGTGCGTGGCCATGTAGGCTTCCACGTCGGCCAGGCTGAGGCGCTCGCCGCTGGCCGGAACGACGCCGGCATCGAGGCCGAGTTCCTTCAACAGGGCGCGCGCCTTGGCGGTGGGGCGGGCGTTGCCGCTTCCCTCCGCCGGCGCGGCAACTGGCGCTTCCGGCACCGGCTCGTCGGCGGCCTCGCCCTGCCAGAGCAGGATGCCGCCGACCGGTACCTTGTCGTCCACCGCGCACATCAGCTTGAGCACGTAGCCGTCGGCCTCGGCGGCGACCTCGACGATGGCCTTGTCGGTTTCCACGTCGAGGACGATGTCCCCGCGTTTCACGAAATCGCCGACGCCGACCCGGAAGGCGATGACCTGGACGATGTCGTCGTTGTTGTTGACGCGCGGAGCATGCAGTGCAAATGCCATAGCGTTCCCTCAGTCATGTAGGGCGGAAAAGCGCAGCGCCTTCCGCCTAGTAAAGGTTGTCCAGGATGTCTTCGATCAGCCGCTCGGCGTCCGGCAGGATCTGCCGTTCCAGGCTGCGCGCGGAGGCGATCGGCACCGGCGGTGTGCCGATGCGGAAGCACTGGCCCTTGAAGCCGGCCTCCAGCAGGCTGGCGGCGATTTCCGCGCCGATGCCGAATTCGTGGTGCGATTCCTCGGCGATCACCACCCGCTCGTTGCGCATGAGCTGTGCCAGCAGGGTGCGGCGCGGCAGCGGCGAGAGCAGGGCGGGGACGACGATGTCGACCCTCAACTCCTCTTCCGCCTCCAGCCGCTTCGCCGCTTCCTCCACCACCGGCAACATGCCGCCGTAGGTGACGATGGTCAGATCCGCGCCCGGGCGGCGGCGCAGCAGGGTGGGGAAGAGCGGCGCGGCGAGGTCGTCCGGGTCGGCTTCCAGTGTTTCGTAGTCGCCCGCGTCCATGGTCTCGCCGTAGAGCAGCTTGTGCTCCAGGAACAGGGTGGGATAGGGCCACTGCCGGGCGGCGTCGATCAGCAGGCGGGCGACGTCGTGGCGCTGGCTGCCGTAGAGCACGGTGAGGCCGGGGATGGCGGTGAAGATGTTCTCCGGGCTCTGGCTATGGGTGGGGCCATAGCCGCGCCGCCCGCCCGAAGGGGTGCGCACGATCAGTGGCACGGTCACGTCCGGGAACACACCGGGGAACTTCACCGCGTGGTTGTAGAGCTGGTCCATGCACAGGGACAAAAAGTCCGCGAACATGATCTCCAGGATCGGCCGGAAGCCGTCCATCGCCAGGCCGATGGCGGCGCCGGTGATACCGGCCTCGGAGATCGGCGTCGAGATGACGCGGCCGGGGTAGGCGGTGGAGAGACCCTGGGTGACCTTGAAGGCGCCGCCGTAGGGGTCGTGCAGGTCTTCGCCTAGCAGCAGGGTGTCCGGGTGGTTCGCCAGCAGGTGATCCAGCGCGGCATTGATGGCCAGGCGCACGCTGGTCTTGCCGTTCAACGCCGGATAGCTCGGCGGCGGGCCGCGCAGTTCGCCGGCGCGGTCGAAGATGTGTTCCGGGGCGTCGTCGCGGATGGCTTCCGGCGAGGCGTTGGCGGCTTCGCGCACCTGTTCGATGAAGGCGGCGTTGCGCGCCTCGATTTCGCCGCGCGTCGCATCGGACAGGCGCCGGCCCATAGCCGCCAGCGGGTCACGGGCGCGGATGGCGGCGACCACCGCCTCGTCGCGCAGGTCGTCGCCCTTGGAGTGCGGCCCCATGCGGCGAGTATCGATCACCAGGAAGCCAGGTCGTTGCGTGTCGCGTACCTGCTGGACCGCCGCAGCCACCTGCTCGAAGAAATCCGGCGCGGCGTCGTCCACCCGCCAGGTCTGCAAACCGAAGGCGGCGCCGCGTGCCTGGATATCGCCACCGAGGTTCTGCCAAGGCTCGGTGGTCTGGGAAATGCCGTTGTTCTCCACCACCACCAGGAACGGCGCCGCCCACACCGACGCCAGGTTCATGGCTTCGTAGAGCATGCCCTGGCCGAGGGTGCCGTCACCGATCATCGCGGCGACGATGGCACCGGAACCGTGCAGCTTGCGCGCCAGGGCGAGGCCGACACCGATGCCGGTCATGCCACCCTGGACGCCGTTGGAATGGAAATGCCGCCAGACCAGGTGCTGGCTGCCGCCGCGGCCGCCGCAGGCGCCGGCCTCGCGGCCCATGATTTCCGCCACCAGGCCGACGAATTCGCCGGAATAGGTGAGGAAATGACCATGGTTGCGGTGGTTGGAGAGGGCCGCGTCCTCGGGGTGGGTGAGTGCCCGCACCACCGCCATCGCGCACAGTTCCTGGCCCAAACAGGTATGGGTGGTGCCCGAGACCAGTCCGCGCGAGAACTGGTCGAGGACCAGGAGCTCGCTGGAACGGATCAGGTGGCCATAGGCGTAGAGGGCCTCCGGCGTGGTGCCGATGATCGGCTTGCCGTGGGCATCGCGATCGAAACCGGGAAGGGGCAGGGTGGGCATGGCGGCGGGCGAGGGTCGGCTGATTGTCGTTAGAAGCGGGCTGGGCCGCGGGCTGGCCGCGAGCTTAACCCAGTTTTTACGGCCTTTGTGCTAACGTCGCCCGCGTCCCGCAGCGGGAATCCAGTGACATCGACAACAGCTAGAACAGATAGGTAACCATGGCCCTGCCCCAGCTCGAACCCATCCGCGACGAGGACCTGCCGGCGTTCTGCGCCTTCCTCCACGCCCACCTCAATCCCAGCCACCCGGCCGACATCTGGGCCGACGCCTTCCGCCAGGACTGGGGTGTGGACAAACCGAACAACGGCTTCCTGATCCGCGACGAGGCCGGTGCCATCGTTGGCGGCATCGGCGCCATCTACGCCGCCTACCCGGTGCGCGGGCAAGTCACGAAATTCTGCAACATCACCAGCTGGATGGTGCTCGACGCCTACCGCACCCAGAGCATGCGGCTGGCGATGGCGGTGATCAGCCAGCCCGGCTATGTCTTCACCGACCTGTCGCCCACCGCCGTGGTCGAGCAGTCGCTCAAGTTCCTCAAGTTCCAGCCCATGAACGAGGCGCGCACGGTGCTGTTCAACCTGCCGGCGCCGCAACAGCGTCTGCTGGGCGCCGGCGTCGTCAGCGATCCGGCGCGGATCGAAACGGTGCTGGATGCCGACTCGCTCAAGGTCTATCAGGATCACCAGCATTTCCCCTGGCTGCGCTTCCTCGCCGTCGGCAAGGGCAGGGAGCGCAGCCTGGTGGTGTACAAACGCGCCACCCTGAAGCACCTGCCCAGCGCGGAGATCATCGGCTTCACCCGCCCGGACGTGTTTCTCAAGCACCTGCCCGTGCTCGGCTGCCACTTCCTGCTTTCCGGCATGATCACCACACGGGTGGAAAGCCGCCTGCTGCCGGGCAAGCCGGCCTGGCCGCATACCGAACTGAAGGGCTATCGCAACAAGGTTTTCCGGGGCGACGGCGTCACCGAGGCGGATGTGCAGAACCTCTATTCGGAATACGTCGCCCTTGATCTCTGACCTGTATCCCAACGCCCGGCGTATCGGCCTGCCGGCCGACACCCGGCCCATCCTGTCGGTGGTGATCCACACCGAGGAGGAGTTCGACTGGGACCGCGAACATGCCCGTGAGGAAACCGGCGTCGAACACATGCGGCACATCGGCCGCGCCCAGGAACTGTTCGACGCTTATGGCATCGTCCCCAACTACGTCATCGACTACCCCATCGCCAGCCAGCCGCTGGGTTACGAAACCCTGCGCCGTTATCAGGACGACGGCCGCGCCCTGATCGGCGCCCACCTGCATCCCTGGGTGTCGCCGCCGCTCACCGAGACGCTCACCCGTGCCCATACCTACCCCGGCAACCTGCCGCGCGAACTGGAATACGAAAAGCTGCGCGTGCTCACCGAAACCATCATGGGAAATTTTGGTCAGCGGCCACTTACGTATCTGGCGGGCCGCTACGGCAATGGCCCCAACAGCGCGGCCATCCTGGAGGCACTGGGCTACGAGGTGGACATCAGCGTGGCGCCACCGATCGACTACAGCGCCGACGGCGGCCCGGATTACTCCGGCTACAGCGCCGAGCCGTTCTGGTTCGGCAATCAGCACAAGCTGCTGGGCCTGCCCGGCGGCGGCTGCTACGCCGGCTGGCTGAAGGGTGCAGGGGCGCCGTTCTACCGCCTGTTGACCCACCCTTCATTGCGCTGGGCGCGTCTGCCTGCGATCACTTCGCGCCTGCGCGCCTTCGAACGCATCCGCCTGTCGCCGGAGGACTACACCCTGGCGGAGATGCAGCGGATGACCCGTGCCATGCTGGCGGACGGCCAGAGGGTGTTCGTGTTCAGTTTTCATTCGCCCTCGGTGCATCCCGGCTACACGCCCTATGTGCGCGACGAAGCCGACCTGCGCCGCTTTCTCGGCAAGACACGCGGGTATTTCGAGTGGTTCATGCGGGACTTGGGGGGGCGGAGCATGACGCCGCTGGAGATCAAGCTTGAACTGGAAAACTTCGGCTGAACTCCTTCATCACGAAGTTTCCGCGGCGGCGAATGCCATGGTCGATCCACTGTGGGGAGGCAGGCGCCCGGTGTTGATTCAGCGGATGTCGCCCATCACAGGTGCCCCCAGATTCCATCAAGCAGCGCCAGGAAGGATGGAAAAATGACGCGATTTCCATGCGCGCTTAAATGGTCGCCGTCGAAATAAAGGGGCCTATGGGCGTTGTCAAAAGTTGAACAGGTTACGCCCGGGCATAATGCTGGAAATGGATCCCATACCAACAGGTCGGGGTGATTGATCTGAAGTATTGCGATTGAATCCAGGACCGGCTGGCGATATTGCAGCAATTCATCGCGCTTGACAGAAAAACCAGGCTCGCACACCGGATTCGTGGCATTGAACCAATCGGAACAGCGGAATGGCGGTACGCGAAATACAGGCTTGGGTGCATCGATGATGATTTTCAGGCCGGCGGCACCCAGGATGTCCAGGATATGTCCTGCTTCTGTCAATGCGAGCGCACGGTCATGCGCGGCCCTGGCGCCTTGCCGGGCTTCCTTGATCTCCGCTTCGGGGTAGGATCCCCATTGGTTCCCGAACCTGTTCATTCGCAGCGATGCCAGTAGCAATACATCGCCTTGCTTTGCGTTGCGGGCGATGTCCGCCGCACTCGACTCGATGAATTCATTGCATTTGATGTCGGTGGATCGTGGCTCGATCAGGTTGGCAACGCCACATCCTCCCTTGGAGTAAATCCAGACCTCCGATGGCTGGTTTTTCGTGAGTTCGAGAGCCATGGCGGAGTAGGCGCTGGCATGCGAATCACCAAAAATGAATAGACGATGCGTGGGGCTGAATGGAACATGGCAGTGGCGGCTTTTGAACAGCTCTATTTCCACTGGCACGTCCAGCGACTTGTGGGTCATCGTTTGCCATTCACTGTCGCATGGCGTCGTGTTGTCCACGTCGGTTTTTCTTGTTTGTCCGCTCGGATACCAATCCGCGCCTGACTGTGTGACGCTCAGGCTGATCTGATGATGCTGTTGGAAAACTGCGCCTGCCATTGCCCAGGACGTCGCGATGAGCAGGCCACCACCGAGTACGGTGGCCGGCCTGGGTAGTGCGCGTATGAGGGGGTGTTTCCGAACGGGTTGTTCGATCAACCTGAAAGACAGTGAGGCGAGCAATATGGTGATCATGACAGCCGACGCCATTTCCAGAAAATGATCGAGACCGAAGGTCCAGCGGAGAATGGCATTGACCGGCCAGTGCCACAAATAAAGTGAATAAGAAATGGCGCCTATGTAAATCATGAGGCGATTGTTCAGCAGTTTTTCGAGCGCGTTGCCTGACGCCGATGGTGACGATACTCCGGCAATCATCAGCGCTGATCCCGCTGTGGATAATAATGACCAGGGAAAGGGAAAGGCATGTGGGTCGGAAAATATAAATGCAGCCACTATCAATATGAATCCCGCCAGTAATGTCAGGTTGGCGGATCGGATTGATGCCGGGATGGCGACTCCCTTGCTTTGTAATTGAAAAAGCCATGCCCCACACGCCAATTCCCAGAACCTGCTTGGCAGCAGATAATAAGCACTGAGAGGGTCATGTATTGTCGTCACCGCTGAATATGCCAGGGAAATAACGAGCAGGGCGATTACCAGGTTGTTGCCGACGTTCCGGGCAAGCCTGGAAGGGGTGTCCTGTACGCGCAGCCAGATAAAAAACAGGATTGGGAAAAGCAAATAGAATTGTTCTTCTATTGCAAGCGACCAAGTATGGGTGAAGGGGTTGAACTCCACTTTCGGGGAGAAATAGCCGTCGCTTGTCCATGCGAGTATGAAATTGCTTAATCCGAAGAAGGCGTAGAGCGCCGTATCTCTATTGGTGTTGCTGAGCCATGAGTCAGGGATGACCAGATTGGTGGCCAGGCTTGTGACGAGCAGACAGACGACGAGCGCGGGCAGGATTCTTACCATGCGCCGCGCATAAAATCCCAGGATGAAGCCCCCGAGGGCTTTTTCCCGGTCCCGAACGAGCGACTTGCTGACGACAAATCCGGATATCACAAAAAAGACATCGACGCCGGAAAATCCGCCAGGCAAGAGTGATGGCTCTAGGTGGTACAGCATGACGGCAATGATTGCGAGCGCGCGCAATCCATCGATGCCTGGAATATAGGAAGGACTGCTCTGGCGCGCGGAGCTGGTTAGCACAAACTGATGAGGGCTGTTCTCGACAGGGTGCATGTTCATCGGTATTTCAGCTCATTCCAGACAGTCTTCGCAGCATCCTCGCCGGTTTGCATTACGCCAACTCCTCGATATCGTAGACGCGCTGGTGTTCCCGGATGGCGTAGCGGTCGGTCATGCCGGCGATGTAGTCGGCGACTGCGCGGTGAGTGTCATGGTCGGCGCGGGCGCGGTGCTCGGGCGGCATCAGGCGGGGCTCGTCGCTGAACGCCCGGAACAGATCCCGGAGCAGGCGCTGCGCCTTTTCGCTCATGCGCACCACCTTGTAATGGCGGTACAGGTTATGGAACAGGAAGCGCTTCAGCTCGCGGTGCTGGTCCAGGATTTCCGGGCTGAAGGCGGCCAGCGGCGGGCAGCGGCGGACGTCATCGAGGTTTTCGGGCCGGTGCGCGGCGATATTGCGGCGGGTCTGTTCCAGCAGATCCACCACCAGGGTGTTGATCATGCGCCGCACGGTTTCATGGATCAGACGACGGTCGGTGAGCGTGGGATAGAGGGCGCGGACGCGGTCGAGGTGGCGCGCGAAGATTTCCACCTCTTCCAGTTGCTCCATGGTGATGAGGCCGGAGCGCAGGCCATCGTCGACATCATGGTTGTTGTAGGCGATCTCGTCGGCCAGGTTGGTGACCTGCGCTTCCAGCGACGGCTGCAGGCCTTCGATGAAACGGCGGCCGACATCGCCGAGTCTCTCGGCGTTCTTCAGCGAGCAGTGCTTGAGGATGCCCTCGCGTGCCTCGAAGGTGAGGTTCAGCCCCTCGAATTCCGCATATTTCTGTTCCAGTTCATCCACCACGCGCAGCGACTGCAGGTTGTGCTCGAAGCCGCCGTGTTCCTTCATGCAGTCGTTGAGCACATCCTGGCCGACATGGCCGAACGGGGTGTGGCCGAGGTCATGCGCCAGCGCCAGGGTTTCCGCGAGATCTTCGTCGAGGCCCAGCATCCGCGCCAGGGTGCGGCCGATCTGGGCGACCTCCAGGCTGTGGGTGAGGCGGGTGCGGAACAGGTCGCCCTCATGGTTCACGAACACCTGGGTCTTGTATTCCAGGCGGCGGAAGGCGGTGGAATGGATGATGCGGTCGCGGTCGCGCTGGTATTCGGAGCGTGGCGCGGCGGCCGGTTCCGGGTGGCGGCGGCCACGAGTATGGGTGGAGAAGGCGGCGTAGAGGGCCAGTTCAGACACCTGCCACCGCCTCGGTCAGGCAGGCGCGCAATGTGGCTGGATCGTAGTCGCCGGTCACGAAAGCCTCACCCAGTTGTTTGAACAGCACGAAGCGAATCCGCCCCGCCTCCACCTTCTTGTCCACGCCCATGTGGTTCATGTAGGTCTCATAGCCCAGATCGGGGGCGACCACCGGCAAGCCGGCCCGTTTGAACAGGGCCGCGACACGGTCGACATCGGCTTGCGAAATCAGCCCCATACGCCGCGACAGATCCGCCGCCAGCATGGTGCCGGCGGAAACGCCTTCGCCGTGCAGCCAGACGCCATAGCCCATGCCGGTCTCGATGGCGTGGCCGAAGGTGTGGCCCAGGTTGAGCAGGGCGCGCTGGCCGGCCTCGCGCTCGTCGGCGGCCACCACCTCGGCCTTGTTCTGGCAGGAGCGATGGATGGCATAGGTCAGCGCCTCGGCATCGCGCGCCACCAGTCTCTCCATGTTCGCCTCCAGCCATTCCAGGAACGGCAGGTCACGGATCAGGCCGTACTTGATCACTTCGGCGAGGCCGGCGGAGAGCTCACGATCGGGCAGGGTGGACAGCGTGTCGATGTCGGCCAGCACCAGTTGCGGCTGGTAGAAGGCGCCGATCATGTTCTTGCCCTTCGGATGGTTGATGCCGGTCTTGCCGCCGACGGAGGAGTCCACCTGCGCCAGCAGGGTGGTGGGAATCTGGATGAAGGGCATGCCGCGCTGGTAGCAGGCCGCCGCGAAGCCAGTCAGGTCGCCGATCACGCCGCCGCCGAGCGCGATCAGCGTGGTCTTGCGTTCGGCGCGCTGGGTCAGCAGGGCGTCGAAGATGGTGTTGAGGGTCTCCCAGTTCTTGTAGGCTTCGCCGTCCGGCAGGGTCACCGAAGCCACGGCCACCCCCGCAGTCCGGAGCATGTTCACGGTGCGTTCGAGGTAAAGCGGCCCAACCGTGGTGTTGGTGACGATGACGGCGCGCGTCTGGATCAGATGCGGAAGGACGAGATCGCCCCGGTCGAGCAGGCCGGGGCCGATGTGGATGGGATAGGCACGGTCGCCCAGGTCGACTGAGAGGGTTTGCATGGTGAGGCGTGATGAGTAATCGAACGCTAATAGTAATCCGAGGCACCAACCATATCGCGAACATGCGCATGTGTCTGATAACCTTCGCCGGCAGCAAGCGCGACGATATCTTTATTAACAGGTGGTTAGCCCTACGCCACACGCCCTATTAGACGATCTGATGCCCGGCCTACTGACAAATTTGATCGAATACCGCGAACTGATGGCCGTGCTGGCCTGGAAGAACATCGCGTTGCGCTACAAGCAGTCCTACATGGGCATCCTCTGGGCGGTGTTGAAGCCGATCGTGCTGGTGCTGATCTTCATGGTGCTGCGCAGCTTTGTCGGCATCGACAGCGGCGCCATCCCCTATCCGGTCCTCACCTATTCGGCGCTCACCATCTGGATTTTCTTCCAGGAGTCGGCCTCGGAAGGCGTCTCCAGCGTGGTCGGAAACGCCAACCTCATCCGCAAGATTTATTTTCCACGCGAGGTGTTTCCGCTCACCAGCGTGTTGACCAAGCTGGTGGAACTCGGCATCAGCCTCTGCATCCTCGCGCTCCTCATGGCCTGGTATGGCATCTCCCCCACCTGGCAGATGCTCTGGCTGCCCATGCTGGTGCTCTACGCGATGCTGGCCGCGCTCTCCATCGCCTTCATCGGCGCCGCGCTCAACGTCTACTACCGTGATGTGGCCACCGCCCTGCCTGTCCTGCTCTCGCTCATCATGTACATGTCGCCAGTCATCTATCCGCTGGCGCTGGTGAAGGACAAGCTCCTGGTCCAGCAAGCCGCTGGAGGCTGGTCGGATCTGCTCTACACCCTGTTTACCCTCAACCCGCTGGCCGGCCTGATCGATGCATTCCAGAACGTCACCTTGCGTGGCCTGCCGCCCGATGCCGGCGCAATCATGCCGGGCCTGGTGCTGGTGCTGGTCCTGCTGCCTCTCAGTTATCTGTATTTCAAGCGCGCGGAATCGTACTTCGCGGACGTGATCTGACGATGACGAGCGAATCGCTGAACTGCGTCGTGGGATCAGTCGGAACTTGCTGGCCTGACCAGACATGCGACTGACCGAAGCCCGGAGAGAATCCATCAGCGATGCCAACCATGGTGTCGATGCCAACGCGCCCGTTGACCTGTTTGCATCGCGTGCCGATGACCGGACAAAGGGTGGTGATGTCGATCCTCTTGTGATTTCAACGCGGAACGATTTGCTGGCAAAGCTGGATATCCTGGCCAGAGGGCATTGCCGCGTCGGTGACCAGAACATCGATCGCGTCCTTCAGCCCGACCGGTTTCGGCGATTGGCGCGCCTCGTCGTCCAGGGAGCGATACCCCCGTGAATCCAGACAAACCGCGGCTGTTGCGTGATGAATCGGGCTGCTTTGAAATGGCCGCGGAATACCTTCGTCCGCCTCTTGAGCGGACACACGATTTGACCGCTCATGCCCGTGAACTGGATAGAAAAACCCCAGTACGCTCTGATCAGACCTGACATTGTTCCACTCGCTACCCGTCCTTATGCCCATTATCGAAGTCGACCACGTCACCAAGGAATACCGTCTGGGGCAATTGACCAGCCTGAAGCAGACCATGCTCAACAGTTTCAATCGGATCGTCGGGCGGCCGGTCGAAGAACGGAAGCCCTTCAAGGCGCTGGATGACGTGCACTTCTCGGTGGAGCCGGGTGAGGTGCTGGGCATCATCGGCCACAATGGGGCTGGAAAAAGTACCTTGCTCAAATTGCTGGCCAATATCGCGCAGCCATCGACTGGCAGCATCCGTTGCAAAGGCAAGATAGCGCCACTGATCGAAGTGGGGGCGGGCCTGGTGCCGGACCTCACCGGGCGCGAAAACATTTTTCTGAATGGCGCGATTCTGGGAATTCCAAAATCGGAAATTGAACGCAAGTTCGATGACATCGTCGCATTCGCCGAGCTCGAGGAGTTCATCGACACGCCGATCAAGAGATACAGCTCCGGAATGCAGGTGCGTCTGGGTTTTTCCATTGCCACCAGCGTGGAGTCGGATATTCTGATCGTCGATGAGGTTCTGGCTGTCGGTGATCTGGCCTTCCAGCGTAAATGCTTCGATCATATGGAAGAGTCGATCAAGAGACAGAAAAAGACCGTGTTACTCGTTTCCCATAATATAAGACAGGTCGAACGTTTGTGTACCAGGGTTATTCTGCTTCGTCATGGGAAAGTGGCGGCAATGGGTGAACCAGTCGAGGTCTGCAATATGTTCTATGAGGAGAGTGATAAGAAAATACAGCAGCAAATTGCGGCGAAAGCGCCTACATCCCTGATGTCGCAGGGAGCGGACTTGCTGTCTTTGCGGTTTATTGATGATGCGGGTAACGAGGTGGAGAGCATTCCTTTTCAAGGTGATTTGATCATCTCGTGTGTATTTCGTGTGAAGCAACCAATAAACCGGCCCGTCCTGGGTTTTGGGATTCATACCACTGATTTTGTGTACCTGGCAAATAATGATACGCAGAAGCTATTTAGAGACAAGCCAATCAATGCCGGTGAAATAAGAATTACATGCCGAGTCAAGGCGTTCCCATTTAATGCGGGTGTTTACTCGTTGCGCATGGGTTTGGCTGATGGTGAATCAATGATTTTTTATGGTGAAAATCTTGGCCAGATCAGGGTGGTCTCCCATGAGCATTCAATGGCCTACATGAAAGAGGCCGGTTATGTCCCACTCGATACGCAATGGGCCGTCGAGAAAGTGAGTTGAATGTTGATTTCACTAGCCATGTATAGTCAGGGAAGTTGAGGTCGCGTGACGTTGCCAAACATCGCACAACTCAAGAATCATTACTGGGCTTGGCGTGGTGAAATACGCAGGTGGGTGCGCGTCATGCTGGCTGATGTCGTCAAGGCGAGCGGCCCGGCGCTGCACAAGATCAGAATGGTACGTAGTTTTCTGCGAAATGTATTGTTGTTGATGAGGGCGAGATATTTTCCCTCGATTGGAAGGCCAGTTGTAATTGCATTGACCGAGCACATGGGGGATATTGTTGCGGCTCAGCCGATTGCACATTACCTTCGAGAACGGCATCCTGACGCGAATCTGATCTGGGTGGTGCGAAGTCCTTTTGTGAAGCTGGTCCAGTCATTTGGTGCGGTCAATACGGTGATTGAGGTGGAGTGCATTAATGAATGGGCGTGGTTGCGTGATATCAAGGCGGTGCAATTGCACTATGATTTGCACGTCAATCGCCGCATCTGCCAGGTTTGCAAGAATGAGATTGCACGTGTGACCGGTAATCCGGACATCGATACCGTTAATTATTTCAATTATGGAAATCTGCTTGCCGTGATGTGCCAGAATGCGGGCATGCCGATCCTTGATGCCAGTCCTCATCTTGAGTTGTCAGGTGAGGAGCAGGTGGCGGTGGATGCCTTGGGTTTGCCCGAGGAATATATCGCCATTCATGTTTCATCAAACGAAGTGGCACGTGACTGGAGTATGGAGAAATGGAAAGAATTGCTCCAGTGGGTTTTTGATAATACGTCTGTGGCTGTGGTTGAAGTCGGTCTCAAGGCCGGTGTACATGTTTCGTCACCACGCTTTGTGGATCTATGTGGCAGGTTGTCGATTCTTGAGACAGCAGAGGTGTTGCGTCGTGCAAAGGTGTTTGTCGGTGTGGATAGTGGCCCCGCGCATCTCGCTCACGCGGTCGCCACTCCCGCAGTCATCTTGAAAGGCGCCTACCGAATATTCGAACGCTACGATAGTTTCAGTGGGGACTATTCCAATGGCCGACTTGCGACGATCATCAATGCGATTGGGCCGGCGGTCAATGTTTCCGTTGACGATGTTATTGATGCGCTGAAACTGCGTCTGACTGGTTCAAGCACTACTGATACTCCTCATTTTATTGCAGGCCAGGTGGCTGTTTCCGAAGTCAAGAGTCTGGTTTCATAACTGAGTAATTTATATGAAATGCCATATCTGTGACGTAGCGACCAGTCCGTTTGCGCGTGGACTCGTGCTACACAAGCATGACATTCAGTACTATCGATGCCCTGCCTGCGGTTTCATCCAGACGGAGTCCCCCTTCTGGCTCGACGAGGCCTATTCATCCGCCATTACAAATACGGATATAGGTCCGATCAACAGGATGATGGATACCACATCGAAGACGGCGGCGATCCTGCTGTCATTTTTTGATCCGCATGGTAAATATGTTGACTATGGCGGGGGGTATGGCCTGTTTGTCAGGCGCATGCGCGACATCGGTTTTGATTATCGTTATTTCGACAAGTATTGCGAAAATATATTTTCTGGTGGGTTCGAGGTTTCCACTGAGAATGTGGATGGGTCAGAATATGAGCTGGCTACGGCATTCGAGGTGATCGAGCACATGGCCAATCCGTTTGAGGGCATGCGCGAAGTCACACGCTTCTCGCGTTCCATTTTTTTTAGCACGGAAATTATCCCTGCTGATACACCGAAGCCTGGTGAGTGGTGGTATTACAGTCCTGAACATGGCCAGCATATATCGTTTTTTACACGTACATCTTTGTACAGGCTGGCATCCAGGCTGGGATTGCGACTCTATACCCATGGGTCATTTCATCTTATGACGGATAAGCGCCTGAATCCTCGCTCATATCGTATGGTTCTAAACGAAAAATTGACGCCAGTCATTGTGTATATGCTCTCTCGCTATCACAAGATAAATTCACTGTTGCAGGATGATTGGCAACGCCTGCTGAAAAATGAAAGCACTCGTTAAATATCCTGCCTTTGGACCATGATATGAATTCCATTTCCGCTGATATGGCAGCCGGTGGTGACGTCAGGGCTATCGCATTTTATCTGCCGCAGTTCCATCCCGTTCCGGATAACGATGAGTGGTGGGGCAAGGGCTTCACCGAGTGGCGTAATGTCGCGAAGGCCAAGCCCCTGTTTCCGGGTCACTATCAGCCGCATTTGCCTGCCGATCTGGGTTATTACGACCTGCGTGTTCCCGAAACGCGCGAGCGCCAGGCCGAGCTCGCCCGCGAGCACGGCATTCACGGTTTCTGTTACTACCATTACTGGTTCAATGGGAAGCGCCTGTTGGACAGGCCGTTTGCCGAGGTTCTGGAGTCAGGCAAGCCTGATCTGCCTTTCTGCTTGTGCTGGGCGAATGAAAACTGGACGCGGCGTTGGGATGGGCAGGATCAGGAGGTGCTGGCGCGTCAGATTTATTCGCCGGAAGATGACTTCGATCATATCCGCTCTTTAATTCCCGCATTCAAGGATCCGCGCTATATCCGTGTCGATGGTAAGCCATTGTTTCTCGTTTATCGGGTCAATTCCCTACCCCGACCGGCTGAAACAGCCGAGATATGGCGGCGTGAGGCGATGGCCGCGGGATTGCCCGGGCTCTATCTCTGCGTCGTTTCCAGCTTGCCGGAGTTGCATTTCGATGCCACACAAATCGGTTTTGATGCTGCGATAGACTTTCAGCCAGACTGGGGGCGCATGCCGCATCCAAGCAATTCACTGCGGAGAAAACTGCGTTGTCTGTTGCAACCTGATCACCCTGAGTGCGCGAATACCATCCGGCATTATCCGTTCTTTGCGCAAAGAATGATGGACCGCTCCGAGCGGCCCTATAAGGAGTTCCCCGGTGTTCTTGTTGGCTGGGACAATTCGGCGCGCCGAAAATCTGGCGCGATCATTTTCAAGGGGAGCGACCCTGAAACATACGGGCGCTGGTTGCGACAGACAGTGAATAAGGCCAGAAAAACCTTGTCTGGAGATGAACGTCTGGTGTTTATCAATGCGTGGAACGAATGGGCAGAAGGCAATCACCTCGAACCGGACATGAAATGGGGCAGGCGGTATCTGGAGGCAACGCGAGAGGCCTTGGAGTGTAAAGATGAATAAGAGCAGCAAGGCACGACTGATTGCGCTGTATTTGCCCCAGTACCACCCGATACCCGAGAACGATGCATGGTGGGGCGCGGGCTTTACCGAGTGGACCAATACCGCCAAGGCCAAGCCCATGTTCCCGGGCCACTATCAACCCCACTTGCCGTCGGATCTCGGTTTCTACGACCTGCGCTGTCCTGAATCCAGGAAGGACCAGGCCGAACTGGCGCGGGCAAGCGGGATCGAGGGATTTTGCTACTGGCATTACTGGTTCGGTGGCAAGCGCTTGCTGGAAAGGCCGTTCAATGAAGTCCTGACTTCCGGCGAGCCGGATTTCCCGTTTTGCCTGGCTTGGGCGAATGAGTCCTGGTCTGGTATCTGGCACGGTACGCCCAATCGTGTGCTCATGGAGCAGACCTACCCCGGGCGCGAGGACCATGAGAACCATTTTGAATACCTGCTGAAAGCGTTCTCCGATCCACGCTACATCACGGTCGATGGCAAACCGTTGTTCCTGGTCTACCGCCCCAACCACCTTCCCGACGCCAAGCAGGTCACCGACCTCTGGCGTGAAATGGCGATCAAGGCTGGTTTGAAGGGTCTGTATCTGGTGGCCTGTCTGCATAGCGAGCCGACATGGAAGCCGGAGACCTTGGGGTTCGATGCGGCGACGCTGGCCAATCAGGTCAAGATCATGGAGATTCCCCCACGATCGGTGTTCGATAAATGGAAACGACAGTTCATCAACTGGTACCGCACCAAGCGTGGATGGCCTGTCAAGACCTACCGCTACGAGGATGCGTTGCCCTACCTGGTGCAGCAACCGCCGCCGGATAGCGAGATCTATCCGACGGTGGTGCCCAATTGGGACAACACGCCCAGGTCCGGACTGCGCGGTTTTGTGCTGCACGGTTCGACGCCTGAGTTATGGCGGCGACATCTGCGTGACGGGATTGACGTGGTCCAGGACTATTCGCCCGAACATCGTCTTGTCTTCGTCAAATCCTGGAATGAGTGGGCCGAAGGCAACCATCTGGAGCCGGACATGAAATATGGCCATGCCTATCTCGATGTGGTGAGGCAGGAAATGGGCGTGAGCTCCAAATGAATATCCTCATCGTCGCGCCCCATTACCCTTTTTTCGATCGCGCTTCCGGTGATCTGCGGTTCTTCCAGATCATCAAGGCTTTGTTGCCTGGTAACCGACTCTGGTTCTGTCCGCTGGCCGAGCGTTTCCATGCCGCGAAAATCGGGGATGAGGAAAACCAGCGTTACCGGGGCATCCTGCGGGATATGGGTGTCCAGGTGGCCCTGGGCGGGCCACGTGAAGTCCTGCGTACCGTGGCGGTGGATGCCGTATTTTTTGAGTTCTATTTCGCGGCCCAGGACTGGATCGATGAAGTCAGGGTTTGGCGGCCAAGGGCGCGAGTCTTGGTCGATTCGGTCGATGTTCACTATCACCGTCTTCAGGCGAAGGCGCGTCTGACGGGCGAGACCGCCGACGCCGAGTCGGCGGCAAAGGTTCGTGGCGACGAACTCGCGGTGTACGCGGGCGCGGACGTCGTCGTCGTGGTGTCAGAGGATGATGGCAAGCTGCTGGAGCGCGACCTGCCGGATACCCGGACCGCGATCATTCCCAATATCCACGTCATCCATCCGCCAGTGGCGAGGGTCGACCAACCGGTCCTGACCTTTGTCGGCGGGTTTGCCCATGAGCCGAATACGGATGCGGTGCTGTATTTCTGTCGTGACATCCTGCCTCTCATCGTGGCCGAGGTGCCCGACGTCGTGTTCAACGTCATCGGCAATGCGCCTCCCCCGGAAGTGAGCGCCCTGGCATCGGACCGCATCCGGGTACTGGGGTATGTTCCGGATACGCTTCCGTATCTGTCCGAGACCCTGATCTCGGTGGCGCCGCTTCGTTATGGCGCGGGGATGAAAGGCAAGGTCGGCGAGGCGATGGCCCTCGGCCTGCCCGTGGTGACCACTTCGGTCGGCGCCGAAGGCATCGGTCTGACGCCTGGCGAGAACGTGCTGGTGGGGGAGACGCCGGGCGAATTCGCGCAACACGTCATCCGGCTCATTCGCGACCGGGACTATTGCGAGCGGATACGGATGGGGGGGCACGCCCTGATCCGCGCGAAATATTCCGATCAGGTCGTGATGCGCCAGGTTGTCGAGCTGTTTGCCACGCTCCCCGCCCTGGCGGTGAAATCGTTGCCACTGCCTGCCCGCCTGGCGCGTCGCGCGATGGGGCTGCTGCGTGATCGCATCCTGTGGCGCTTCCGGCGTGGGGGCTGAATGATGGTCGCCCTGTTGCCGACTGGTCAGGACGTCGTGTCGCCTGTTCCAGGGGAACACGCGGGTGGTGGCGATCCGCCGCCAGGCCTGGACCTGGCTGAACTGCTGGACCATGCCGGGAGCGAGGACAGGGGCGAGGTGTCACGCGGCGCCGGCTTCAGCCGGACGCGGCTCCAGACACCGGCCGAGGTATGGCTCGATGACTTCGGCTCTTCCGCCGCCCGTTGCGCCTTCCTCAGTTTTTCCGACAACGCCGCGCATCGTGTCGCGCTACGCCTGACGGGTCGGTTCCAGCTCGAGACGGCGGCGGCCGGCGGCTGGCTGTTGCTGCCCGCGGAGGCGGGGGCGGATGCCTATTGGATACCGCAAGCTCCCATGCTGCGTGCTTTCGACGGTGATGGTCATATCCTGTCCCATCGGCAGGCGGAGATCGCCGGGGTATCCGTGTCCACCTCCAGCCTGGCCATCACCCTGGACACCATGGCGGACCGTGTCCTGCAGTTGGTGGTGTGGCGTCTTCCGGCCGCAGAGCCCGACCTGCTCCAATCATTGCTGACGCTGTCCACGCTGGAACGGCAGCGCTATTTCCTGTGGAGTTCGCACACCGCCTATGCGCGGCCGGCGGATATGTACCTGCACCTGGTCCATGGCCACGTCTATGAAAACCATGAGGTCTGGCCGAAATACTGGCGGGTGTGCTCAGAACTGGACGCCTATGCCCTGTATGTGACCCTGAGCGGGATGCTGCGGGCCACGGGCAAGCGGCTATATGCGCTCCTGAGAACCCAGATCGTGTATTCGGTCATGGCCCGTCAGCGTGAGGACGGGGGCTGGTATCACGGCGAGTGGACCGACCAGATGGAGTCTCATTACCGCCTGCACGCCGGCGGCATGCATCTGCTGGCGGCGTATTGCGAGGAGACCGGCGATCCGCGCGTGCGGGCCGCGCTGGACAAGGCTGCGGGTTTCGCGGCGGCACGGATCGACCGCCTCGACATCGGCGCCTGGTATCTGCACGACTCGCTGGAGACCAGCGCCGAGACCATCAAGCGCTATCCCTTCCGCACCCATGCCAGTCGCGTCCTGGGCAAGTCGACCAGCAACATGCTGGTGCTCAATACCCACCTGGATACCAACATCGCCATGCGTCGGTGTCGCCTGGTCACGGGGGAGGCGCGGCATGATGATCTGATCGCCTCGGCGAACGCGGCCACGCGCGCCATCCTTGCGCTGCGCCCGGCGGAGTGGCTGTACCGCCCCCTGTTCAAGGCCATCGGCCTGACCTTTCTGCCCACCGAGCAGGCGCGCCTGTTGCCCCTGCCGTTGCGCGCCCTCAAGCGCCTCGCCTGGAAATACCTGGTGCCGCTGCTGCCCCGGATCAAGGCGCGTTATCCGCGCCTG
Source organism: uncultured Thiobacillus sp. (assembly GCA_964393825.1). Lineage (GTDB taxonomy): Bacteria > Pseudomonadota > Gammaproteobacteria > Burkholderiales > Thiobacillaceae > PFJX01. The sequence goes on along the minus strand of CAYMUY010000002.1, from coordinate 132,485 downwards.
GTCATGCCGGGTGGTTTCATCGAACGCGAGCTCTCGCAATATGGCATGGCGGTGCGGTATCAGCCGGTCAACCTGATGGATCTGGCGCGGACCCGGCGCTTGTTCGACGACGCCGGACTGATGCCGTTGCTGGCGTCGTGCTTCGCCGCCACGCGGGCGAGCGGGATGACAGCGCGCTGGAAGGAGGCCCGTGGCAAGGAGGATGATTCCCTGGGCTTCTGGGCCGAGGCGCTCTATCACCTGTGCCTGGCCGATCCGGACCCGATCTACCGCGATTGGCTGGCCGAGGCGATGATCGATCTGGAAGACAACCGCCTCGGCCTGTCGCCCTCCCTGCTGGGTGCCAACGCCGAGGCCATCGCTCCCGAATCGCAACGTCCCTGTCCGAGCCCCGGCCATGCCAGCCTCAGGGTGGCCAACCTCGCTTGCGGTGACCGGCGCGAGTGGCTGGTCGTCAATCCGACGCGCCAGTCCCTCCCGCTGCACTGGGAGCGGGAGCCCGCGCCGGCCCTGGCCTGGCGGGCGCAGGATGGTACGATGCTGCCAGTTTCCGCCGGCCCCCTCATTGTTGCCCCGCGCGGCTGGCTGCACGGCACGTGAACCGCCCGCGGAACCCCCACGCAATCGACCCGCGGCTGTCGCCGGCACTGTCGGAGCCATTGAAAACACGCACCCACCGCTATCCCGTATGACCCAGCGCGCCCGACTCATCGCCTTCCACCTGCCCCAGTTTCACCCGACGCCGGAAAACGACGCCTGGTGGGGCAAGGGGTTTACCGAGTGGACCAACGTGGCCAAGGCCAAACCCTTGTTCCATGGCCATTATCAGCCGCATGTGCCGGCCGATCTGGGCTTCTACGATCTGCGCCTGCCCGAGGCGCGCCATGCCCAGGCCGAACTGGCCAAGGAATATGGCGTTGGCGGTTTCTGTTACTACCACTACTGGTTCGGCGATGGCCGTCGCATTCTGGAACGCCCGGTCAACGAGATTCTCGATTCCGGTGAGCCGGATTTCCCGTTCTGCCTGTGCTGGGCCAACCATTCCTGGAACAGCGTCTGGCAGGGCACCAACGAGACCCTCATCGAGCAGCGCTATCCCGGCTGGGACGACCATGCCGCGCATTTCGACTGGCTGTTGCGCGCCTTCACCGACCGCCGCTACCTCACGGTCGACGGCAAACCCATCTTCGTCATCTACAAGCCGGATGACATTCCCGATGTGGCCCGGCTGACCGATTTCTGGCGCGAACGCGCGGTCAAGGCCGGCCTGCCGGGGCTCTACCTGATCGGCGTGTCGCATTACCAGCAGCATTGGGACCCGCTCCAGCGCGGTCTCGACGCCAGCACCATGCAGGCGCTGCCGGCCAGGAACAAGCAGATTCCCTGGCGTCATTTCGCCACCAAGCTCAAGCTCGCCCTGCAAGGCAACAAGCATGAACTGGCGATCTGGGATTACCAGCAGGTGTTACCCATCCTCCTGCGCACACATCAGGTGGACTGGCCCGACTATCCCCTCGTGCTGCCCAACTGGGATAACACCCCCCGCTCCGGCATGCGTGGCCTGGTCATCGAAAACGCCACGCCGGAACGGTTTCGCGGTCTGCTGCGCGAAGCCATCTCCCGGGTCGAGCAGCGGGCGCCCGATGAGCGCATCGTGTTTCTCAAGGCCTGGAACGAGTGGGCGGAAGGCAATCATGTCGAGCCCGACCAGAAATGGGGGCGCGCCTGGCTGGAAGTCATCAAGGAGGAACTGTCGCGATGAGTACCGTGCCCAACGATCCGAGCATCGCCAAGCGTCCCCTCATTTCCGTCGTCATGCCCTGCTACAACGCCGCGCCTTATGTGGAGGAAGCGGTCGAGTCGGTCATGGGCCAGACCTATGGCAATGTGGAAGTGATCGTGGTGGACGACGGCTCGAGCGACGAATCGGCCAGCGTGGTACAGCGGTTGGCGGCGCGCTATCCCGGACGCATCCAGCTTCTGCACACCAGCCGCATGGGCCCGTTCCCGGCGCGCAATACCGGTCTGAAGTATTGCAAGGGCGCCTTCATCGCCTTCCTCGACGCCGATGACTGGTGGTTGCCGGAAACGCTGGAAAAACTGCACCGCGCGCTCATGGATGACGCGGTGGACCTCGTCTATTGCGGCTGGCAAAACGTGGGCGAGGGCATCCAGTCCGAGCCTTATGTGCCGCCTGAATACGAAAAGGAGGATGCGGTCGCCACCTTCATCCGCACCTGTCCCTGGCCGATTCATGCCGCTCTCATGCCGAAAAGCCTGGTCGATCGCCTCGGCGGCTTCTCGGAACGGCGTTTTTCCGCGATGGACTATGACTTCTGGCTGCGCGCGCTGGCCCTGACCCGCCGCATCAAGCGGGTGCCCGAGGTGCTGGCGTTCTATCGCTGGCACGACAAGGGCCAGGTCTCCGCCGTGAAATGGCGACAAGTCCTGGACGCGCTCACCGCGCAGAAGGACTTCATCGCCGCCAACCCGGCGCTGGTCCGGCACCTGCCGGCCGCCAGGCTGCACGACCTCACCGAGGGCCAGGTGTTGCGCCAGGCCTATCGGGCCTTCTGGAAGCGCGATCTGGTCTCGGCGCAGAAATTGTTTCGTCATGCCGCCTCGCGGCTTGCCTTCTCAATCAAGGACCTGCGCCACATCGTGGTGGCGTTGCTGCCGATGTCGATGTACCGCTGGATCGTGCGGCTGACCGACCGGGGAGCCTAGACAACATGGGTCAAAGCAGCCGCGTGCCTGTGCTCATGTATCACCGTGTCGGCGATGCCGGTAACGCCTGGGAAGCGCGATACGCCATCAGCGCCGCCAATTTTGCCGCGCACATGCGGGCGCTGGCCGGCGCGGGCTGGCATCCGGTCGGTATCGACGCGCTCGTGGCCTGGCTCGAGGGCGGGCCGGCGTTGCCTGAGGGGGCCTTTCTCCTGACCTTCGATGACGGCTTCCGGGGTGTGCGCGACCATGCGTTGCCCGTCCTCGAACGATTGAACTGGCCGTTCACGGTGTTTCTGGTAAGCGATCTCATCGGGGGCGAGGATGTCTGGACGCGCAGCTCGAATCCCTCCGGCCAGACCTATCCGCTGCTGGATGCCGGGGAGATCCGCGACATGCGGCAGCGCGGTTGCAGCTTCCATTCGCACACCCGATCACATGCCAGCCTGCCCTCGCTGAGTGACGAACAGCTCGCCGATCAGCTGGCCGGTTCGCGCAATGCCTTGTCCCGGCTGCTCGGCCAGGAAGTGGACTATCTCGCCTACCCTTATGGCCACGTCGATGAACGGGTCGAGGCGGCGACGCGCGCCGCCGGCTATCGCGCGGCCTTCTCGACACAACCCGGTTTCAATCGCGGCGATGTGAACCGAATGCGCATCCGCCGCCTGGATATCTTCGGCACGGACACGCCGTCCATGCTGCTGCGCAAGATCAGGCTGGGTTCCAATGAAGGCGGTATCGGGCATGTCGTCCGCTACTACCTGGCGCGTCTCGCCAGCCGACTGACCGGGGCCCGCTGATGGGGTTCGCTTACACCGTCGCCTTGTGCACCCACAACCACGCCGACCGGCTGCGCCGCACGCTGGCCGAGCTGCCGCGCATCCGTCCGCCGCGCGCGGCCTGGGAGTTGCTGGTCATCGACAATGCCAGCAGCGACGCCACGCCTGGCCTCCTGGCCGGGCATGACTGGCCACAAGGCTGGACCGTCAGGGTCGTGCGCGAGGACAGGCTGGGCATCGCGAATGCCCGCAACCGGGCGATCCACGAGGCCCGGGGCGACTACCTGATCTTCCTCGACGACGATGAAACCGCCGACCCGGACTGGTTGTGCGCCTACGAACGCCTGATCGAGGCGCACCAGCCGGATGCTTTCGGCGGCCGCATCGAAGTCCTGTTCGAAGACCCGCGCCCCGCCTGGCTGAGCGATGAATTGCTGGGTTTTCTCGGCCGGCTCGACTGGTCCGAGCGGACGATGCCGCTGAACGACCCGGCCACGCCGCTGTACACGGGCAATTTCGGATTTCGCAGGGCGCTGTGCGAGCGCGTGGGCCTGTTCGACCAGGCGCTCGGGCGCATGGGCCGCGAGAACAACGGCGGCGAGGACGTGGATTTCTACCGCCGTCTGGTGCGCGCCGGCGCCGCCGTCTGGTGGGCGCCCGAGGCGGTCATCCATCACCGCATCCAGGCGGCCAAGCTGAACCGCCGTTATTTTCTCGATCTGCACTACCGCCAGGGGCGCATGGAGGCACACCGTCGTGATGCCTCGGCCTCGCGCTGGCCGCCGTTGTATCTCTATGGCCAACTACTGCGTGCCTCGGCCACGGTCTGGCGCACCTTCCGCCAGGGGGGCTGGAACGCCACCTTGCGTCAGGAAATGAATGTGGCCTACTTCCTCGGCAAGATCGTCGGCTGGGCCTTGCGGAGGCCCGCGTCGTGATCCGTGTCTGCCTGCGCTTCGACGATCCTTCCCTGACCAGCAACCATGCCATTGAAAAACTGCTGATCGCGGAGCTGGAACAGCGTCGACTGTCAGCGACTTTCGCGGTGGTGCCTTTCCACGAAGGACCGGAGGGCCGGATAGCGCTCGACCGCACGACCGCGGCGCACCTGCTGGAGGCACAGCGCAAGGGTGTGATCGAGATCGCCCAGCATGGCTACAGCCATAAGCCTTCCCCCTATCACCCCCCGGGCAGGCCCAGTGAATTCATCGGCTACTCGCTGACGGTGCAGGAGACCATGATTGAAGAGGGGCGTCAGCATCTGAGCGAGCTGTTCGAAACGATCATCGATGGTTTCGTGCCGCCCTGGAACAGTGGAGACGAAGCGACGATGGCCGCGCTGAAGGCCCTTGGATTCCGCTACTCGTCCTCCGCCACGCCGAGTTTTCCCGGTTACCACGGACCCATATGCCGGATACCCCGAACCTGCCACCTGGATACGGCGGAACGGGCGCTGGAAGAAGCCAGGATGTTCAAGTACCTCGCGCCGATCGTGGTGATCGTGCTGCATCACTATGACTTCACCGATGCGGATGGCCATGGCCTGGCGCGGTTGCGCGCGGTGCTGGACCGCATCGTCGCCGACCCGCTGTGCCGGGTGGTGACGCTGCATGAGGCCGCCATCGCCAGTACGGCCAGGTACAGTATCCTGGCGATCGAGCACATCCTGAATCGGGACAAGGCACATTGGCGTCTCCAGCGCTTCTATCCACAGTACTGCCTGGTTCAGCGGCCGCTCTGGCGGGTGCTGTTGCGGCGGATGCTGAATGCCGCCCAGATGAAATCACCCAGACCATGATTCGATCGATGCGCGCGCCCGAAGCCCCGCCGGCGATCCCGACGCCGCGACGATCTGCGCCCTCCCGCCAAGGCTTGCCATGTCCAGCCTGACCATCCTGATCTGCACGCACAACCGCCGCGATCTGCTGGACCGGACGCTGCAATCCCTGAATGCAGCCCGCCGCCCGGAGGGCTGGGCGGTGGATATCCTGGTCATCGCCAATGCCTGCACGGATGCGACGCAGGCCTTTCTGTCCGGATATCAAGCGCAACACGACGGCCGCCTGCCGTTGCGTTGGGAAGAGGAAGCGACGCCGGGCAAGTCGAATGCATTGAACAAGGCCATGCCGCTGGTCGAGGCCGAACTGGTGGCATTCGTCGATGATGACCATCGTGTCGCCCCGGACTATCTGGTGGAAATCTGTCGTGCCGCCGAGGCCACCCCGGACGCCGATCTGTTCTGTGGCCGCATCCTCCCCGACTGGGACGGCAGCGAGCCGGCCTGGCTGCACGATACCGGCCCCTACCGCATCTATCCCCTGCCGGTACCGCGTTTCGACCTGGGGGACGCGCCTCTGGAGCTGACCATGGACATCGCCATTCCCGGTGGTGGCAACCTGTTCCTGCGCCAGCCCTGGCTGCGGCGGGTCGGCCCCTTCGCCACCGACTTCGGGCCGGTCGGCCACAACCTGGGCGGCGCCGAGGATCTGGAATGGGTGATCCGGGCGTTGAACCTCGGTGCGCGTCTCCATTACGCGCCCGGCGTGGTCCAGCATCACTATGTCGATGGGGCGCGCCTGACCCTGCCCTATCTGATGCAGAAAGCTTTCGTCCGCAGCGCCTCGACGGTGCGGCTGGACAAGTCCCGGGATGGCGGCGTGCCGCGTTATATGTACCGGAAACTGCTGGGTTATCTCTTCTCCGTGCTGACCGCGCTGGGCAGGGACCGCCGCCGTTTCTTCCTGGTGCGGCTCGCCGCCGCCCTGGGCGAGGCGCGCGGCTACCAACAAAATCGCCGTGACCGCGCGGGACGGGGCTGACCATGTCCCGACTCGCCAAGTGGCGCAAACTGCTCGATCCGGACATCCGGGCCAAGAACCTGCGTGCGCTGGAGCGCGCGCTGCGCGGCCTGTATTTCGATGCTGTCCATCCCGCCATGCCCGATCCGGTCTTCGTGCTGGGGTGTTCCCGCTCCGGCACCACGGTGACCTACGAAACACTGGCCGCCGCGCCGGGCTTCCTCAGCCTCGGGGTGGAGATTCCCGAGTTCTGGAACGGCCTGTATGGCCCGCTCAACAACGGCTGGCTGTCGGAAGCGGCGGGTGCGGAGCAGGCGTGCCCCGCGCACCGCATGGCCGCCCTGCGGCATTTCTTTCAGCGCCTGGGCCGGGGCCAGGTGCTGGACAAGACCTGCATCAACACCCTGCGCGTGCCTTATCTGAACGCGTTGTTTCCCAACGCGAAATACGTGTTCATCCAGCGCGACGGGCGCGACAACATCAGTTCCATGATCGACGGCTGGCGCCTGGGGCGGACCGATGGCGCCTTCCACCTGACCCAGTTCTTCGGCCCGTTCCCGGAGCCGGTGGCGATCAACGGCGGCGAGTTCAAGGAATGGCACTTCTTCCTGCCCCCGGGCTGGCGCGACTACAACCAGGCCAGCCTGGAGGAGGTCTGCGCGTTCCAGTGGCTGTCCGCGAACCGGCTGGCGCTGGAGGGCAAGCGTCTGATCCCGGCTGAACGCTGGACCCAACTGCGCTACGAGGATCTGTTCGAACGCCCGGTGGAGATGTTCCGCGAAGCGTTCGAGCGTCTGGATATTCCCTTCGATGCGGCATTGCGCGCGCGCTGCGCCCACCTGGCTCCCACCAGCATCGTCAAGGGCGCGCCGAAGCAGCAGAAATGGCGGGAACACAATCCCGAGGCCATCGAGCGCATCCTGCCGATGATCCGCCCGCTGATGACGGAACTGGGTTACGACGCGGATGCCTGAGATGGCCGCGCCTGTCCCGGGAGCCGGCGCCTCCGCGCCCCGCGTCTCCGTCATCATCCCCGCCTACAACGCCGCCTGGTGCGTGCGCCGCGCGGTGGACAGCGTCCTCGCCCAGGATTACCGCGACTTCGAGCTGATCGTGGTGGACGACGGCAGTCGCGACGACACGGCGGCGATACTGGCGACCTATGGCGCGGCCTTGCGGGGCGTGAGCAAGCCCAATGGTGGTCTGTCCAGCGCCCGCAATGCCGGCATCGCGGTGGCGCGCGGTGACTATCTCGCTTTCCTTGATGCCGATGACTGGTGGCTGCCGGGCAAGCTGGCGCGCCAGGTGGCGCTGCTGGATGGCCAGCCCGGGGTGCTGTTCTGCTCCTGTACGACCTCGGTGCGGACGCCCGATGGGCGGGCCCTGCCCGACTGGCGTTGCGGTAAGGGCGGGTGCAGCGCCCTGGAAGACATCTTCGCGGTCAACGCCTTCGTCGCCGGCAGCGGTTCAGCGGTCATGGCCCGGCGCTCGGGCTTCGCGCGGGCGGGGGGCTTCGACGAAGCCCTGCGCAGCCTGGAGGACATCGACATGTGGATGCGCCTGGCCGCGCTGGGCGACTATGCCTGCCTCGACGAGCCCCTGGCGGTGATCGAAAAGAGCGCCAGCAGCATGAGCGGCAACCTCGGCGTGATGCGCGCCGCCGCCATCCAGGTCATGCGCAAGAACCGCGCCCTGCTGCCGGCGGCGAGACGCGGCGGCTTCTGGCGGGCGGCGTTCGCCGGCATGCTCACCGACTATGCCAAATGGGCGTATCGCCAGGGCCGCACCGCGCAGGCGCTGGGCGACCTGGTCCATGCGCTGGCCCTGGCGCCGCGCCAGCGCGGGCGGCTGGCCCTCAGCCTGCTGCTGGCGTTGCTGACCCGTCAAAAAGTCTGATCGCGGATGCCGCGCATGCCGGAAGTGCCCTCCGCAACAACCCTGGAAATGGCAGGAAGCCGGCGTCGCGGCTTCCTGCCGTCAATGTGAACGATGGATGATCTGAGCTTCCTCTCCCTGGCGATCCGCGCCAGCAACACGACCGGCCTGGTCGCGCTGGTCTTTGCCCTGCTGCTGCTGGTCAAGTCCCTGATCGACTTCAGCCAGACCGGGCCGGTGCGGCGCGAGGTGCTGACCCATCACCGCGTCTACCTGGTGCTCAGCCTCGGGCGCCTGACCCTGGCCGCGTTTCTTCTCGCCAACCTGCTTGCCCTGCCTGGCGTGATCGCCTACCTGCTGGGCCTGTCGCTCTTCACCCTGCCCTATCACGCCGCCGCAGTTGCCCTGGCCGCCCTGTTCTCGCTTGGCGCGCTGTCCCTGTTCCAGTTTTGCCGGGTGCTGCACGACTCGCCCGGGGTGATCGTCGCGTCCTCGCACTACGCCATTCATCGCTTCTATCCCTTGTGGGAGCGGCTTTCCAGCGCGCGCCTGAAGCGCGGCGCGGCGCTGCTGACGTGGGGCTATTTCGGCTGGGTCGCGCTCGGCGCCGTTGCCCTTTTCTGGCAGGGCGCAGTCTATTCGGCGCTGGCCGTGGTGATATTGCACGGGCTGGCGCAGCTGGCCTACCGGATCTGGGTGGAAGACAGCGAACCGTTGCCGCTGACCGATGCCCCGGCCAGGTCACGCCCCAATCTGCTGATGATCGGTTCCGACACGCTGCGCGCGGACCGTCTCGGCCATGGCGGTTATCACCGTGATCTGACCCCCCATCTCGACCGCCTGGCCGAAGCAGGGGCCCTGCTGACCCACTGCTATGTGCCCTGTGCCCGCACCGCGCCGAGTCTGGTGTCCCTGCTCACCGGAACCTGGCCGCATACGCACGGCGTTCGCGACAACTTCGTCCCCGATGAGGCCACCCGGCTGCGCCTTCCCACCCTGGCCTCCGTGCTCGCCAGCGGCGGCTACCATACGGCCGCGCTCAGCGACTGGGCCGGCTCGGACATGGGCAAGTTCGACCTGGGGTTCGATGAACTGGACCTGCCGGGCGACCAGTGGAACATCCATTTCTTCATGCGTCAGGGGCCCAAGGACATCCGCCTGTTCCTGTCGCTGTTCCTGTCCAACCGCATCGGCCGGTATTTCCTGGAGGAGATCTACTACCTGGGCGGTGTGCCGCTGACCCGGCAACTGGGCCTGCGCGCGCGGAAGACGCTGGCGCGCCTGGGGGCGGCGGAGCAGCCGTTCTTTCTCAATGTGTTCATGGCCAGCACCCACCCGCCCTTCGCCAGCGAGCATCCCTATTACACGATGTATGCCGATGCCGAGTATCGCGGTCCGTCCAAGTTCGCCATGGCCAAGCTGACCGACCCGTTCGAGATCATCCGGCGCCAGGGCGAGCCGCGCGAGGAGTTCGACCTGGAACAGATCTTCGACCTCTACGATGGCTGCGTGAAGAGTTTCGACGACGAGGTGGGCCGCATCCTCGACTATCTGCGGGCCAGCGGCCTTGCGGAAAACACCATGGTGGTCGTCTACAGCGACCACGGCATGGAGTTTTTCGAGCACGAAACCTGGGGACAGGGGAATTCCGCCATTGGCGATTTCTCCGCGCGCGTCCCGATCATCATGTCCGGGCCGCCGCTGGCAGGCGCCATCCGGCTGGAGGGCGTCACCCGCAGCGTCGACCTCGCGCCCACCCTGCTCGATCTCCTGGGGCAGCCCGTTCCGCCCCGGATGGAAGGGGTTTCCCTGGCTGCCGCCCTGCGCGGCGGCGAGATGCCGGAATTGCCCGCCTTCCACGAGACCGGCATCTGGTTGACCGAGGTCCCGGGCATGCCGGCCGGCCACCTGCGTTACCCGAATCTGCTGGACATGCTGGAAATCCCGAACCCGAAAACCGGGACCATGGCGCTCAAGCCGGAATATCAGGCGCAAGTCGTTCGCGCCAAGGACCGGATGATTCGATTCGGGCAGTGGAAACTGGTCTATCAACCCCTGGTCGAGGGCTACCTGCTGCGCCTGTTCGACCTGGCGGCCGACCCCGACTGCCGGCGCGACCTCGCCGCCGAGCAACCGGAGATTACCGCCCGGCTTTGGGAACGACTCCAGGCATGGATGGGGTAGCCTGAGGCGGGCTGCTCGGCACGTCCGGGCAGAAGCGGCACCAGGGGTTGCGGGGGGTGCCGATGTCCGGCGGTTCGGCCGGCGCCGTGTCGGCCGCGGGCGACGGCATGGGCACCGGTGCCGTGTCGTTCGTGGCTGGCGGCTTCGCGGGCGGCTCCGCCGCCGGCGCGGGTTTGGTGTCCTCGGGGGGAAGGTCGATCTTGAGTTGCGTTCCCAGCCGTCGCATGGCCTTGTTGCCGGGCGATATCTCCAGGCCGTGGCGGACGAGCTTGATCGCATTGTCCTGGCGTTTGGTGTCGATATAGAGCTGTGCCAGGCTCGATAGTGCTTCAAGGTGATCCGGGTCTAGCGTGAGCGCTTTGATCAACTCCATCTCGGCGGCGGCGCTGTTGTTCCCGAGTGTCCGGGCCTGGCCGCGCAGCGTGTAGAGGGGCGGCAGCAGCGGGTGGTCGGGCGGGACGTGTTCGAGGACGTAGCCCGTCTCGCCGATCACCCGTTCCAGTTCGTAGCGCCTGGCATCCTTGCCCCGCGCGGAATAGGCCGAGTTCATGTGGTTCAATGCCGCGCAGTAATGGTGAAAGTGGAAATAGTTGTCGGGCGTGGCCATGGTCATGGCCCTCGTCCTGCCTTCCTGGGTCCACTTGGTGCGTTCGATGCACCATATCTTCAAGGTCTGATAGTCCGCCTGATGATTGGCGGCCGTGGTCACGGCCGGGAAGGTTGCGGCCGCCAGGGCGGCGATGGTCAGGGCGAAGCGCAGTGTAGACATGTGTGTTCCTTTCATCGGGCCAATCCGAGATCCGCAAGCAGCTTCAGGATGGCATGAGCGGCCAGTTCGTGGCCAGCGGAGCCCCAGTGGGTGTCGTCAGGCAAGTAAACATCTTTCGTGCCGTGCCGGATAGCCTCCGCCAATACCAGGTCGAGCCGGGCATCGGCGACCGGAAAACCGTGCATCAGCGCCGGCAGCCGGCTTTCCGGCAATTGCGCCGGATCGACCAGCCAGGGGCGGTAGGCGCTGGATTTGTCCGGCGCCAGGGCGGTGACGAAACGGGTCACGCCATTGCGCTCGAAGCGCGCCGCCATCGATGCGAAGCTGCAGCGGGTACGGTCGAGGTCCGTGTCCCGCCAGCTCTTCTTGAGCAGGTCCAGACGGTAGACCAGGAGCCCGCGCGGGTCGCGCGAGGAGAACAGGTCAGCGCGTTTCAGGCGCAGATGCAGGGTATCGCCCGTGTAGAGGCCTGTGTGGTCGCGCAACAGGTTTTTCCAGAGCCAGGCACGGGCATAACCCGGGTTGATGCCGTCGCCGCCAGACGGGCGCATGAATGCGCGCGAGCGCGCCCCGGTGGGGCGCACGGGCAGGGCCTGTGGCGCGGCGGCGGCGACGCGAGGGGCGCAGTGACCATCGTTGTCGGCGTATTCGTCACGCAGGTCGCGTTCGATCGTATTCCAGATGACCACGCGCGGCGGGCGGTCACGATACAGGGGGGATTCGACGAGCCGGCCGATGTCCACTTGGTGTTTATCCAGCGTATGGATGCGCCAGCCGGTCAGCGCCGCCAGCCAGTTCTGCCACTGCATCGGCGGGCGCAGATTCGCGAAGGAGTCGCCCAGCACCAGGACGTCCACCGGCCGGGTGTAGCTGTCGCCCCCCCAGGAGGCTTCGAGGGGGCTGAATTCGAGCATGGGCGCATTCCAGCCGAACTCTCGTTCCGCGTGCCCGCCGATGCGGGCCAGGTCGCCGTATACCGGTTGCAGCCACCAGGCCAGCGCATACAGAGTCGCGACACAGAGCAGGGTCGCCAGCAGGATGTGGATGAAAAAGCGGCGTGGAGGCATCAGAACTGGAAGTAGAGGAATTCCGACAAGGCCTCGCCACGGGTGAGCGCGGCGACCAGCAGGATGACGGTCAGCGCGGCCCAGGTGGGGGTGAACCTGAATCGCCAGGCGACCTGACGGCCGGCATCCGCCACGAAATCGAGCGCGGGCCGGAAATCGGCCAGCAGGCGCTGGGTGTTGGGCATGCGCGCCGCGATCAGCAGCAGGGTCGCGATCCAGGCCCAGGCCCAGGGGTCCGGTACATGTTTGCCCGCGTCCCCGATCTGGATGCCCAGGCTGTGCAGCAGCCAGCCGACGCGCCAGTGACTTTCGGCCAGCCATGGCCCGGGAACCGCGACACCGTGGCCACCGGCCATGGACGTGAGCAGGGACAGCGCCGCATCCAGCGAGTCCGCCCGGAAAAACACCCAGGCGACCACCACGGCCAGGAAAGTCGTGCACCAGGCGAGCAGACGGGTCCACCAGCGACCGCCGGGCAGCCCCAGTGTCACCTTGATGCCGCTCCAGGCATGGTTCATCACCAGGTACAGGCCGTGCAGTCCACCCCAGATGACGAAGGTCCAGCCCGCGCCATGCCATAAGCCGCCGAGCAGCATGGTGGCCATCAGGTTGACGTAGCGGCGGGACTTGCCGTGACGGTTGCCGCCGAGGGGGAAATAGAGGTAATCGCGGAGGAAACGGGACAGGGTCATGTGCCAGCGTCGCCAGAAGTCGACGATGTTCAGGGCCTGGTAGGGGGAATTGAAGTTGAGCGGCAGACGCACGCCGAACATCCGCGACGCGCCGATGGCCATGTCCGAATAACCGGAGAAGTCGAAATACAGTTGCAGCGTATACGCCAGGACCCCGCCCCAGGCCTCCAGAAAGGTCAGATCGGCGCCGCCGCCAGCGGCGGCGAACACCGGGCTGGCGTAGGGGGCGACGCCATCGGCCAGAACGAGCTTCTTGAACAGGCCGATGGCGAAGATGACCAGCCCGACAGCCAGGTTTTCCCAGTTCAACCGATAGGTTTCACGCTGCCCGAACTGCGGCATCATTTCCTTGTGATGCAACACCGGGCCGGCGATCAGGTGCGGGAAATAGGTGACGAACAGTCCGTAATGGATGAAGTTGAATTCCTTTGCGAGACCTCGCCAGGCATCCACCAGAAAGGCGATCTGGGTGAAGGTGAAGAAGGAAATGCCCAGAGGCAGGATGATCTCGCCCGCGTGCCAGTCCGTGCCCAGGGCCGTATTGGCGCTATCCAGAAAGAAGTTCGCATATTTGAAGTAGCCCAGCAGGGCGAGATTGGCGCCTACCCCGAAAGCGAGGAGGATGCGGCGGCGAGATGCCACGGGTCGCGTCGATTCCCTCGCCAGCACCAGCCCCATGCCGTAATTGAAGCAGATCGAGCCGATCAGGAGGCCGAGATAGGCCGGGTTCCACCAGCCATAGAAGAAGAGTGAGGTCGCCAGCAGCCAGGTGGCGGCGATGCGGTGGCTCCACCTGGCCAGCCAGAAGAACCCCATCAGGACGATGGGCAGGAAGAGGTAGACGAACTCCGGCGAGCTGAACAGCATGGGCTCAGGCTGCGCTCAAGGCTGGCGGGCGCGTCGTTTCATGGGAGGACATGCGTGCGTTCGGCCACCGAATCCCAGCTGAACTCCTCGCGGGCGCGCGCCAGCCCAGCCTGACCCAGTCGCGCTGCCAGGTCGCCGTCGCGGAGCAGGACGGACAGGGCATCGACCAGGGGGGGCAACGCCGTGCCGTCCACCCGATACCCCGTCACCCCGTCCACCACCGCCGCGCCGGTGCCGCCCGCGGTTCCGGCGATGGCCGGCTTGGCGCAGGCCGCCGCTTCCAGGAAGACCATGCCGAAACCCTCGGTGTCGCCGTTGATCTCGCGGTTGGCCATGACGAAGACGTCGCAGGCGTTGTACCAGCGCGGCAGGTCCTCCGGGCTGACGTGGCCGAGCAGATGCAGGCGCTCGGACACGCCCAGTTCGCGCGCGAGGCCGAGGAGATAGTCCCAGTCCTCGCCGATGCCGATGAGGGCGTAATGGGCGTCGATGCCCTGCTTCACCAGTTCCGGCAGGGCGCGGATCACCTGGTCGAAGCCCTTGCGCCGGACCAGGCGGCCCACGCCGAGGATCAGGCGCTGCGCCTCGCCCAGGCCGATGGCGGGCTTGAGATCGTCGCAGGGCAGGCCTGGCCGGAAGCGGTCGACATCGACACCGGGATTGATCAGGGTGATGTGGCCCCGGTCCACCCCCAGGCGCGCCATCTCCGCCACGGTGTACTCGCTGTTGGCGATCACCGCGTCGGCGTGACGATAGACCCAGAGCATGGTCCGGAACTTGCGGCCGCGCCCCCAGGTGGTGAGCTCCTCGCCGTGGCAATAGACCAGCAGCGGGATGCCGAGCAGTCGCGCCATGATCCAGGCCACCAGGCCTTCCGGCAGCGCGCGGGCACCGTGTACGGCATCGAAGCGATGGCGCAGCGCCAGTTGCAGGGATTTTCCGAGCATCTTCAGATACATGCCCAGCGACTCCGGCTTCAGCCACCAGACCCGCTGCAGGCCGATGCGGTGAAGGCTGTTGGGATGCGCTAGGTCGATGGCCTCGGCATCGGGCACCGCGGCGGTGACGATATGGAGATCCTTGCCGCCCAGGCGGCGATAGACCGCGTCATACCAGACGGTGGTGCCGCCCTTGGTGGGCAGGAACAGTTCCGAGATGACCAGCAGGCGGGAGGGGGGCAGGGCGGGCTTCACGGGCGGGGGTCGGGTTGGGCGAACAGGGAGAGCAGGGGCAGCAGGCCGGACAGGCGGGCGGCCTTGCCGAAACGCGGCAGCAGCGCGACACGGCGCAGCCAGATGGTAAACCGGCGCCGGCGATCCTGCTCGATCCAGGCCGGGTCTTCTTCGCGCAGGATCTGGCCGAGTTCCGCGCAGGAGAGGAAACGCAGGGACGGCGTCGCGGCCAGCGCCCGCCGATGGAGCTCATCGAGCGCCGCCAGCGCGCGCGGGGGGTCGCCGCCCGCGGCCGCCAGGAAATTGTTGCGGTGGGTCTCCAGCAGGCAGGGCCGTCCCAGCGCCGTCTTGGCCGCCAGGGCCGCGAGCGCCCGCTCCGGCGTGTGGCCGAGGATGGGCTCGAAATAATCGTCGCGCACCAGATAGACCAGGCCACCTTCCCCGCGCTCGCCGTTGTGCATGTCGCGATCCATCCCGGCCGGGCGCCCCGCCTCGTCGCGGCCGCTCAGCCGACGGCCGGGCGTCACCAGCACGCCCAGGCCCGCCGCCGCCCAGGCCGCCTCGACCGCGGCGTTCCAGACGAAGGTGGGAGGCACCACGACCCGCGGCGGCGCTCCCAGCACGCGTGTGTACACCGCCACTTCTTCCGCGACGGCATCGCGAACGGCCGCAACTTCCAGAGGGCGTGACGGGAGTACGGAAGCATCGGTCCAGCGGCTCTGCAATGGCGAGGGGAGCTGTTCGGTCAGTTCCGGCGTCGCCAGCCAGTCGGCGACCCGCGGCTGCTCCCGGGCGGCGCGGTCGAGGGCCGACGGCCAGAAATGGGTCAGGCCATGGAGCTGCGGCGCCAGCACCCCCCGGGCGATGCCGTCCTTCAAGGCCGCCAGGACCGGCGAAAACTCGGACGCGTCGAGAGGCCGCAGGCGAGTGGCGGCGTTCGCCTCGGGCAGTGCCAGGATCAGGGCGATGGTCATCACCGGCGAACGGCCGGTGCCATCCCGGTGTCGGCTCAGGCCATCCGTGATCGCGGCCAGGGCCCGCGCCTGTTCCGCCGGTCCCGCGCCCCAGTCGTCGCTCTCCACGATCAGCAGCGGCTGGCGCAGCACCGGCTCGCGCCAGAGCGCGATCAGCACCCGCCGATGCGGGAATAGAATGGCGGCCACGACCAGGCACCAGGCCGCGCCGAGCAGGGATGCAAGCAGCATGGCGCGGCAGTCTACCACCCACTCATTTTGCGCCTTCACCCATGAAAATCGCTACCTGGAACGTCAACTCCCTGAAAGTCCGCCTGCCACATCTGCTCGACTGGCTGGCGGCGACACAGACCGATGTGATCTGCCTGCAGGAAACCAAACTGGAAGACGCCAAATTCCCGCGCGCCGAGATCGAGGCCGCCGGTTACCAGGTCGCGTTCAGCGGCCAGAAGACCTACAACGGCGTGGCCATCGTCAGCCGCCAGCCCCCGCAGGACGTCCAGGCCGGCATCCCCGGTTTCGAGGACGAGCAGAAGCGGGTGCTGGCCGCCACCATCGCCGGCATCCGCGTGGTCTGCGTCTACATCCCCAACGGCCAGAGCCTGGATTCCGACAAATACGTCTACAAGCTGCGCTGGCTGAATGCGCTGCATGCCTGGCTCAAGAACGAACTGGCGCGTTACCCGAACCTGGCCCTGCTGGGCGACTACAACATCGCCCCGGAAGACCGCGACGTGCACGACCCGGCGGCCTGGGCAGGCAACGTCCTGGTGTCCGAGCCGGAGCGGGAGCAGTTCCGCGCCCTGCTGGCCCTTGGCCTCAAGGACAGCTTCCGGCTATTCGAGCAGGCGGAGAACAGCTTCAGTTGGTGGGATTACCGCGCCGCCGGCTTCCGCCGCAACCTGGGGCTACGCATCGACCACATCCTCCTGTCGGAACCCCTGGCGGCGCGTTGCGCGGCGGTCGAGATTGACAAGGCGCCGCGCAAGCTGGAGCGTCCGTCGGATCACACGCCGGTGGTGGTGACGCTGTAGATGCCTGGTTGGAGGGCGAGATTGGATGCCGCGCCAGGCTGGCATTCATGGACATGCGGCGTAGAAAACAGATAGAAACCAGACTTAGTGCATAAAATCATGACCCTCTGCCAGGAGTACTCCATGACGACAGCTACATTAAAGAATTCCGATAAGTCCGATAACCGCGACGTAACCGTTCAACACGGAAAAGCGCGAATGGTGGGCAGAATGCTTACCGATCAGGCGCTGCTGAATGACATGCAAGCCTACGGCAGGAAAGTATCCGCCACGCCAGAAGCCGCCCGCGACTTTCTCACCCGTCTCGGCGTCATCACCCGTGGCGGCAAGGTCAAAAAACTGATCCGTGACTAATCCCTGGGCGCTCTATCAGCGTCATCCCACTTTCGTGCTGGGATTTCACGGCACGGAGAATGCCACTGTGGATGCCGTGGTCGGGGGCAAGATAGCCCACCTGGATAAATCCGAAGGCCGCTACGAATGGTTGGGCCACGGAATCTACTTCTGGGAAAACGATCCGCAACGCGGACTGGAATGGGCGCAGAGCGGGAACACCAAGAACAAGATCGAACAGCCGGCCGTGGCGGGAGCCATCCTCGACCTGGGTTTCTGTCTGGACCTCACTACCCGGACGGGCCTCGACGAAGTCGCCCAGGCTTACACCACGCTCCGCGACTCCTACTCCGTGATGGGTTTGCCCTTACCTGGAAACAGCGGCGGCACGGACCGCTTCAAGCGCGAACTGGACTGCCAGGTCATCCAGACGCTGCACCTCTACCGCAAGGATCAGGGATTGCCACCCTATGACTCGGTACGCGCTCCGTTCCCGGAAGACTTACCGCTATACGACGGTGCCGGCTTTCGTCTGCGCAACCACATCCAGATCGCGGTCATCAGCGCCGATTGCATCAAGGGCTACTTCCGGCCGTTGCCGAAATAACGCCCCCATGATTGGTTTCGGGGCCCCCGTCGAGGGGGAGGTCGCACCCGCCTACAACTTCCGCCCCCGCCACAACAGATACACCGCCGGAATCAGGAACATCGACAGCAGCGGCGCGGTGACCATGCCGCCGACCATGGGGGCGGCGATGCGTTGCATCACTTCCGAGCCGGTGCCGGTGCCGAGCATGATGGGCAGCAGGCCGGCGAGGATCACCGCGACGGTCATGGCCTTGGGTCGCACCCGGAGCACGGCGCCGGCGGTGATGGCTTCAATCAGGTCGGCGCGGGTGTTGAGGCGGCCTTCGCTTTCCCGTTGTTTCACCGCCTGGTCGAGGTAGATCAGCATGATGACGCCGAACTCGGCGGCGACGCCGGCCAGGGCGATGAAGCCGACGCCGACCGCGACCGAGAGGTTGAAGTCGAGCAGGTAGAGCAGCCAGTAGCCGCCGACCAGGGCGAAGGGCAGAGTGGCCATGATCAGCAGCGGCTGCCAGAGCGTGCGGAAGGTGAGGTAGAGCAGCACGAAGATGATCATCAGGGTCAGCGGCACCACCAGCTTCAGTCGCGCGGTGGCGCGTTCCATGAACTCGTACTGGCCGGACCAGCCGACGGAATAGCCGGTGGGCAGCTTGACCTCCCGGTTCACCTTCTCGCGCGCTTCCCGCACGTAGGAGCCGAGGTCGCGGCCCTTGATGTCGACGTAGATCCAGCCGTTGGGACGGGCGTTCTCGCTGCGGATCATGGCCGGGCCGTCGGCCACCACGATCTTCGCGAGGGCGCCGAGGGTGACGGTGGCGCCGCCCGGGGTGACCAGGGGCAGGCTGGCGAGGCCGGAAATGCTGTCGCGGTCTTCACGCGGGAAACGCACCTGGATCGGGTAGCGTTCCAGCCCTTCGACGGTTTCCGCGATCACCATGCCGCCGATGCCCACACCCACGGTTTCCTGGATGTCGGCGATGGACAGCCCGTAGCGCGCCGCCGCGAGGCGGTCGATCTCGATGTTGAGGTAGCGCCCGGAGGCGACCCGCTCGGTATAGGCAGAGGCGGTGCCCGGCACGGTCTGCAACACCGCCTCGATCTGGCCGCCGATGCGTTCCAGTTCGGCCAGGTCGGGGCCGGCGATCTTGACCCCGACCGGGCTCTTGATGCCGGTGGCGAGCATGTCGATGCGGGTGCGGATCGGCATGGTCCAGAGGTTGGCGACGCTGGGTATTTGCACCGCCTGATCCAGCTCGCGGATGATGCCGTCCAGGGTCATGCCGGGGCGCCATTGATCCTGCGGCTGCAACTGGATGGTGGTTTCCAGCATGGTCAGCGGCGCCGGGTCGGTGGCGGAATCGGCGCGGCCGATCTTGCCGAACACCGTTTTCACCTCCGGCACGGTCTTCATCATGCGGTCGGAGAGTTGCAGGATTTCCTGCGCCTTGGCCGGCGACAGGCCGGGCAGGGTGGTGGGCATGTAGAGCAGGTCGCCCTCGTTCAACGGCGGGATGAACTCGCTGCCGACCCGGTTGATCGGCACCCAGGTCAGCGCCAGCAGGGCCGCCGACAACAGCAGCAGGCTTTTCGGATGGCGCAGGGTGACGCCGATCAAGGGCCGATAGCCGGCGGTGAGGAAGCGGTTGAGCGGGTTGCGGTGTTCATCCGGGATGCGCCCGCGCAGGAAATAGCCCATCAGCACCGGGATCAGGGTGACCGAGAGGCCGGCGGCGGCGGCCATGGCGTAGGTCTTGGTGAAGGCCAGCGGCGCGAACAAACGGCCTTCCTGCGCCTCCAGCGTGAACACCGGCAGGAAGCTGACGGTGATGATCAGCAGGCTGAAGAACAGCGCCGGCCCGACTTCGGCGGCAGCGTCGCCGGCGAGGCGGAAATAGCCGGCGGCATCCGGGTTGTCTCCGGGGTGCGCGTGGCGCCAGGCCTCCAGGTGCTTGTGCGCGTTCTCGATCATGACGATGGCGGCGTCGACCATGGCGCCGATGGCGATGGCGATGCCGCCCAGCGACATGATGTTGGCGGCGATGCCCTGTTCGCGCATGACGATGAAGGCGATCAGGATGCCCAGCGGCAGCGACACGATGGCGACCAGGGCGGAGCGCAGGTGGAACAGGAAGGCCAGGCAGACCAGGGCGACGACGATGAATTCCTCCAGCAGCTTGTGCGAGAGGGTTTCCACCGCCCGTTCGATGAGTTGCGAACGGTCGTACACGGTCACGATCTCCACCCCCGCCGGCAGGCCCTTGGCGAGTTCCGCCAGGCGCTGCTTGACGCCGAGGATGGTGTCGCGGGCGTTGGCGCCGGAGCGCATCACGATCACGCCGCCGACCACCTCGCCTTCGCCGTCGAGGTCGGCGATGCCCCGGCGCAGCTGCGGCCCCAGCTGGATGCGCGCGACATCCTTCAACAGTACCGGCACGCCGTTGTCGCCGAGGCCGACGGCGATGGCGGCGAAGTCGTCGAGGGTCTTCAGGTAGCCGGTGGCGCGGACCATGTATTCCGCCTCGGCCATTTCCAGGATCGAGCCGCCGCTCTCCTGGTTGGCCTTCTTCACCGCGTCCACCACCCGGGCCAGGGGCAGGCGGTAGGCGCGCAGCTTTTCCGGGTCGACCACGACCTGGTACTGCTTGACCATGCCGCCGATGGTGGCCACTTCCGAGACATTGGGCAGGGCTTGCAGCTCGTACTTGAGGAACCAGTCCTGGAGGCCGCGCAGTTTGGACAGGTCGTTGTGGCCGCTACGGTCGATGAGGGCATATTCGTAGACCCAGCCGACGCCGGTGGCGTCCGGGCCGATGCTGGGCGCCACGCCTTTCGGCAGTTTGGACGCGAGGCTGGAGAGGTACTCCAGCACCCGCGAGCGCGCCCAGTAGAGGTCGGTGCCGTCGTCGAAGATCACGTAGACGTAGGAATCGCCGAACATGGAATAGCCGCGCACCGCCTTGGCGCCGGGCACCGAGAGCATGGTGGTGGCGAGCGGATAGGTCACCTGGTCCTCGACCACGCGCGGCGCCTGGCCGGGGAAGGGGGTGCGGACGATGACCTGGACGTCGGAAAGGTCGGGAATGGCGTCGAGCGGCGTCTTCAGCACCGCCACCACTCCTGCCACCGCCGCCACCAGGGTGGCCAGCAACACCAGGAAGCGGTTGCCGATAGACCATCGGATGAGGTTCGCGATCATGGCCGGCCTCCCCGGAAAGACGCAGGCTGGATCATGGCTTCACCTCCCGCGGCCGAATGGCCACCACGACATAGCCGTCATCCCGTTTCGCCAGGTCGAAGTCCACCTTCTGGCCGACCTTGAGACCCTTGAGCAATGCCTTGTCGGCGACGTCGAAGGGCATGGTCATGGCCGGCCATTCGATCGCCGGGATCGGTTCGTGCTTCATTTCCAGGTCGCCGGCGGCGGCGTCGACGGCGGTGACCTCGCCGCGCGCGGTCCAGGTCTGGCCCGGCCCGGCGGGGTTGGCAGATAAGCGCGCCAGCACGCCCTTGAGGTTGGCTTCCGACTCGATCAGGAACTGGCCGGAGACCACCACCGCGTCGCCCGCCTTCACCCCCGAGCGGATCTCGGTCTTGCCGTTGTTCTCGATGCCGGTCTTGACCAGCACCGGGCGGAAGCGCCCCTCGCCCTCGGCGAGGATGACCAGGGAACGCTTGCCGGTGGCGATCACGCTTTCCGTCGGCACCAGCACCGACTGGCCGGAGGCGCCGCCGTAGAGGGTGACATTGGCGTACATGCCGGGGCGGAACTGAAGCCCGGGGTTGGCGAGCTTGATGCGGACATCGAGGGTGCGGGTCTTCGCGTCCAGGTTCGGGTAGAGGTAATCCACCTTGCCCTCCAGCGTCTTGCCGGGCAGCGCCGGGAAGCTGACGTCCACCCACTTGCCGGGGTCGATCCAGGCCGCCTGCTCCTGCGGCACCTGCGCTCGCACCCAGATCGAGGAGAGGTCGGCGAGGCGGAACATCGGCATGCCATGCGACACCGCCGAGCCTTCCCGCACCCCGATCTGCGCGGCGATGCCCGCGATCGGCGCGAAATAGGACACCCGCTTGCTCGGCCTGCCGCCTTTTTCCAGTTCGACGATGCGCGCCTCCGGCACCTCCAGCAGGCTCAGGCGCTCGCGCGCGGCGGCGCGCCAGGCCGGGTCGTCGCGCTTCAGGGCGAGCTGGAATTCCTCCTGCGCCGCCAGCAGGTCCGGGCTGTACACCTCGGCCAGCAACTGGCCGCGCCGCACCGGGTCGTTCTCGGCGCGCACATACAGCTTCTCGACATAGCCGGCGGCGCGCGCCTGCACCACCTCGACGCGGTTCTCGTCCGCTTCCACATAACCAACGGTGTCGATGCGCCGCCACAGCCGGCCGTCCTCCGCCTGGGCGGTACGCACGCCCAGGTTCTGCACCACGCGCGGGTCGATCTTCACCACGCCCGGATCGGACGCCCCGGCGTCGGCGTATTTGGGCACCAGGTCCATGTCCATGAAGGGCGACTTGCCCGGCTGGTCGAAATGCTGGTCCGGCACCATCGGGTCGAACCAGTAGAGCACCTTGCGCTCGGTCGCGGCGGGGGCGCTGGATTTTGCCGGCTCGGGTTGACGCTGCGTGGCCTGCCAGGCCACCGCCGCGCCGATGCCGGCGCCGATCAGCAGGATGCCCAGGGTTTTCAGTTTGCTGTTCATGTGGATCTCCTAGTCGCCGATCAGGTAACGCAGTTGCACGACGGCGCGGGCCAGCGCCGCCCGCTGGCCGAGCCACTGCAAGCGGGTTTCGATCTGGGCGCGGCGTGCGTCCAGGACCCGGCTCCAGGCGCCCTTGCCGGAACGGTAGTCGGCCAGGGCGGCCGCCTCGCGCGAGGCCTGCAGGGGCAGGATGTCGCGCTCGAAGCGCTGGATGCGCTCCTCGGCGACTTCGCGCTCGGCCTGGGCGGTACGCAGGGCCGCCAGCAACTGCCGGCGTTGTTCCTCCAGTTGCGCGTCCGCCTGGTTCACCTGCGCCAGGCGCGCGGCGAGGCGGCGATCCTGGCGGTTGGCCTGGAAGACCGGCAGGTCGACGCCGACCACCAGGCTCAGCAGATCCGGGCGGCCGCCGCCGCGCGCGCCGTAGGCCAGGTTCACGTTCCAGTCCGGCTTGCCGGCTTCCTTCGCCAGATCGACATCGGCGCGGGCCACTTGCAACGCCCGTTGCAGCCGCAGCAGTTCGGGATGGCGTTCAAGCCGTTCCCCGGCGCGTGGGTCGAGTGCGATCGGTGGCGGCGGCTCGGGCGCCGGCTCGGCCGCCCCGGCCTCGCCCAGCCAGCGTCGGAGTTGCGCGCGGGCACGTTCGCGCATCACCCGCAACTCGCTTTCGCGGTCGCGCACGCCCTCTCGCATCGCCCGCCATTGCAGGATGTCGTCGCGCGTCAGCTTGCCGGCCTTCCAGGCCACCTCGCCCCATTCGATCTGCTGCTGGTATTCGTCACCCAACCGCCGCAGCCAGCCCAACGACTGGGTCGGCAGCCAGAGGTCGAGCCAGGCCAGGCGGACATCGCGCGCGACGCGGCGGCGTGTCGCGTCGAGATCGGCCGCCACCTGTTCGGCCTCGCGCCCCACGCGTTCCCGGTTGAGCGCGCGCTTGGCGCCACCGGGAATCGCCTGGCTGACGCCGACGATCGCCTGGGTCATCGCCTCCTGGGCGTAGTCGAAGGTATCCAGCGGCAACGCCTGCAGGCCGAAGCTCAGTTTGGGGTCGGGCAACTCGCCTGCCGCCACGGCGTTCTCGCGCAAGGCCCGTAGGGCATCCTCGCGGGCCGTGAATTGCGGCTGCGCGGCCAGGGCCAGGGCGGCAGCCTGATCCTGGCCAAGGCCGCCGACGGCGAGTTGATCGCTGCGCGCCAGCGGCGGCTCGGCGAGCGCGGCCTGGGCGGCGATGCCTGTCACCAGGCAGGCGAATAATCGAATGAACATGACGCTCTCCGGTCGATCCGGACGGCGTCGGCCAATCTGGCCGATGACGCCGTCAAGGAGGCGCGAGCGATACGCGCCAGACGAGGCATGCCATGGCATGCCACCCCGCCAGGGCGGGGTCACGGTGCGGTCAGGCTATGGGAGGGCGGTAGAACGCGTCCGGAACGGATTCCGGCGCCGGGAGGGTG
Organism: uncultured Thiobacillus sp.; assembly: GCA_964393825.1. Classification (GTDB taxonomy): domain Bacteria; phylum Pseudomonadota; class Gammaproteobacteria; order Burkholderiales; family Thiobacillaceae; genus PFJX01. The sequence continues at coordinate 108,481 of CAYMUY010000002.1, read as the reverse complement.
ATGCCCGGCAGCGAAGCGCCACCCGGGATCGGGTCGAACAGGCGCGCGATGACCGTGGCTGCCGGCGCGTTGGCAAGATGGCAGAGGCCGCAGCCCTCACCGTCGTGGTGCGTGGAGCCCGTTTGCTTGTGCTGATGTTCCGGGCAGCAGGGCATGGCCTCCGCCTCGGCCGGCATCCACATCAGCCCGCCCTGCCGGGCGAAGGGCATGACGCTTCCCCCCCAGCCTTGCAGGGGCAGCCAGAACAGGAGAAAAAGAATGATCAGGCGGCGGGACATGATCTCGGGCGGGACGGCACCGGCGCAATCTACGGCGCGGCGAGAACGGGTGTCAAGGCGATCGCTTGTGCTCACGGCGTAGCGGCGTGTCCCACCGCCCGTGTTGATGGCGCTGCCACGGCGGGTTGCCGCCGGGAGGAGTGGAAAAGCTTGATTTCGGTCATGAAAAAAAACCTTGAATACACTGCCCATAGTGTCTAAAAAGCGAGCTCGACCACATATATAGCGTGAGGAGCCAACATGCAGGAAGCCCTTTTCCCCGAGCTGAGCGACCAGGCCATCTCCAGTGAAGTGTTACTGGAAAAATATGCCAAGGGTGACGAGCAGAATGTCGTCGATGTGCGCCTGCGTGTGGCCCGGGCGCTCGCCTCGGTGGAAAAGAAGGCGCAGCGGGCACACTGGGAAAAGCTGTTCTTCCAGGCCATGGAAGCCGGCTTCATTCCCGCCGGCCGGATCAACTCGGCGGCCGGCACCGGCCTGCAGGCGACCCTGATCAACTGTTTCGTGCAGCCGGTGGGCGATGCGATCTCCGGCGAGTCCGACGGTCGCCCCGGCATCTACGTGGCCCTGGAGGAGGCCGCCGAGACCATGCGCCGTGGCGGCGGCGTCGGCTATGACTTCTCCACCATCCGGCCCAAGGGCGCGCTGGTAAAGGGCACCCAGTCGCGCGCCAGCGGCCCGGTCTCCTACATGCGGGTGTTCGACCGCTCCTGCGAAACGGTGGAATCCGCCGGCAGCCGGCGCGGCGCCCAGATGGGCGTGATGCGCTGCGATCATCCGGACATCGAGGACTTCATCCACGCCAAGGACCAGGGCGACCTGAAGAACTTCAACATCTCCGTCGGCGTCACCGACGCATTCATGCGGGCGGTGGAGGCCGACGGCGACGTGGAACTGGTGCACAAGGCAGAGCCGGTCGCCGACCAGAAAGCCAACGGCGCCTACCAGCGGGCCGACGGCCTCTGGGTGTACCGCAAGCTGCCGGCGCGCGAGCTGTGGACCCAGATCATGGCCTCCACCTACGACCACGCCGAGCCCGGCGTCCTGTTCATCGACCGCATCAACCGCGACAACAACCTCGGCTACTGCGAAACCATCGAGGCGACCAACCCCTGTGGTGAGCAGCCCTTGCCGCCCTACGGCTGCTGCTGCCTCGGTTCGGTCAACCTCACCCGCTACGTCAACCGCGCCTTCAGCGACGAGGCCGAGTTCGATTTCGAGGGCTTGAAGCGGGTGCTGCCGATCTGCGTGCGGGCGCTGGACAACGTGCTCGACCTCACCGCCTGGCCGCTGGACAAGCAAAGGAACGAGGCGCACAGCAAGCGCCGCGTCGGCCTCGGCTTCACCGGCCTGGGCGATGCGCTGGTGATGCTGGGCCTGCGTTACGACACCCCGGCGGCCCTGGACTTCTCCAGGAAAGTCGCCGAGTTCATGCGCGACCAGGCCTATCTGGCTTCGGTGGAACTGGCGGTCGAGCGCGACCCCTTCCCGCTGTTCAACGCCGACCTCTACCTCTCGGGCGGCAACTTCGCGTCGCGCCTGCCGGAAGAGATCAAGGCGAAGATCCGCGAGCACGGCATCCGCAACTCGCACCTGCTCTCCATCGCCCCCACCGGCACCATTTCGCTCGCCTTCGCGGACAACGCCAGCAACGGCATCGAGCCGCCGTTCTCCTGGGCCTACACGCGCAAGAAGCGCCTGGCCGAGGGCGGCTGGAAGGAGTACCAGGTGGAAGACCACGCCTGGCGTGTCTACCGGGAGCAGGGCGGCGATACCGACACCCTGCCGGCGGCCTTCGTCACCGCCCTGGAGATCAGCGCCCTGGCGCACATGAACATCGTCGCCGCGGTCGCGCCCTACGTCGATTCCGCCATTTCCAAGACGGTCAACGTCCCCGCCGACTATCCCTATACCGATTTCGAGGGCCTCTACCTGGCCGGCTGGAAGGCCGGCCTCAAGGGACTGGCCACCTACCGGCCCAATGCCGTGCTGGGCAGCGTGCTCTCCACCGGCAAGGAAACCCCGGCACCCGCCAAGAGCGCCAGCAACCCGCAGGATTTCGAGCTCTCCGACGTCAACCGCCGCATCGAGATCAAGGCGTTGCCGGCGCCGGTGCTGGAAAGCCTGAAATGGCCGGGGCGGCCGAAGCTGTCCGGCGGCAACCCGGCCTGGTGCTACATGCTCGACAGCGCCTGCGGCAGCTTCGCCCTGTTCGTCGGCCACACCGAAAGCGAGGGCCGCTCCTGGCCGTTCGAGGTCTGGGTCAACGGCGCCGAACAGCCGCGCGGCCTCGGCGCGGTGGCGAAAACCCTGTCGATGGACATGCGCGCCAACGATCGCGGCTGGCTCAAGCTGAAGCTCGATACCCTGGCGAAGACGCGCGGCGACGACAGTTGCGCCATTCCTTTCCCGCCCGATGGCGAACCGCGCCAGATGCCCAGCCTGGTCGCCGCCGTGGCCCAGCTGCTGCGCTGGCGCCTGGATGAGCTCAACGCGCTGGACGGCGGTGGCGACACCCCCGTGCTCGATGCCCTGTTCTCGCACAAGGAGCCCAAGACCGGCACCGATGGCACCCTCTCCTGGACGGTGGACATCTACAACCCGCATACCGGCGACGATTTCGTCCTCGGCCTCAAGGAAATCACCCTGCCGGACGGGGTCACCCGCCCCTATTCGGTCTGGCTCTCGGGCGAATATCCGCGCGCGCTGGACGGCCTGTGCAAGCTGTTGTCGCTGGACATGCGGGTGATGGACCCGGCCTGGATCGGCATGAAACTCAGGAAGCTGCTCAACTACCCGGAACCCCTGGGCGACTTCATGGCCTTCGTGCCGGGGCAGTCGAAGCAGACCAACTGGCCCTCGACGGTCGCGTATCTCGCCCGCCTCATCATCCATCGCTTCGCCATGCTCGGCATCCTCACCGAGGAAGGCCTGCCGGTGAAGGAGATGGGCATCCTGCAGACGCCCTCCCTGCCCGCCGCCCACAAAGGCGAGGTCGCCCAGGTCGTGATGACCGGCGCGGTGTGCAAGGAGTGCGGTAACGCCACGGTGATCCGCAAGGACGGCTGCGACTTCTGCACCGCCTGCGGGGCGGTGGGCGCCTGCGGATGAGGACGGATCCGGGCGTGGTCCCTGGCATCCGCTCCAGCAAGGGGAACTCCCGGCGGCGGCGGGCCTCTTTCAGGCGCAACCCTGCCTGTTCCCCTCTTGATCCCCGGAGTCCCCATGTCTGATTTCAAGCGCACCCGTGCCCTGCCTGTCCTGTCCCTGCTGCTCGCCCTGCTGGGTGGCTGTGCGAGCAACCTGATCGAAGTCCGCGAGCACTCGCTCGATGTCGCCGTCGGGGAAGCCGGCGGGGTGGGTCAATGCGTGCGCAAGGGAAAAACCACGGTTCGTGTCCTGGACAAGATCGGTTTCATCAGCCGCAGCATCGCGGATGTGGATGCCAATCTGCTGCAACTGGCGCGCAACGACGCGGTGGAGATGGGCGGCGATACGCTGGTGCCGGGCGAGCGGCCGGAGATCGGCAAGCGCACGTTCGCGATATTCAAATGCCGCCCGTGAACCGGGGACAGGCGTGGCGGCAGTGGGACCCTCTCCCCCGCCGCCGCGGTGAGGCCGCTCAGTGGCTGATCAGGGGTTCGGTGTTCCTGGCCTGCTCGATCCAGTTGCTGACCTGACTCAGGGCGGGCACGGCGCGAGCGAGTTTTTTCTCGGCGTTGATCTCCGCCAGCTTGGCGGTCAGGTTCTCGGCGTTGCGGGTGCGCAGTTCCTTGACGGTGTCGACACCGGCGGCCTTGAGCAGTTCGCTGAACTGGGGGCCGATGCCGTTCAGGCGCATCATGTCCGCCATGTCCGCCCAGGCCAGAAGCTGGCTGGTGGTCAGGCCGGTCTTTTCGCTGACCTCGGCGCGGCCCTTGGCGCCGGCACAGCGGTTGAGCAGATCGTCGGTGTTGGTGATGCCCTGCATCCCGAGTTTGTCGGTATAGACCGGGCCGATACCCTCGATTTCACTGATTTTGTAGGACATGACTGTCTCCTTCGTCGGTCGAAAAGCGTGGTAAGGGCCTGCAGCGTAACCACGATACGACCCGCGCAACTATGAGATCGATCACGCCAGCCAGTCGCCCAGAGGCGCGATCGGCCGGCGCGGCCGCCGCCTTGCGCCGCGTTTATCGTCTCGCCGCGTCGTTGAGCGCGGCGTCGACCAGATCCTGCAATTGCTGGTATCCGAAGCTGGGGAGCGGCCGGCCGTTGACGAAGAAGTCCGGGGTCTTGCTGACGTTGAGTGTTGCCGCGTCGGCCAGATCCTGCGCGATGACATCGGCGATTTCCGGAGCGGCCATGTCGGTCTTCAACTGCTCCAGGTTCAGGCCGAGGCCTTCCAGGTGCGGCCAGACTCGATCCAGATGCGCGCTATGGTGCTCGGTCCATTCGGCTTGCGCGGCGAGCAGCGCTTCCAGGGTGGGCCAGTATTTGCCCTGCTTGCGCGCGGCTTCCAGTACCGCGACCACCTTGTCCGAACCGTCGTGGAACGGCGCGTAGCGCAGCACCAGGCGGATCTGATCGGGATGCGCGGCCAGCAGAGCCTTGACCCTGGGATAGAAGTTCTTGCAGGTTTCACAGGCGGGATCGAGGAACTCGACGATCACGACCGCGGCGTCCGGGCGGCCGAGGCTGGGCGAGTACATGCGCACGAGGGCGTCATTATGGTGATCGGCCAGTTGCGCGGCCTGCTCCTCCTGCTTGGCGGTGTGCAGCAGGGTGCCGACGACAAAGGCCAGCAGCAGGGCCAGAGCGGCGAGGATGAACAGCGTTTTCCGTTTCATTTGGAACCCTTGAAATGTGTCGCGATGAGCAAGGCGATGATGGCGGTGAACGCCAGCACGGAAAGGGTCGGGATGTTGAGGAAGCCAAACAAGGTCACCTGCACTTCCGAACAAGGCACGCCCTGACGGCAAGGCTGGGCGCTCTCCGGTATCCAGCCGCCGACCAGGGCGAGATGATAGACCGCGACCAGGACGCCCGAGATCGCCAGCGGCAGCGCGTAGCGGACCACCCGGGGGTCGAAGGGAAACAGGCCGGCGGCGAGGACCAGGACCAGCGGAAACATGGCGATGCGCTGATACCAGCAGAGCAGGCAGGGGGTGTGCCCCATCACTTCGCCGAGGAACAGCGCGCCGAGGGTGGCGGCGGTGGCGACCAGCCAGGCCAGGAAGATCGGCGTCCAGCCCCGGTCGGGCGCGTCACAGTGGGTGATCGGGCCGGCGCTCACGTTACTTGATGACCTTCCAGTCGCGCAGTCGCGCCACCGCGAACTGGGCTTCGCCGCCCTGGGCGCCGGACTGGAGATAACGATAGTAGTAATTGGCGGCCTCGCGGCGCTGGCCCATGTTTTCGTGGGCGGCGCCGACGAAGAACAGGGTGCTGGGGTTGCCCGGAAGAAGCTTGTCGTAGGCCACGAATTCGGCCAGGGCCGCTTCCGGCTGGCGCAGCGCCAGCTTGGCGAGGCCGGAGAGATGCACCGCCTGTGCTTCGCCGGGGTAGATCGATTTGGCGGAAGCCAGGTAGGTGTCGGCTTCCCGGGTTTTCTTCTGCGCCATCAGGGCCTTGGCCATCAGCACGTTGGCGGCGTAATCGTCGCGGGTGTGACGCAGGGCCTGGGCGAACTGGTCCTCGGCTTGCGGCAGTTGCTGTTTCGCCATCAGCGCTTCGCCTTTCTGGCATGCCGCGATGGTGGGCTGGATGCGCCGCAGGCCGGCGGTGTGGTCCATGTAGCGCTCGCGCTTCGCCGGGCGGCGGCGCTCGCCGGGGTATTTCTGTTCGGCCGTGCGCACGGCGGTCTGGTAACGCTCCTCGCTCATCGGGTGGGAAGCGAACATGGTTTCCAGCAGGCTGGGCTTCTGTTGCGCTTCGCCGCGCAGCATGGCCATCAGGCCGACCATGCCATCCGGGTTGTAGCCGCCGGCGACCATGTAGTCCATGCCGAGGCTGTCCGCCTCGCGTTCATTGTCGCGGCTGTATTTGGCGAGCAGGGCGGAGGCGCCGATCTGGCTCAGCGGTTGCAGCAGCGGCAGATACTGCTGGCCGTTCTCGGAACTGGCGATGGCGACGCTGGCCGCGGTGAGGGCGATATTGGCGAGCAGTTCCTTGCCGGCGCGTTCCGCCGAATGACGGGCGTTGACGTGGCCGGTCTCGTGGCCGAGCAGGGCGGCGAGCTCATCCTCGTTCTGCATCTCCAGCATGATGCCGCGGGTGACGCCCATGCTGCCGCCGGGGAAGGTATAGGCGTTGACGTAGTTGGCGTTGAGCACCCGCGCCGAGTAGGGCATCTGCGGCCGGTGCGACTTGACCCAGAGACCGCCGCCGACCTCTTCCACATAACGGTTGAGGCCGCTGTCCTGCACCGCACCCAGGTCGGCGGAGAACTGGTTGGGCGACTGCTGCTTGTCGAGGCTCTTTTCCTGCGCCTCGGACAGGCCGACCAGGGTTTTCTCGCCGGTGACCGGGTCGATGGCGCAGCCGGAGAGCGGCAGCAGGGTGGCGGAACCGGCCACCCCAAGGAGCCAGAGAAACTCCCGGCGCGAGAGGGGGCCTTCGAGGGAACGGGGCGGCTGCGACGTGAAGGAACGAGACATGATGCGGCTCAGGGTGAGTGGGAAACGCCCCTTACTTTGCCAGAACTTGGCGGAATTGCCGGTGATTTGCGCCACTCCGCTGCGTCACGGCGCGGCCCTGTTTCAGAATGGCGGTGGACTGTTGAAGGTCAGCGGTATGCGCCGGAACGGGTGGATCAGGCTCAGTTCGCAGGCGTGCAGCAACAGCCTGGGCGCGCGCGCGCGGGCCGCGGCATCGGCGTAGAGGGTGTCGCCGATGATCGGGTGGCCGAGGGCCTGCATGTGCACGCGCAACTGGTGGGAACGTCCGGTGATGGGTTCCAGGTCCACCCGCGTCGCCGGCGCGCCGGCCAGTTCGCCGGGGGGATGCGGGCGCCAGCGGGTGCGGCTGGGCTTGCCGGCCTGATGGTCGACGATGTGCAGGGGTCGATTCTCCCAGTCCAGGCACAGCGGCAGGTCGACCAGGCCCCAGCCGTCCTCGGTGACGGGGGCCGCTTCCAGGATGCCGTCGACCACCGCAACATAGCGCTTGTGCACCTGGCGCGTCTCGAAGGCGCGGTTGAGCGCGCGCTGCGCGTCGATGCCGCGCGCCATCAGGATGATGCCGGAGGTGTCGTAGTCGAGACGGTGCACGATCAGGGCGTCGGTCCAGCGCGCCTGGACGCGCGCGGAGAGGCAGTCCTGCTTGTCCGGGCCGCGCCCGGGAACGGACAGGAGGCCGCTGGGTTTGTTGAAGACGAGCAGGGCGTCGTCCTGGTAAAGAATGTCCATCGTGGCGTTGTGAATGTTGCTGACCCGGCCATCATGCCCGTTGGCCGCGCTTTGCGCTCATGCTGTTTCTGCACGTATCCGGGACGCACACGGGTAAAATCGCCGTTTCTTTGTAATTTCAGGTGTTTCCTTCATGTTCTCCGCCGCCCAGACCCTCGCCATCACCGATCCCGAACTGTGGTCCGCCATCCAGAGCGAAGCCCACCGCCAGGAAGAGCACATCGAGCTCATCGCCTCGGAAAACTACACCAGCCCGGCCGTGATGCAGGCGCAGGGTTCGGTGCTGACCAACAAGTACGCGGAAGGCTATCCCGGCAAGCGCTATTACGGCGGCTGCGAGTGGGTGGACGTGGTCGAGCAACTGGCGATCGACCGCGTGAAGAAATTGTTCGGTGCCGAGGCCGCCAACGTGCAGCCCAACTCCGGCTCACAGGCCAACCAGGCGGTGTTGATGGCGTTCTGCAAGCCCGGCGACACCATCATGGGCATGAGTCTGGCCGAAGGCGGCCACCTCACCCACGGCATGGCGCTGAACATGTCCGGCAAGTGGTTCAACGTGGTGGCCTACGGCCTCGACGCCAAAGAGGCCATCGACTATGACGCGATGGAAGCCAAGGCGCGCGAGCACAAGCCGCGCCTGATCATCGCCGGCGCTTCCGCCTACGCCCTGCGCATCGACTTCGCCCGCTTCGCGAAAATCGCCAAGGAAATCGGCGCCATCTTCATGGTGGACATGGCGCATTACGCCGGCCTCATCGCCGCCGGCGTCTATCCCAACCCGGTGCCGCACGCCGACGTGGTCACCTCCACCACGCACAAGACACTGCGCGGCCCGCGCGGCGGCATCATATTGATGAAGGCGGAGCATGAGAAAGCGATCAACTCCGCGATTTTCCCCGGCCTGCAAGGCGGCCCCCTGGAACACGTGATCGCCGGCAAGGCCACCGCGTTCAAGGAAGCCGCCGGCAAGGACTTCAAGCACTACCAGGAACAGGTGGTGTCGAACGCGCTGGTGATGTGCAAGGTGCTGTCCGAACGTGGTCTGCGCATCGTTTCCGGGCGCACCGAATCGCATGTGTTCCTGGTCGACCTGCAAGCCAAGCATCTCACCGGCAAGGACGCCGAAGCGGCGCTGGGCCGCGCCCACATCACGGTGAACAAGAACGCCATCCCCAACGACCCGCAGAAGCCCTTCGTCACCAGCGGCATCCGCATCGGCACCCCGGCGATGACCACGCGCGGCTTCAAGGAACTGGAAGCCGAGAAGCTGGCCCACCTGGTCGCCGATGTGCTCGACGCCCCCAATGACGAGGCGGTGAGCGCGCGGGTGCGCGCGGATGTGGCGAAGCTGACGGCGGCGTTCCCGGTGTACGGCAATTGATTGCCTCCGGTCGCGCGTCGCGGGGCGCCCGCGGCCACTCGCGAGCCGCCGTTCGCCAGCCGTCATGAGATGCCCCTTCTGCGGCGCCACCGATACCCAGGTGGTGGAAACCCGGCTGGCCGAGGACGGCCTGTCGGTGCGCCGGCGGCGGCGCTGCGCCAGTTGCGACAAGCGCTTCACCACCTATGAAAACGCTGACGTGCGTCTGCCCCAGGTGGTCAAGGGCAACGGCATGCGCGAGGAGTTTTCCGAAACCAAGCTGCGCGAGGGCTTCCGCCGCGCCCTGCACAAGCGGCCGGTGTCCGCCGAACTGGTGGACGAGGCCATCGCCCGTATCCGCCAGAAACTGCTGACGCTGGGCGAGCGGGAACTGCCCTCTCGCGCGCTGGGCGAAATGGTGATGGACGCCCTCTATCGCCTCGACAAGGTCGCCTATATTCGCTTTGCTTCCGTCTACCGCGCTTTCCAGGGCGTGGACGATTTTCGTGATGTCATCAAAGATCTCTAGAGGAGAAGAATGCATGAAGTTCAGCCGAGTTGCCCTGTTGTCCATCTTCGCCGCGAGCAGTGCGGTCGCCGCCGGCCCGCATTGGGAATATGAAGGCCATCATGGCCCCGCTCACTGGGGCGAGATGAACAAGGATTACGAGGTGTGCGGTCTCGGCAAGCATCAGTCGCCGATCGACATCCGCAAGACCGAGAAGAAGGCCGACCTGCCCGATCTGGCCTTCGACTACGCCGCCAGCCCGCTCAAGATCGTCAACAATGGCCATACTGTGCAGGTCAACCTCGATGCCGGTGGCGGACTCACCGTCGCGGGACATGCCTACCGACTGGCGCAGTTTCACTTCCACACCCCCAGCGAGGAGCGCGTCAAGGGCAAGCCCGCCGACATGGTCGCCCACCTGGTGCACAAGGACGATGCGGGCAAGCTGGCGGTGGTGGCGGTGCTGATCCGGAAGGGCAAGGAAAATGCCGCGCTCAAGGCCGTGTTCGACAACATGCCCATCGCCGCCGGCCCGGTCCACAGCGTTGACGGACTCAGCGTCAACGTCGCCGATCTGCTGCCCGCTAGGCACGGTTACTACCACTTCGAGGGTTCGCTCACCACGCCGCCCTGTTCCGAGGGGGTCAGCTGGTATGTGCTGAGCATGCCGGTGGAAGCCTCGGCCGCGCAGATCAAATCGTTCCAGTCGCTCTACCAGCACAACGCCCGTCCGGTGCAGCCGCTCAACGGCCGCGCCGTACTCGAACGCGCCGGCTGACGGACGCGCGCGTGGCCTTCACCGCCGCCGATCATGCCCACATGGCGCGGGCCCTGCGTCTCGCCGAGCGCGGGCTGTACAGCACCACGCCCAATCCGCGCGTCGGCTGCGTCATCGTCAGCGATGACGTGGTGGTGGGCGAGGGCTGGCACGCCCGCGCCGGCGAGCCGCATGCCGAAGTCCACGCCCTGCGCGCGGCGGGCGGGCGGGCACGGGGTGCCACCGCCTATGTCACCCTGGAGCCGTGCAGCCATCATGGCCGCACCCCGCCCTGCGCCAACGCCCTGATCGACGCGGGCCTGGCGCGGGTGGTGGCGGCGATGCGCGACCCCAATCCGCAGGTCGCCGGCGGCGGCATCAGCCTGCTCACCCTGGCCGGTATCCGCGCCGAGGTGGGGCTGCTGGAAACCGAAGCGCGCGAGCTCAATATCGGCTTCGTCGCCCGCATGACCCGCGGTCGCCCCTGGCTGCGGGTGAAGTCCGCCGCCAGCCTCGACGGCCGCACAGCGCTGCTGAACGGTGAATCGAAGTGGATCACCGGCGCGGCGGCGCGCGCCGACGTGCAGGCCTGGCGCGCCCGCGCCTGCGCCATCCTGACCGGGGTCGGCACCGTGCTGGCGGACGACCCGCAAATGAATGTGCGCGACATCGACACGCCCCGGCAACCATTGAAGATCATCGTCGACAGTCGCCTCAACACGCCGCCGACGGCACGCATCCTGCAAGGTGGCGCGGTCATCGTCTGCGCCGAGGAGGAGGCGTCGAGGCGCGCGGCGCTGGAAGCAGCGGGCGCCGAGATCTGGTGCATCCCCGGCCCCGCCGGACGCGTGGGCCTGGCCGCGCTGGCCGGCGAGCTCGGCCGTCGCGGCCTCAACGAAATCCATGTCGAGGCGGGCGCCACGCTCAATGGTGCCCTGCTCGACGCCGGCCTGGTGGATGAATGGGTCGCCTATCTCGCGCCCCTGGTGATGGGCGATGCCGCGCGCGGCGTGTTCGCCTTGTCGCCGCTCACCGCGATGGCGGAGCGCAAGGCGTTCGAACTGCTCGACAGCCGTCAGTTGGGTGGTGACCTGCGCCTGACCCTGCGGCCGCGCTGAGTCGCGGCTGGCGGCGGGGGCCGCCGCTTCATTCCTGTGTCGTCACCTCGGTTTTCTCCACCGGGCAGAAGAACTGGTCCGTTTCCAGGGTCACGCCGAATCGGGCCTCGCCCGCCTGTTCCGCCTTCACCGTGATTTGCCATTCGGCCGTCTCCCCGGGCTTCATGACCGCCAGCGCGCCGGAGACCAGGCGCCCGTCCTCGGCCTGGGCAATCGGGGTGGCGCCGCCGCCGCCGATGAAGTGCTGGCCCGCGCCCGGGCGCGCCACGATCCTGGCCTGGGTCAGCGTCCGCGCGTTCTGGTTGCTGACCTTGATCCGGTAGACCACCTCGCCGCCGGCCTTGACCGGGTCGGCCTGATCAGTGACGTCGAGCAGCGCGGCGACCGTGTCGGTGACGCGGGTGGTGCATTGACTGCCGACGCTGTCGGCACGGGTACCGGTGGCCGCGCTCCTGAAGACGACCTCGCCGGTCCGTTCGGGGACGAAGGTCGCGCAGACCGTGCGCTTCGCGCCCGGGGCGAAATCCGCGTAGGTCCAGGTCAGCTGCGTGCTGTCGCTGACATTCGCGCCGCCGGAGACGCAGCGCACCTTCGCGCCGGCGGGCATGGGCAGGGACAGCATGGCCAGCGGTTCGGTCAGGTCGCCGCTGTTGGTGAGCGTGTTGCAGACCGTGATCAGGTTGGGCTGGCCCGACTCGGCGGGCGCCTCACAGGCCAGGGACAGCGCATGGACGGGACGTGGCAGTTGTTCCTCCGCCCAGAAATTGCTGCACGCCTTGGGCGTGATGATGCGGTAGCGGCGTTCGCCGGAAATGAAGGAGAACGCATAGGCGTCGATGGGTTGCTTGCCCGCCCACAATACGTTGCGCAGCAGCCGCGGCTCGCCGTTCTTGCGGGTCGACATCGCAGTCAGCACGCTGCCGACCGGTAGGCTGATCTCGTGGATGGGCGCGTTGGCGACCGCTTGCCGGAAGTCCTCGAAATCGCCGTTGAATCCGCTCAGTCGCAGCACTTTCAGCACGTCCTCGCGCAGCGACTCGCTCAACAGGGTGCGGCGCAGGTCGTCGGGTGTCTTCAGGGGGGGCGCGAAGCGCGTCGCGGGATTGCCCAGGCGGGTTGCGCGGTGGAGTTCCGCCTGGGCGTCGAACGTCACGCCCGTCAGAAGCGAGGCAGCGACTACGAGCAGGGTGGGCAACATGTGGTTCATGGCATCCGGGAAGCTTGATTGACTTGCCGTGAAGTCTAGCGCGCTATGACATGTCCCGCCGCATCGTCAGCCGATGTCCACGCGGGTATGGGCGCATAACGTCGTTTCGCCAGGGGAATTAAGTCCGCCAGGCTGCTAGACTCGCCGGGTTATCAATACCTTGAGCCGGCCTTGAGCCGGACCCGAGGATGGCGGAAGACAGCGATCTCGAAAAGACCGAAGCGGCATCAGGGCGAAAGCTCGAACAGGCGCGAGAAAAGGGCAATGTCCCCCGCTCGCGCGAGCTCGCCTCGCTTGCGGTCTTGCTGATGAGCACGGGGGTGATCGGCTTTTTCGGCGTCTTCATGTTCCAGGGCCTCTACCGGATGATGCAGAACGGCATGCGCTTCGGGCTGGCCGACGTGGCCAGCGTCGACATGATGGGGCGCAACCTGATGCAGGCCAGTCTCGATGGCCTGATGCTCTATCTGCCACTGGCGCTGGGCGTGGTGGTCGCGGCGGTGCTGGCCAACGTGATGGTCTCAGGCTGGGTGTTCTCGACGAAAGCCCTGGAAGCCGATTTCTCCAAGCTCAACCCGTTTCCCGGCATCGCCCGCATGTTCTCGAAGCAATCGCTGGTGGAACTGGTGAAGGCGCTGCTCAAGGGCGGGCTCATCGCCGGCGTCGCGGGCTGGATGATCTGGCACCAGCGCGAGGGCATCCTCACCCTGTCGGCGGAGCCGCTGGAGGCCGCCACCGCGCACTTCGCCCAGATCATCCTGCTCACCTTCCTGGCGGCGGCGGCGGCGTTCTCCTTCATCGTCGCGCTTGATGTGCCATTCCAGATCTGGAACTACCACCATGGCCTGCGCATGACCAAGGAAGAGGTGCGCCAGGAGTCCAAGGAGACCGAGGGCGATCCACAGATCAAGGCGCGCATCCGCTCCCTGCAGCGGGAGGCGGCGCGCCGCCGCATGATGCAGGCGGTGCCGAAGGCGGATGTGGTGGTGACCAACCCGATGCACTTCGCGGTGGCGCTGAAATACGAGGAGAACGCGATGGCGGCGCCCCTGGTGGTGGCCAAGGGTTCGCAACTGGTGGCGGAGCGGATCAAGGAACTGGCGCGGGAGAACCGGGTGCCCATCGTCGAGGCGCCGCCGCTGGCGCGCGCGCTGCACCGTCATGTGGAAGTGGGCGATGCCATTCCCGCCACCCTGTTCACGGCGGTGGCGCAGGTGCTCGCCTATGTCTACCAGTTGCAGCGGCAGATGCAGCCGACGCCGCCGAAGGATTGGCAGGTGCCGGCGGAACTGGACCCCGCGAACCGGGCTGAAACCGTCTGATGGCCGAACTCGTCAACAAGCCCGCCGTGAACTGGCAGAAGCTCGGTGCCCCCATCCTGGTGATCCTGATCCTGGCGATGATGGTGCTGCCGTTGCCGCCCTTCGTGCTGGACATGCTGTTCACCTTCAACATCGCGCTGGCGATGATCGTGCTGCTGATCAGCCTCTACACCCTGAAGCCGCTGGAATTCTCGGTGTTCCCCACGGTGCTGCTGCTGACCACGCTGTTGCGCCTGTCGCTCAACGTCGCCTCCACCCGCGTCGTATTGCTGGAAGGCCACACCGGCGGTGATGCGGCCGGCAAGGTGATCGAGGCGTTCGGGCATTTCCTGGTCGGCGGCAATTACGCGGTGGGCCTGGTCGTGTTCATCATCCTGGTGCTGATCAACTTCATGGTCATCACCAAGGGCGCCGGCCGCATCGCGGAAGTGAGCGCGCGCTTCACCCTGGATGCCATGCCCGGCAAGCAGATGGCGATCGACGCCGACCTCAACGCCGGCCTCATCGGTGAGGACGACGCCCGCCGCCGCCGCGCCGAGATCGCCCAGGAGGCCGACTTCTACGGCTCCATGGACGGCGCCTCCAAGTTCGTGCGCGGCGATGCCGTGGCCGGCATCATGATCATGCTGATCAACGTCATCGGCGGTCTCATCGTCGGTGTCGCGCAGCATGACCTGGCCTTCGCCCAGGCCGCCGAGACCTACACCCTGCTCACCATCGGCGACGGCCTGGTGGCGCAGATCCCCGCCCTGGTGATCTCGACCGCGGCGGGTATCGTGGTTTCCCGCGTGTCCAGCGAGGAAGACCTCAACCAGCAGATCATCAGCCAGATGTTCGGTCGGCCGCAGGCCATCTTCCTCACTGCCGGCATCCTGGCCCTGATGGGGTTGATTCCCGGCATGCCGCACACCGCCTTCCTGCTGATTGGCGGCATCCTGGCGGCGGTCGGCTTCACGCTGCTGAAGACCGCTCGCGCCAAGGCGGAGGCCGAGGCGGTGCCCGACACGGCGCCGGCGCCGGCGGAAGATACGGTGGAGGTGGGCTGGCACGATGTTGCGGCGGTGGACCGCCTCGGCCTGGAGGTGGGCTACCGCCTGGTGCCGCTGGTCGACCGGCATCAGGATGGCGACCTGTTGCGGCGCATCCGCGGCATCCGCAAGAAGATCGCGCAGGACCTGGGCTTCCTGGTGCCGGCCGTGCATATCCGCGACAACCTGCAACTCAAGCCGAACAGCTACCGGGTCACCCTGAAAGGCGTCAGCGTTGCCGAGGGCGAGGCCATCGCCGGCAAGTTTCTCGCCATCAATCCCGGTCGCGTGCTCGGCGCGGTGCAGGGCCAGGCCGCCACCGATCCCGCCTACGGGCTGCCGGCGGTGTGGATCGAGGCCAACCTGCGCGAGCAGGCACAGACCTATGGCTACACCGTGGTGGATACCGGTACCGTGGTCGCCACCCACCTGACCAAGGTGATCAACGAACACGCACCGGAGTTGCTCGGCCGCGAGGAAACACAGCAGTTGCTGGATCACGTTGCCAAGCAATATCCCAAGCTGGTGGAAGAGTTGACGCCCAAGATGCTGCCTGTCACCGGCATCCAGAAGGTCCTGCAGAACCTGCTGGAAGAGCAGGTCCATATCCGCGACATGCGCAGCATCCTGGAGACCCTGGCGGAAAATGCCGGCCGTACCCAGGACGCCGACGAATTGACCGCGGCAGTAAGGGCCGGGCTGGGCCGTGCTATCATCCACGAGACCTTTGGAGGAGCACAGGAATTGCCGGTAATGGCCCTTGAGCCCAACCTGGAGCACATCCTGATGCAGGCTTTGGCCACGCGGGGAGACGCGGGAGCCGGGTTGGAACCCGGTTTGGCTGAACGCCTGGTGCGGGAAACGGTAGAGGCCGTGGAACGCCAGGAGAACGCGGGCATGCCCGCAGTGTTGCTGTCGCCGCCCGCCATCCGCGCCATCCTCGCGCGCTTCCTGCGCCGCTCCGCGCCCAGTCTCAAGGTGCTCTCCCACGCCGAAGTGCCGGATGGCAAGAGCATCCGCATCACCAGCCTGATTGGCGGTAATCCATGATCAAGAAGTTCCACGCCATCACCACCCGCGATGCCCTGCGGCAGGTGCGCGACGCGCTGGGCGCCAACGCCATCATCCTGTCCAATCGGCAGGTGGCGGGCGGCGTCGAGATCATCGCGGTGGCTGACCTCGACATGGCCAGCCTGACCGCACAGGCGGAGCCGGCCGGACCGGTGTTGACCAATCGCCCGCGCGTCGCGCCGCCGCCGGTCATGGAGCCGCCGCCCCCGCCGCAACCGAGGCAGATGTCGCTGGAAGAGGCAGCGCCGCAGCTCACCGCCTTCGCCGATTACCTGGCGCAGCGTGATGCCTCCCTGATCCGCCCCTCGCCGGCGCGTCAGGCGCACGCCGGACACCGCGCCACCGGCAGTGCCACCGCGCCGTTGCCCACCCCGACAGCGAGCGCCCCGCCACCTCATGCCGATCGTCCGGAGCCGTCCCGGTCGTTTCCGGAGGATGCGCCGCCGCCGGCGGAGGTACAGGAACTGGCGCGGGAGATCCGCATGCTGCGCGGCCTGGTGGAAGGCCAGTTGGCCGGATTCGCCTGGAACGACATGACCCGCCGCGACCCGTTGCGCGCGGAGACCATGAAACGCCTGCTCGCCGCCGGCTTCTCCAGCGCCTTCGCGCGACAGTTGCTGGACAGCCTGCCGCGCGATGAGGCGGATCTGACCCATGCCCTGAAGTGGGTGAAGTCCGCCATCGGCCACAATCTGCGGGTCGCCGGGCCGGATCAGGACATCGTCGAGAAAGGCGGCGTCTATGCCCTGGTCGGCCCGACCGGCGTCGGCAAGACCACCACCGTGGCCAAGCTGGCCGCGCGCGCGGTGTTGCGCCACGGTGCCGCCAAGGTTGCCCTGGTCACCACCGATACCTACCGGATCGGCGCCCAGGACCAGTTGCGCATCTACGGCCGTATTCTCGGTACGCCGGTGTTCGCGGTGCGCGACGAGGGCGACCTGGAATTGACCCTGGCCGACCTGGCCAGCCGCCATCTGGTGCTGATCGATACCGTCGGCATGAGCCAGCGCGACAAGCGGGTGGCGGAACAGGTCGCCCTGCTCAGTGGCGAGGAGCGCACCGTCAAGCGCCTGCTCCTGCTCGGCGCCCCCAGCCAGGGCGTGACCCTGGAGGAGGTGGCACGCGCCTATAGCGGTCCCGGCCTGATCGGTTGCATCCTGACCAAGATCGACGAGGCGCTCACCTACGGGCCGGTGCTCGACGTGGCGATCCGCCACGAACTGCCGCTGCACTACATCACCAACGGCCAGCGGGTGCCGGAGGATTTGCACCAGGCCAATCCCAGCTACCTGGCCGATCGCGCCTTCCGGGTGAATCAGTCGGAATCGCCGTTCAGGCAGGAAGAGGGCGATTACCCCATCCTGATGGCGGCCGCCCGCGAAGCCGCGCACGCCCTCGAAACCGCCGACGTGATGGGAGCCCAGGGTGCGGCTGGCTGAGCCTCTCGACCAGGCCACCGGCCTGCGTCGCCTGTTCGCGGCGGAGTCGGCGTTTCGCGCCGTCGGCATCCTCGGCCCGGATGCGCGCCGCAATGCCCGGTTCAGCGCCGGGCTCGGCCTCGCCCTCGGCCGCCGGGGCGCGCAGGCCCTGATCCTGGACGAAGCGGCGGCACCGCACAATGTCGCCTCCCTGCTTGGCGTGCTCACCCGCCGCACCCTGCGCGACGTCGCCCACGCCGGCCAGCTGGCGCAGGCCATCCAGCCGGCCGGCCAGGGGCTGGATCTGCTCGCCGCCCATGACGGCATCGCTGCACTGGCGCGGATGGAAGAGCAACAGGTCCTGCTGCTGGCCGACGACTGGCGCAGTCATGCCGAGGCACCGCAATGGCTGCTGCTCAACAGCGCGCCGGGTTCCGGGCAAAGCCTCTCGGCCACCGCCGATCTGCGCGTGCTGGTGTTGCCCGGCGCCAAGAGCCGCCTGGCCGAGGCCTACACGGTGATGAAGAGCGCGCACACGGTGTGGCCGGGCAGCACCTGGCTGGTGGTGGTGGAAGGCACCGAACCGGCGCCCGGGGAAGCCTTGTTCACCGCCCTGCGGGAAACCGCGCAGCGCTTCCTGGGCATCCAGTGCGAGTGGCTCGGCACCTTGCCGCGTCGGCGAGAGGGCCTCCACCCGATCCTCGCCGATGCCGATGTGATCGGGCAGGCGAATGCCGCTGGAGGCAGCGCGGTCAGATGCCCGGAAATGGGCATCATGGCGGAACGGCTTGCCAGCCTGCCGATCGGGGAGGCCCTGGAATTCGAACAATATTGGCAGCGCATGTGGTTGTATTGCCGCATGACCGCCGAGGCGGACATGAAACGCACCGCCCCCAGCGCGGTCCTCCGGGCGGCGTCGCCCCGCGAGGGGGCCAATAACACCCTGGGGCGGCCCGGCGTTGTTCATAAGGGCACGTGATGTACGCAGGCGCCGGAAACCAGGACAAGAATGCGCTGGCCCAGGAGTTCCTGCCCATGGTCAAGCGCATTGCCTACCACATGATGACCCGGCTACCGGCCAGCGTGGAGGTTGACGACTTGATCCAGGCGGGGCTGATGGGGCTGATGGATGCGGTCAATCGTTATGACAGCGAGCAGGGCGCGCTGTTCGAGACCTATGCCACGCAACGCGTGCGCGGTGCCATGCTGGACGAGTTGCGCGAGGCGGACTGGGCATCGCGCAATGTCCGCCGTGCCGGCCGCCAGATCGAGACCGCCATGCATGTCCTGCAGCAGCGCCACCAGCGGCCGCCCTCGGAGCAGGAGATCGCCGATGAGATGGGTCTCGACATCCACGACTATTACGATTTGCTCAATGATGCCCGTGGTGCCCAGTTGGTTTATTACGAGGATCTGCATGACGGCGATGGCGACGATTTCCTCGAACGTTTCGCCGACGGCGATCATCAGGGACCGCTGGAGGCGCTCTCCTCCCGCCATTTCAAGGCCGCGCTGGCGCAGGCGGTGGGCATCCTGCCGGAGCGGGAGAAGCAGCTCATGGGCATGTATTACGAGCAGGAGATGAACTTCAAGGAAATCGGCACCGTGCTGGGCGTGTCCGAATCCCGTGTCTGCCAGTTGCACAGCCAGGCCATCGCGCGCCTGCGCGGGCGCCTGCGTGAATGGTCGTCGGCCTGAACATGGACATCATCAGCATCGTCGGCATCGTCCTTAGTCTCTCCGCCATACTGGTCGGACAGGCGCTGGAGGGGGGGCACATGGGCTCCCTGCTGCAATTCACCGCTTTCATGATCGTCATTGGTGGCACCCTCGGCGCCGTGATGCTGCAAAGCAATACCAGGGTGTTCCTGGATGGCCTCGCCATGCTCAAGTGGGTGATCCAGCCGCCACATGTGGCGCCGCAGGAAACCCTCGGGATGATTGTCGAATGGAGCCATCAGGCCCGCCGGGGCGGTCTCCTGGCACTGGAACCGCTGATCGACCAGCAGGCCGACCTGTTTCAGCGCCGAGGCTTGCAGATGCTGGTCGACGGGGCCGAGCCGGAGGTGCTGCGGGAAACCCTGGAAGTCGACCTGCAGGCCTACGAGACCCATCATGTCGAAGCGGCCAAGGTCTGGTTCGCCGCTGGCGGCTATTCGCCCACCATCGGCATCCTGGGTGCGGTGATGGGCCTCATCCATGTCATGGAGAACCTGTCCGATCCCTCCAAGCTGGGCTCCGGCATCGCGGTGGCCTTCGTCGCCACCATCTATGGCGTCGGTGGCGCCAACCTGTTCTACCTGCCGGTCTCCGGCAAGCTGCGTTATTGGGTGGGCCGCCAGGTGGCCGACAAGGAACTGTTCATCCAGGGCCTGGTGGCCATCGCCAACGGCGAGAACCCGCGCATCATCGAAGCGAAGCTGCAGGGCTATCTGTCCTGACGGGCCATGCCACGGAAAAAACCCGAGGAAGAACACGAGAACGTCGAGCGCTGGCTGGTTTCCTACGCCGACTTCATCACCCTGCTGTTCGCCTTCTTCGTGGTGATGTATGCCATTTCCTCGATCAACGAGGGCAAGTATCGGGTGATGTCGGATTCCCTGATCAACGCCTTCCACGAGGCGCCCTCCACCGACAAGGCCATCCAGATGGGCGCGAAGAACCCTGCGGTACTCGATGGCAGCGGCATGCCCATCGGCCACGCGGTACAGCATCCCCAGGGCACTACGCCCGGCACCACGCCGGAACGCCAGCAGGCGGCCGAGCGCATGAAGAACGTTGCCAAGAACGTCCTCGATGCCATGAAGCCGATGAGCCAGAACGGCAAGGTCAGGGTCACCCAGTCGCCGCGCGGCATCACCGTGGAAATCAACGCCAGCCTGCTGTTCAATAGCGGCGATGCCGTCCTGAACCCGCAATCCAAGCAGGCGCTGGCGGCCGTCGCCAAGGTGCTGGCCGAAGTCGAGAATCCGATCCAGGTGGAAGGCCACAGCGACAATATTCCGATCAACAGTCCGGCCTACCCGTCCAACTGGGAACTGTCCTCGGCGCGGGCCGGCAGCGTGGTGCGCCTGTTCGCCGAACTGGGTGTGCCGACGACACGCATGGTCGCCATCGGCTATGCCGACAACCAGCCGCTGGACACCAATGCCACTCCGGATGGCCGCGCCCGCAACCGTCGCGTCAATGTCCTGATCCTCAACGAGGTGGGGGGCGCCGCGCAGGAACTCAGCCTGCAGGGCGAGCCCGCCGTCGCGCCGCCCGCGCGCTGACCACCTGCCTCGAGGCCCGCGCGCCGGGGCGCGGTTTCAGGGCACCCTGATTTCGAATACCGAACCATTCTCGTTGCGCAGCGCCAGAGCGCCCCTGCGCCCGTTGTTCTCGTGGGCCTTGGCGATCAGGCTGGCGAAGCGCAGGCCGAGGCCGGTACCGCTACTGTTGAGGGGCTGGTCATCCGCCGCCGCCTGCAGGATATGGGCGGGATAACCATCGGAATCATCCTCGATCGCCAGGCAGAGCATGTTGTCGTCCATTCGCGCCCGGATGCGGATGCATCTACGCGCGAAGGAGAGGGAGTTGTGGATGGCATTGATCAACGCCATTTCCAGCAGGTTGCGGTCGAAGAACCAGATGGGCGGCACGGCCGGGTCGATACAGGTTTCGATCTGGTGCGAGGTGCGCAGATAGCGCGCCTGTCGCGCCATTTCGTCGACGAAATCCTCGGGTGAGTAGGCATCCACCGCGTTCAGCACCATGCCGCCGCTGCTGCTCTTGTAGATCAGCAGGGCCTGCATCAGCCGCTCTGAAACGCGCTGGCAGAGCAGGCGCGCCTCGTCCAGCGGCTGGTCGTGGTCCACTTCCTGGGTATGCGGTACCCGCTCGATGGTCATGGCCATCAGGACCAGGTTGTTCTTCATTTCATGCAACAGGGCCGCGTAAAGGTCCTGGTGTTCAAGGGTACTCATGTTGAATCCTCGGGTGGGGAGCAGCGGGAAAGGGCGGGTGAGTCGCGGCGCTGGCGATGTCCAGGATGCGGATGATGCGTGGCTAGCTACGCATCACCGAGCGCAACATGGTTTGCAGGCCGGACAGGCGCGGGTGTCCGGGCATCAGGTAGGCGGCGTCGGCCAGCAGGCGCTTCGCGTCTTCGAGCATGCGGCCGGAACTGCCCTCCTGCTCGATCAGGCGCAAGACGGCCCAGGCCGTATTCATCAGGACCCGCGGATTGCGTGGCGCCGCCTCGGCGGCCTGCAACAGCTTGGCGACGCCCGCCTTGAGTTCGCCGCGCCGCAGCAGCAGGGCGCCGTCCCGCGACAATTGCGCGACTTCCGCCGTCGCTTTCTGCAGGATGGCCGCCACGGCGGCTTCCCTGCCCGCTTCGCGGTAGATCTGCTTGGCCTTGTCCAGCAGGGCGGTGCTGTCGTGGGCGTTGCGCGCCACTTCGTCGAGCAGTTGGTTCGCTTCCTCCTCCATGCCCGAATTGAGGCATCCCTGCACCATGTCCAGGGCCAGTTCGGGTTCGCAGCGGGCCCCGGCCTGCTTCCTGCGCAGCGCCTCCTGCATGTGTTCGCGGGCCTCCTCGCCACGGCCCTGGCGGGCGCTGACCTGGGCCATGACCACCGCGGAGACCAGTTTGCCTTCGTCGTTCTCCTGCAGCAGCTTGCGGTTGTTCGTGATCACCTCGGCCGCGGCCTTCGTGTCTCCCTGATCGAGATGGACGCGGGAAAGGTTGGCAAAGTCGTTCATCAGGAGAAAGACCGAGTTTTTTCCCTTGTCGATGGCCGCCTTGAATGCGGTCTCTGCGCCCTTGAGGTCACCGTTCTGATAAGACACCTCGCCCAGTTGGCGCTGGCGGCGCGCTGATTTCGCCGACACCGACACCCCGCGCTGCAAGGTGTTCTGGGCATCCTTGTGCTTGTTCTGGGCGAGCTGGACCTCGGCCAACAGGTCATAACCGGAGACCAGCTCCGGGTATTGATTGATCAGGCCGGAGAGCAGTTCTTCCGCTTCCGGCTCCTTGCGCTGCAGGTGCGCCGTCCTGGCCAGGCCCAGCCGCGACCAGGGCACGGCGCGCATCGCGATGACTTGCTTGTAGAGGGCTTCCGCGGCTTCGAAGTCACCCATGGCGATCAGGACCTCGCCCTTGAAGCGCAGCGCGTCCACGGCAAACTTGGGCTGCGTTTTCATGATCGAGTCACATCCCGCCAGCGCGGCTTCCATGTCGCCCTGGGTGAAGCTGCGGTAGACGTTCCGGAAGGTCTCTTTCTTGTTGAGGATGGCATCCAGGCGGGTGCGCATGATTTCGCCGTTGAACGGTTTGATCAGGTAGTCGTCCGGTGCCAGTTCGGCGGCAGCCACCACGCGCTCATATACGCTTTCCGCGGTCACCATCAGGAAAGCGGTTTCCAGGTTGATCAGATTGCGATGGCGCATCTCTTCGAGCACCTGCTGACCATCGCGGCCTTCCCCCAGGTTGTAATCGCTGATGATCACGTCGTAGCGCATTCCCTTGACCCGAACCAGGGCTTCGGATCCGGTCGCGGCAAGATCGACCTTGGTCATGCCGAAGCTCGCCAGTGCCATCTTGAAGGCGGAGCGCATGCTGGGGTAATCATCGATGACCAGCGCCTTCTTGGTCTTGTAATCGATCAGGATGCCTGCGGTTTCGTTCATATACATACTCCTCGTATGACGCCAGGGTAGTCCCTGGGCGCGTGATCCTCGCGTGAGGGAAATCACCGACGATCAGGTCCGCATACCATGGGCAACACCCCGGCGCGTATCAGACTGCACGATTTTGCCCTGGACTCTACGGGAAATGTCGTAAGCGTAACCATGCCGATTGCATGGGTGACCTTCCGCCTGGCGCGGGTCGAGTGGCATCGTGAGGGATCGCTTGGGCACGGCCGCGACGATCCCCGGCTCAGCCCTGGTCCGGTTGCTTCAGCCTATCCTTGAGCGCTGCGAAGCGGTTGCGGCTGGCCGGGCCTGCGGAGCTGGCATGGGGTTTCCTCTGCGGGATGGGGGCACCCCTGCTTTTCCTCAGGATGTAACCCGAAAAAAAGACGGCGTCGATCCCGGAGGGAAGGACGCCGTAGACAAGTCTCATCTGAGAAGGAGCGTTGACCGGCACGTCCCCGCGCGGGTCAATTAAACATTAGCAATGACCGTGCCATCGCCTGGGGTTGTTACAAGTGCTTGAATCGATGCCGATTTCTTCTCGGGGGAACGGAGCGTGGCAGCCTCGTCGCGGTTCGGCGCACTGAAGTGGAGCCTGATGCACCGTTTCTGGCGCGGCCCTGGGCGTCATTGCCGGGTGAAGTCTTCCAGCATGGTCCGCAATTCCGCTCGCCAGGCTTCGATCATGCGATGCGCGGGTTCGTCGGGAAACTCCCGTAGCCAGGGGCTGAAATCGTCGCTCATCACGGTGAGCATGCCGTCCCGCTGGATCAGGGTCAGGCGCAGGGGCAGCAGGTTGAGCAGGCGTGGTTCCGCGGCCTCCGCCCAGCGCACGGCGGATTCGCTGCCGATGAACAGGATGCGGATATGCGGGTTCTCGAAACCGCGCTTGGCCAGGGCGGTGTCGATCGGCTGCATCTTCACCAGCACCAGGTCGTGGTTGGCGGCGGCCAGGGCGATGTCGTCGAGACCCTGGCGCATTTCCACGGCCTTGCTGACGCTGACCGGATCGGCATGCGCCAGGAGCGGCAGGAGCAGGGCGAACAGCAGCGATTGACGGTTCATAGCGCGGTCTCCTCCAGGATCGCCAGATAGTCCTGTTTCAGTTCCTCGCACTCTCCGTGCAGGGCGGGAATCGCCTGGGTGACCCAGGCCGGATTGACCGCGATCAGATCGACGCCGGCGGTGGTTTCCACCAGGGTGATGCGGCAGGGCATCAGTTGCGTGGCGCGAGGATCGAGGCGCAGGACGCGGTCCATCTTGGCGAAATTGCAGAAATACACCAGGCGCACCGAGCGCACTTCCTGGGCGTAGGGCACCAGGCGCGCATCGATGGCCTGCTGCCGCACGAAGGTGTAGTTGTGGTTGACGATGGCCTGGGATAGCGCGGCGACCGCCTGCTCCATGGTTCTGCCCTCGGCGGTGGCGGTGAGCAGCATGGGCTCGGGTCCGGCGGCGTGGGCCGCCAGGCTCGGCCAGGCGAGGGCGAGGAGCAGAACTATCCGCTGAATACACTGTTTCATGAGACCTCCTGTCGACATTGGGATGAAGGCTGCGCAGCCATCATCCCACGACCGGGGTTCAGCAATGCGCGTGCCAGTCCGGGGACGCGCGGGTAGGGGCGACCCTGTCGTCAGGCCGCCTCGCGATAGCCGCCTCCCGCGATGGCAAAGCCTTCGGCATAGGCCACGGGGTCGCGGCCATCCCAGACGCGATCATCCAGGAGCGTGCTGGCGCGCATGTCCACGCCCGGAACCGCTATGCCGATCTGTCCGGCGGCTTCACGGTAGAGATCGATCCGGTTCACCTGTCGCGCCACCGCGAGGTAGTCGGGGTGGCTGGCGAGCATGCCCCAGCGATGCTGCTGGGTGAGGAACCAGATGCCGTCGGACAGCCAGGGA
Organism: uncultured Thiobacillus sp.; assembly: GCA_964393825.1. Classification (GTDB taxonomy): domain Bacteria; phylum Pseudomonadota; class Gammaproteobacteria; order Burkholderiales; family Thiobacillaceae; genus PFJX01. The sequence continues at coordinate 83,446 of CAYMUY010000002.1, read as the reverse complement.
AAGTTGACCTGGCCGTCGTCGAAGAAGCGCATGGCGTGCTCGTCCCGCCATGCGCGGCCGAGACCGTCCTGGTAGTGACCGAGCAGGCGGCCCTCGATCAGGGCTTCGGGCACATCGATGAAAGCGGGGCCGGCGAGCAGGCGAGCGGCCTCGCGACGGCCGACATCGGTATCGAGATAACGCGCCGCTTCCAGTACCGCCATGATCAGGGCGCGCGCCAGGTCGGGACGCTCGGCCGCGAAACGCGAGCCGCAGGCCAGCACCTTTTCCGGATGCCCGGGCCAGATGTCCTGGCTGGTGGTCACGGTGAAGCCGGCGTTCTCGTGGATGGCGAGCGCGTTCCAGGGTTCGCCGGCACAGAAACCATCCATGTTGCCGACGGCGAGATGGCCGGCCATCTGCGGTGGCGGCACCACCACGTTGTTGATGTCACGGAACGGGTGGATGCCGTGGCTCGCCAGCCAGTAATACAGCCACATGGCATGGGTGCCGGTGGGAAAGGTCTGGGCGAAGGTGTGGCGGCGTGGGTCGCCCTGGAGCAGCCGGGCCAGACTGGCGCCGTCGTGGACGCCACGTTCATGCAGGCGCCGCGACAGGGTAATGGCCTGGCCGTTGCGGTTGAGGGTCATCAGCACAGCCAGGTCCTGGCGCGGCCCGCCGATGCCCATGCGGGCGCCGTAGATCATCCCGTACAGGGCATGGGCCGCATCGAGATCGCCGGTCAACAGCTTGTCGCGGATGGCGGCCCAGGAGGACTCCCGCGACAGCACCAGTTCGATGCCGTGCTTGCGGTCGAAGCCCTTGGCCGCCGCCATGGCCAGCGGCGCGCAGTCGGTCAGGGGGATGAAGCCCACCCGAAGCGGTGTCGGTTGAGGCATGGTGTGGCTGCTCATTCAAGTGATTCGCTGATTCAGGTCAACTTGCCAGGGTGGAACGTGGTTCCGGGATGCGGGGTCAGGCCGCCTCCTTGTGGTGCTTCTTGTACAGGAAAGAGAGCACCTGGCCGCGAAGATGATGATATTGGGCATTTTCCGCCAGGGCCAGCCGGTCGCGCGGGCGGGGCAAATCGACATCGAGGATTTCGCCGATGGTGGCGGCCGGGCCGTTGGTCATCATGACGATGCGGTCGGAGAGCAGCACCGCTTCATCGACATCGTGGGTCACCATGAGGGTGGTGGCCCTGGTGTCTTCGACGATGCGCATCAGTTCATCCTGCAGGCTGGCGCGGGTCAGGGCATCGAGGGCGCCGAACGGCTCGTCCATCAGCAGGACTTTCGGCTCCATCGCCAGGGCGCGGGCGATGCCGACGCGCTGTTTCATGCCACCGGAAATCTCGCCGGGCCGCTTGTCGGCGGCGTGCGTAAGGTGCACCAGTTCCAGCGCGTTCAGGGTCCGTTCGCGCAGCTGCCTGGCGGATTCCTTGCCGCCGAACACGCGTTCCACGGCCAGGTGGATGTTGCCGTAGCAGGTCAGCCAGGGCAGCAGGGAGTGATTCTGGAACACCATGCCGCGATCCGGGCCCGGACCCTTGATCTCGCGATTGTTGAGCAGCAGCACCCCTTCAGTCGGGTCGTTGAGGCCGGCCACCAGGTTGAGCAGGGTGGACTTGCCGCAGCCGGAGTGGCCGATCAGGGCGATGAACTCGCCTTGCTTGACCGTGAGGTTGATGTCGGTGAGCGCGGTGAATTTGCCCTTCTTGGTGTCGAACACCATCTTGGTGCGGTCGATGTGCAGGTAGTCGTGCATTTGAAGTCTCCGGGAGTCAGTGAGCAGGCGGCAGTTGGCAGTTGGCTGACCAGGCGTAGGAGCTGAACGCTGCCTACTGCCAACTTGTCACTCGTAATTGAATCGGTTGGCAATCATCACCAGCAGCTGTTCCAGTGCCAGGCCGACGATACCGACGATGAAAATGGCGATCAGGATGTGTTCGACGTTGAGGTTGTTCCACTCGTCCCACACCCAGAAGCCGAGGCCGGTGCCGCCGGTAAGCATTTCGGCGGCGACGATCACCAGCCAGGCGACACCGATGGAGAGACGGATGCCGGTCATCAGGTGCGGCAGCACGGAGGGGAACAGGATGCGGGTGAAGATTTTCCATTCCGACAGGTTCAACACCCGCGCCACGTTCAGGTAATCCTGTGGCACCCGCGAGACGCCGGCGGCGGTGTTGAGGATGATCGGCCAGATGCTGGAGATGAAGATCACCCAAAGCGAGGCCGGCTCGGTTTCCTTGAACACATAGAGGCCGATCGGCAGCCAGGCCAGCGGCGAGACCGGGCGCAACAGGCTGATGATGGGCGCGACCATGCCGGAGAGAAAGGCGAAGCGGCCGATCATGAAGCCGAGCGGAATGCCCACCAGCGCGGCGAGGCCGAAACCGGCGCCGACACGGTACAGGGAGTGCAGGATGTTCCAGCCGATACCCTTGTCGTTGGGGCCATTGTCATAGAACGGATCGGCAAACAGGGCCTGTGCCGATTCCCAGGTCTTGGCCGGGCCTGGCAGGCCGGTTTCGCCGCCGCTGCTGGAGACCAGCTGCCAGGCGAGGATGAACAGGATCAGTCCGAGCGTGGGCGGCAGCGCGGCGCTGAACAGTTTTCCGAGGGATTCGGTCAGGGCGATGACGCGCGGGTTGCGCGCTGGCGTGGCCGCAGTCTCGGTCGTCGCGGCGGCCTGCGCGACGGGTGCCGGTGTCAGAGGCACGGTGTCGGGTGCATTCATGATGTCTTTCAAACTGCCTTCATCCAGGGTCGTTGCGCTCATGGCGGTCTCCTATGCCGCCGGCTTGCCGCCGGCGGTGGTCAGCCGGCGGCAAGCCGGCGTTGCATGTTCAAGTCTTGATCTTGAAACCGTCGGCATACGCCTTCGGGTTCTTGCCGTCCCAGACCACGCCGTCGATGAGCCTGGACGTGCGCATCTCGGACTTGGGCACGGCGACTTTTGCCATGCCCGCGGCGTCCTTGTAGAGGGCGATCTGGTTGACCTTCTTCGCCACCCCCAGGTAGTCGGGGTGCTCCTTCAACAGGCCCCAGCGCTTGTGCTGGGTGAGGAACCACATGCCGTCGGAGAGGTAGGGGAAGTTGACCTTGCCGTCGTTGAAGAACTTCATGTAGTTGGCGTCCTGCCACTTCTTGCCTAGCCCGTTGTCATACTGGCCGAGCATGCGGTCCTCGATGACGTCGAACTCGGTGTTCACGTAGCCCTTGCCGGCGATGATGCGCGCCACCTCGGTACGGTTGCTCATGGTGTCGATGTACTTTGAGGCGTCGAGCAGGGCCGCCACCATGGCGCGGGCGGTGTTGGGGTATTTCTGCACGAACTCCAGGGTGGTGCCCAGCACCTTCTCCGGGTGGTCGGTCCAGATGTCCTGGCTGGTGGCGGCGGAGAAGCCGATCCTGTCGTGGATGGCGCGGGCGTTCCACGGCTCGCCGACGCAGTAGCCATCCATCTTGTCCACCCGCATGTTGGCTACCATCTGCGGCGGCGGCACGGTGATCACCTTGACGTCGCGGAAGGGGTCGATGCCGTAGCTGGCCATCCAGTAATACAGCCACATGGCGTGGGTGCCGGTGGGGAAGGTCTGGGCGAAGGTCCACTCCTTCGGTTCCGCCTTGACCAGCTTCGCCAGTCCCTCGCCGTCGGTGACGCCCTTGGCCCTGATCTGGTTGTTGAGGGTGATGCCCTGGCCGTTGTTGTTGATCGACATCAGCACGGCCATGTCTTTCTGCGGGCCGGAGACGCCCAGTTGCAGGCCGTAGATCAGGCCGTAGAGCACATGCGAGGCATCCAGTTCGCCGTTCACCAGCTTGTCGCGGACGCCGGCCCAGGAGGCCTCCTTGCTCGGGACGATCTTGATGCCGTACTTCTTGTCGAAGCCTTTCTCTGCGGCGATGGCCACGCTGGCACAATCGGTCAGCGGGATGAAGCCGATCTTGACCTCGGTCTTCTCCGGGGCATCGGAGCCGGCCGCCCAGGCGCCGCTGCGGACACCCGGAGGCACCATCGCCATCAGCGCGGCGGCGGCGGAGAGGCCCATGGTTTTCTTGAGGAAATCGCGCTTGCTTGCGCTGACTTCGACGGACTCGGGAAGGATCAGGGGTGAAGGTTCGTCTTTCATTTGAAGCTCCAAAAAAAATGGCGTCCGACCTTCGCGCATTTGCGCGGGGTGGGACGCCGTTGTCCGGTTGCACCGACATTGGTGCGGAATCTTTAACTCGATCCAGGATCGTGTCGGTCTTCTCTTAGCAGAAGGCGTGCCAAGTCGAGTGTTATTTGTAACTCGTTGTATACAGAAGGATTTCCTGCTGATCTTGGCATTAGTTGATCGCGGTCAATGTCGGCTCGGCGCAAGTGTGGTGCGTCATGCACTTTTTTGGGATGCGCGGGTCCGCAATGGGGCGACGCGCCCGCGCGAGGCAAGCCAGCCACTCAAGGCGAATGGATTCAGTCCGGGTGATTGAAACGGCTGCGGGATCGCGGCCCTGATTCTGTATCGTCCATGCACCCCGCGCGGGTACCACACCCCATGCCGTGTCAGAACACCCGGCGGCCCGCCGCATACGACTTACACCGAAGCAATCAACCATGAAACAGCGAACACGAATCCTGAGTGGCGCGCTCATCGCACTCCTCGCCGCCGTGCCGGCGGCGGCCGCCGACCGCGCCAAGGTGGCGGCCGCCAAGAAGCGCGCGGGCAAGACCGTTTCTGCGCCGCGCCCGGTCAGCCCACCTGTGGTGGACCGCGTCGTCATCGACAGCGCTACTGCCGGGGGTTTGCGCCTTTCCTTGACCACCATGCTGAGCGTGCCGACAGCGGCGGCCAACGTGGCGCGGCCGCCAGTGGTCGCCGCCCCGGTCGTCGTGGAAACGCGGGGCAGCGAGGCGCCGCCAGTCACCCCGGCAGCCAGCGACCCGGTGCAGTCCGCCGCGCTGCCCCGGGTTGCCGCGCCCACGTCCACCCCGCCCGCCTATATCCCCCCGATATACACACCGAGGCCGGTTCCGATGATCGGCGGTGGTGGGGAAAATCCCTATCTGCCGCGACCGCAACCGCGCGAAGCCGGCGCAGGGCGCGCCGTCGAGCCGGTCACCACCGCACCGCAAGCGTCCTCGGGCGGTTTTTTCTCCGGTCTGCTCCCCTCGATTCCCCTGCTGCCGGACAGCGGCCAGAGCATCCTGCCCAAGATCACCAAGGTGTATCCGACCGGGGAGAAGCCGCTGGTGGTGGTGTCGTTCAAGTGCCCCACGGAAGTGGTCGGCATCACGCCGCCGACCATCAAGATCCTGCACGAGGCGGTCAGCCTCGGCATGACCGGCATCAACAAGACCGATCTGCTCTCTTTCGACCTGCAGCAGGTCTGCCAGTGAAATGTAGCGCCGGCGCGACTTGCCTTACAGCAGGTGAGCCGCCGCGATCAGGGTTTCGGCCACCTCGCCCAGCTTCTTGCCGGTGCGCATGGCCAGGGCGCGCATTTCGCGGAAGGCCTCGTCCTCGGAGAGGCCGCGCTTCTTCATGAGCAGGCCCTTGGCCTTTTCCACATTCTTGCGCTCGGCCAGCTGACGCTCGCTTTCCGCCAGGCGTCCGGTCAGTTCCTGGTGGGCATCGAAGCGGGCGCAGGCCACCTCCAGGATGGAGCGGATGCGTTCCGGCGCCAGGCCATCCACCACATAGGCGGAAACCCCAGCCTTGACCGCCGCGCGGATGCTTTCGCTGGTGCCGTCCTGGGTGAACATCACCACCGGTCGCGGCGCGTCGCGGGTGGTGACGCTGATGTGTTCGAGGGTGTCGCGGTCCGGCGAGTCGGCGGCGACGATGACGATGTGCGGCTTCAAGCCGTTTACCGCGTCGGGCAGGGCCAGCGATTCCTTCAGTACCGCCACCACGTGATAGCCCGCCAGGGTCAGGGCGCCGCGCAGGTTGCGGCTGCGCTCGACATCGTTGTCGACGATCATGACGCGCAGCTCGGGCGGGCTGGCGGAGACGCTGGCGGGCATGGCGGCGGTAATCCGGGCCGGTCAGTGCCCGATGCCGGAGACGTTGGCGTGGAACAGCGCCTTGTGCACGTCGCCCAGGGAGAGCATGCCGACCAGGGTGTCGCCGGTGGCCACCGGGATGCGGCGGAAGTTGTGCCGCGCCATGGTGGCAGCGGCCTGCAGGGCGTGCATCTCGGGGGAGACGCTGATCACCCGTGTCGCCATGATGTCGGCGGTCTTGAGGTGCAATACCTCCTTGTACTGGGCCTCCATCGCCGCGTAGTCGACGCCCATCATGCCGTCGCGGAAATCGGACAGGGTGGGGAACAGGCGTGAGAGCACGTCCTTCTCGGCGACGAAGCCGGTGAGTTTGCCGTCCACCACCACCGGCAGGCCGGAGAGCCGGTACAGGCACATCAGCGAGGATACTTCGAGCAGGGGGGTGTCGGGGCCGACCGTGCGGGCGCCACGGCTCATGATGTCTTTGACCAGCATGGAATTCTCCTTGAATGAATGACTGCCTATCCCGCCACCAGGAGGTAGAGGAGCAGCAGATTGAACACAACCGCGACGAGCGCGACAGTCTGCCAGAAACGTGCAGGGTCGCGCGCGGCCAATGGGGTGGGGCGCGGTCGCGCCAGGCGACTGGACTCGCCCCGTTCCAGGGCGAGCAGGAACTCCTCGGCGGTTTCGAAGCGCGCATCCGGCGTCCGCGCGCAGGCTTTGAGCAGGGCGTTCTCCAGCCAGCCCGGGAGTTCCGGGCGATAGCGCGTCGGCGGCACCGGATCGCCGAAGCGCGGGTGCTGGAACGCCTCGATCTCGCCGTAGGGGTACTTGCGGGTGAGCAGGTGATAGAGGGTGACGCCGACCGCGTAAAGATCGGCACCGCGGGCCATGCCGGCCTCTCCCTGCTCGCCCGAGAACAGCTCCGGCGCCATGTAGCTGGGGGTGCCGGGATGACCCTCGACCTGACCACGCGGACAGGCCGGGCAATCGGCGACACCGAGATCGAGTATGCGCAGCCTGCCATCCTCGCCGAGATGCAGGTTCGCCGGTTTCAGATCACGGTGCGCCACGTCCATGCGGTGCAGCGCGGCCAGGCCCTTGAGCAGCCGAATGCCCAGCGACACCGTTTCCTGGGCGCTGAAATGACGACCCTGCTCCAGACTGGCCTGCAGTGTCTGGCCGGGATGCCAGCTCATCGCGAAGTAGAGGAAGTTGCGTGCCGGTGCCGGCAGGATTTCCACGAAGTAATGTGAACGCACCCGCTTGCCCAGCCATTCCTCCATGAGCAGGCGGTCGGCCAGTTCGGCGTCGCCCTCCAGGCGTGGCTGCAGGGTCTTGAGCACGCAGGATTGTCCGGAATCCGCCATGCGCGCCCGGTACAACAGGGTCTCGCGCGAATCATGCAGCACTTCGTCGATGATGTAGCCATCCAGCGACGAACCGGGTGCCAGGTGGCCGGGCAGGGGCAGGTGGCGACGGTTGAGGAACGCGGTCTGGTCGACGTCTTCCCCCAGGTCGAGCACGCGGATCACCAGGGCGCTGGCATTGTCGCCACCGCCCTGGCGTAGCGCCTCGGCCACCAGTCTGCGGGCGCAGAGGTCGGCATCGTCGTAGAGCCGCAGCAGGCGATGCAGTTCGACCTGCCCCAGCGGCTGCCAGACCCCATCGCAGGCGATGAGAAGCACGTCGCCCGCCGCCAGCTCACCCTCGGCGTGATCCACCCGAAGATGCGTATCCAGGCCGACCGCACGTTTCAGCACATGTTCCATGCCTGGCTGCTCCCAGGTGTGGTCCTGGGTGAGTTGTTCCAGGTGCTCGCCGCGCAGGCGGTAGATGCGGGTGTCGCCGACATGCGCCAGATGCCAGCGCCGCCCACGCAGCACCAGTGCCGACAGGGTACAGGCCATGCCGCCGGCTTCCCGGCGCGAAGCGACCTGGCCGGAAAGCCAGCGGTTCTGGCTCTGGATGACGGTGTCGAGAGCGTGCGCCACTTCCCATGTCTCGGGCGTGGCGTAGTAATCGGCGAGCAGGTTGCGCACCGTGCTTTCCGCCGCTTCGCGGCCGTGCGTGCCGCCCGACACGCCATCGGCGAGCGCCGCCAGGTACCCCTTCACCGCCACCGTGGCGGCGGCGGGCGTGGTGAAACCGCCGAAGTCCTCGTTGCGAGGGCGCGGGCCGGTTTCGGTGGCGTAGCCGAAGGAAAGTTGCATAAGAGAGACGTTACCGGGAAACGGGTCGATGCGAAGTGGCCCTTTGTCCCCCCCCTTTCTCAAAGAGGGTTTAGGGGGGATTTGCGGAGGTCAGAGCAGGTGCGACCCTTGCAGAAATCCCCTCCAGCGTCCCCATTGGATAAGGGGGGAGCCATCGTGTTCAACACTAACTCACACCCGCGCCAGGGTGGTTGCACCCCAGGTGGTGCGCCAGCGGGTCTTCACCGAGGTGAGGCCGACCAGCGCGACCAGGCAGAGGCCCGCGAAAATCAGGAAGCCGATCTGATAGCTGCCGGTCAGGCCCTTGGAGAAGCCGAGGCTGGAAGCCAGGTAGAAGCCGCCGACGCCGCCGGCCATGCCGACCAGGCCGGTCATCACTCCGATCTCCTTGCGGAAGCGTTGCGGTACCAGCTGGAACACCGCGCCGTTGCCCATGCCCAGGGACAGCATGGCGGCGACGAAGCCGGCCAGGGCCAGCCACTGATTGGGCAGGCCAACACTCACCGTCGCCAGGAAGACGGCCGCCAGGCCATACATCACGGTCAGGGAGCGGACACCACCGATACGGTCGGCCACCACGCCGCCGATTGGCCGCACCAGGGAGCCGGCGAACACGCAGGCGGCGGTGAAGTAACCGGCGGTCACCGGCGGCAGGCCGTACTGGTCATTGAAGTAGATGGTCAGGCTGGAGGCGAGGCCGACGAAACCGCCGAAGGTGACCGAATAGAAGAACATGAACCACCAGGCATCCTTGTCTTTCAGGATGCCGGTGTATTCGGCGAAGGTCTTGGGCGGCGGGCATTCCGGCGCGTCCTTGGCGAACACCAGGAAAACCAGGAAGACGATGCCCAGCGGAACCAACACCAGGCCGAACACGTTGGTCCAGCCGAAGGCCAGGGCCAGGCCGGGCGCGAACAGAGCCGCCAAAACGGTGCCGGAGTTGCCGGCGCCGGCGATGCCCAGCGCCGCGCCCTGATGCTGCGGCGGATACCAGCGCGAGGCCAGCGGCAGCGCCACCGCGAAGGCGGCGCCGGCGAAACCGAGGACGATGCCGAGCAGCAGCACCTGCTGGAAGCTGTGGATGCCGAACAGCCAGGCCGCACCCAGCCCGCTCATGACGATGAGTTGGCCAACGATGCCGGCACGTTTCGGCTTGATCTGGTCCACCAGTACGCCCATCACGATGCGCAACAGGGCGCCGGCCAGGACCGGCGTGGCCACCATCAGCCCTTTCTGCGCCGGGGTGAGTTGGAGGTCGGCGGCGATCTGCACGCCCATCGGTCCCAACAAAACCCAGACCATGAAGGCCAGGTCGAAATAGAGAAAGGCCGACAGCAGCGTCGGGGTGTGGCCGGATTGCCAGAATCCCTTGGTCATGGAGGGCTCCTTGTGTGACGTGGGCAAAAAAAAACGGTGTGCGCCTCAAGGCGGACACCGTTGTCCAGCAGCCGCGTGAGGCAAACACTTGCCCATCCCGCGGCTGAATGGGTATGAATAAGCAAAACTCGTACCAGCGCTGAAAGAAGGCGGGCAGCCCGGCGGAAACGCCCGTCTTTCCTGGCCTGGGCGCCCGCTGGGCGAGGGCGGACGCGGCTCGTCCGGCACGGCGCCCGCCACCCCGCGCGCACCGATTCGGAACCTGGCGCGCGATGACGCACCAGATTGGGGTGCGGGGTCAGGCGAGCGGCCGAGGCTGCCCAAGCGCGAAGCGCCGTGGTACAACGCGCCGAACACAGCCCGCCTTTCCCACAACGCCATCCGAACGCGAGGTCAGTCTTATGTCCGACATGATTCTGCTGGGCACCCGCAAGGGCACCGTCATCTTCGACCGAGTGAACGCCACCTGGCGCCCTCGCCCGATCGGGCACGCGGGCATCCCGATCTGCTACGCGGCGCGCGACCCGCGCGACGGCACCCTCTGGGCTTCCCAGGACCACGGCCACTGGGGCCCCAAGCTGTCGCGCTCGCGCGACGGCGGCGCGACCTGGGAGGACGTGCTGTCCCTGAAGTATCCCGAAGGTGCGCGCTACATCGCCAAGGTGCTGCCGACCCCGGATTTCGACCCGCTGGCGCCCACCGGCGCGCCCGAGTACCAGGACGCCACCGTCTACAAGATCTGGACCCTCGCGTTCGGCCATGCCGATCAACCCGGCCGCGTGTACGCCGGCACCATTCCCGGCGGCCTGTTTGTTAGCGACGACGGCGGCGATACCTGGGCACTCAACCGCCCGCTCTGGAACCATGAAAGCCGCGGCGGCGACCTGTTCGCCGGCGACGCCAGCAGCGAAAACCGCTGGTTCGGCACCCCGGCGAGCATCGACTACGGCGTGTTCGAGCCCGGCATCCACTCCATCGTCGTCGACCCGCGCGACGCCAACCACCTGCACATCGCCGTGTCTTCCGCCGGCGTGCTGGAAACCCGCGACGGCGGCTTGACCTGGAGCGGACGCAATCGCGGCGTGACCAACGACTACCTGCCGAACCCGGAAGCCGAGTGGGGCCACGACCCACACTTTGTCACCGCCTGCCCGGGGCAGCCGGATCACCTCTGGCAGCAGAACCACTGCGGCGTCTTCTACAGCGAGGACGGCGCGCAGACCTGGAAGAAGGTCAGCCAGCCCGATGCCGGGGTGCACTTCGGCTTTCCCATCGCCGCCGATACCCATGACGGGCGCACCGCCTGGGTGGTGCCGGCGCGCGCCGACATGGCGCGCATGGCGCTCGACGGCGGCCTCTGCATCGCCCGCACCACGGATGGCGGCCAGACCTGGCAAGCCTTCCGCGACGGCCTGCCGCAGGAACACGCCTACGACATCGTCCTGCGCCACGGCCTCGACGTCTCCGGCGACCGCCTCTGCTTCGGCAGCACCACCGGCAACGTCTACCTCTCGGAAGACCGTGGCGAAACCTGGCAATGCCTGGGCAACCACTTCCCGCCGGTGTATTCGGTGCGCTTCGGCTGAAGGGCATACGCCATGCCGACGGTGACCCTGACGCGGCACCTCTACCGCTTCTTCCCGGCGCTGGAGAACCGCGCGATCACGGTGCCGGCCGGTTCGGTCGCCGAGATCCTGCGCGCGGTCGACGCCCTGGCCCCCGGGTTTTCCGATTACATCGTCGATGAACGCGGCGCGCTGCGCCGGCATGTCAACCTCAGCATCGACGACTGCCTGGTCATCGACCGCAAGACCCTCTCCGACCACGTGCCGGAGGGCGGTACGCTCTATATCTTCCAGGCATTGAGCGGCGGCTAGGCCACGGGGCGGAAGGCGCGCCGCTTATCTGCCAGACGCGATGGCGGCAGCGAAGTCGACGGCCGGTTGTCCGCACCTGACGGGGAGGTCAGCGTCTCGCCGGCTCCAGATTCGCCCTGCCCAGATCGGCGGCGGCGATGTGCGGCACGAATGCCGTTGGGCCAAGGGGGGCCGCCGTGGTGGCGAGTGAAAAACGTGGTCTGTCCCCTGTTTCTCTGCGGAACGGCTCACTCGGCTTGACCTGCCGGCGCCTGGCGGCCAGAAGGCCCGACGGCCCGACGGCCCGACGGCCCGGATCGTTTCGAAGATCTCCCGCGCCAGAATCGGAAACGCCGTGCGCTGGAACTCGCCGTCATCCATATACTGGGTGGCCTTGACCACGCCCTGGGCGTGCTCGATCTGGTAGATCGCATCCTGCAACTGCTTGTCCAGCACCTTGCGGTCGGTGATCACCACCACGCAATCGAACACCTTCTGATCCTGCGCGTTGTGCAGGCTGGCCAGCCGGTGCGACAGCCAGGAAATGCTGTTGGTCTTGCCGCTGCCCGCCGAGTGCTGGATCAGGTAGTTGTGCCCGGCCCCCTCAAGACGGCTGGCATCGATCAGCGCCCGCACCGCGTCCAGCTGGTGATAACGCGGGAACACCATCTTTTCGGTGGTCACCAGCTTCTTGCCGCCCGGGTTTGACGACCTCGCGTCATCCACCTTCTGCTCGTCCTTCTCGATGAACAGGAAGTGGCCGAGGATGTCGAGAAAGCTGTCGCGGGCGAGCGTCTCTTCCCAGAAATAGCCGGTCCGGTAGCCGCTCTTGTGCTGCGGATTACCCGCGCCGCATTGCACCTGACCCGGGTGGCTGCCCCGGTTGAAGGGCAGGAACACGGTCTTGTCCCTGGCCAGTTGCGTCGTCATGTGGACTTCGTCGGGGTCGGCGGCGAAATGCACCAGCGCCCGCTTCTTGAAGTCGAACAGCGGCGCACGCGGGTCGCGGTCGGATTGGTACTGCCTCACCGCGTGCCGCCAGCTCTGGCCGGTGCCCGGGTTCTTCAGCTCGATAGTCGCCACCGGCAGGCCATTGACCGCCAACACCATGTCCACCGTGCTGTGGTCGCCGGGATGGCAGGGCACCTGCCGGGTCACCGTAATCTGGTTCCGGACATAGAGTTCCAGCACGCCCGGCGAGAGCCCGTGGGCCGGCTTGAACCAGGCCAGGCGGAACAACTTGCCGTAGAACTTGAAGCCGTGGCGCAGCACGTGCAAGCTGCCTTTGATGTCCAGTTCCTTCACCAGCGCATCGAGCAGCATCGGCCGGAGATTGTCGCCGTGCAGCCCGGCCATATCTCTCCAGAGTTTGGGCTGGGTGGCCTCGATGAAGGCGAACACCCGCGCCGGGAACAAGGCCCGCGCCTGGTCCCACTCGGCGTTGGCGCCCGGCTGCCAGCCGCCGGTGACCAGCATCTGTTCCAGCCAGGACTCAAAGGCTTTTTCAGTAGTTTGTGGCATGGCAACAACTCCCCGTACTTGAGTCCGATGCAGCATGTACAAGCGTTTTTGTGTATTGAAAACACACAACCATCGGACACAAATGGACTGTGTGGCTTTATCCGGACTCAAATCACCTGTCTCCCCTCGGCGCTATTGAGCAATTCCCTGAAGGCCAGGACAGCCGAGCGTCGGCCACTGGCCTCGCGCAACACGTGCAGCACACCGGCTTCACGCAAGGTTCGCAGAAAAAGGCAGCGCGGTTTGTTTCGGAATGCCGGAGCGCTGCACAAAGTCGCCAGACTGGAAAATGGGCCGGTCAAACAAGGCATCCAGCACCGTGATGGCGTATTGGGAGCGGGTCAACTCGGTGATCCGCTGCTTCATGCACTCATACAGCGTCAGAATCTCGCCCAAAGGCCAGAGAACCACAGGGACATACGAATAGGGGACAGACCCTCATGGCGCTGGTTAAGTGTTCCAACACCCAGCGTTCAAGGGGCGTGTCGCCAGGAATGTCCACCTGTATAGGCCGCACGGATCTTCTGGCGTTTGGCGCCGGATCGACGCAGGCGGTGTCTTCCCTTTCGGAAGAGGGGGCGGTATGCGGATGCTTTCGTGGGGGGGCTGACTTGCGGACGCGACGAGATGAAAAACGCCGGCGGGGTGCGCCGGCGCTGTATTTCTTGCAGTTGCTCGCGGCGCTCAGTGCGTATCCGGCACCACGCCCAGTTGCGGCATGTCGGCCAGGCCGACTTCCCTTGCGTGTTCGACGAAGCCCTTGTTGCGCCAGAAGAAGGCGCCGGGCATGGTGGTGGGGATGACCAGGACGTAGAACAGGGCGCGGCCGAGGATGGCGGCGGTGGTCAGGGTCAGCGCCAACGGCAGGAAGAGGAGCGGGTTGCCGGTGGCGGCCGTGATCAGCGCCAGCACCAGACTCAGGGCCAGGAGCCCGTTGCGCAGCCAGTAGGGGTAGCCGAAGGTCGTGGTCTGTTCGTAGAAGGAAGCATCACCCTCTTCGCCCTGGCCGCGCAGGTCGCGGAGATGGGCGAGCAGGCCGACGCCTTCGAGCAGCAGCGCCGCGGCGATCAGGCTGGCCAGGCCGCTGCCCAGGTCCGGCGTCATCGCACCGAAAGCCAGGGCGACCAACGCCAGCAACAGCGCGCCCAGGCCCAGCGCGGTGCCGGAGAAAGCGGCGCCGGTGTGCCAGTGGTCCCAGAACGGTCGCGCCGGGATGCGGTAGAGCTTGATCATGTAGTAGCCGCCGAAGGCCAGCCCGAGCAGGCCGGCGGCTGTGGCCACCTGTTTCAGCGCAGCGGCGAACGGGGCGACGGCGGGGAGGAAGTCGCCGGCGACGCTGAACACGGCATAGCCCGACAGCCCGGCGAAGAACAGTGACACCCCGGCGATCTCGCGGCTGACCGGCGACAACCGCCAGTTGTTGAAACCGCGATAGAAGCGCAGCGGCTTGCCCAGGTGCAGGTTGAGCTTGACCAGGCCGACGGTCATCAGCCCCAGCATGGCGGCGACGGCGGGCAGATAGGCGGCGCTGCCGATGAACGCGATCACCGCCGCCAGGTTCAGCCAGGCGCCCAGCGCCAGCATCAGGAAGGCGCCCATCGCGGCCTGCACGCAGAGGGTGAAGATGATGTGGGCGTTTTCGTGGCTGCCCAGCAGCTTGCCGAGGTTCCATTCCCGTTTGAAATCGTGCTTCGGGTCCAGCACCGGGCGGAAGCCGCCGCGGTCATCATCGCGGTGGTATTTCACCGGCATGCTGTCCACCCGCACCATGTCGCGCTGGGTGGTACGCGTCTGCTGGAAGCGGATGTTGGGGTGGGTGATGTCGGGACGCGGGAAACCGGGGATTTCCGTCTTGGCCTGGCTGCGCCCTTCCGGGATATTCTCGATGACGCCGAAGTCCAGCGCCTTGCCGAGACAGGCCGATACGCAGGACGGTTTCAGGCCGACTTCGAGGCGGTCCACGCACATGTTGCACTTGGATACCTGGCCCTTGATCGGGTCGAGCTGCGGCGCGTTGTACGGGCACACCCAGGTGCAGTAGCCGCAGCCGAAGCAGATGTCCGGGTCCTGCAACACCGCGCCGTACTCCGCGAACTTGGTATAGGCGCGGGTCGGGCAGCCTTGCAGGCAGACCGGGTTGTCGCAGTGGTTGCAGGCCATCGAGATGTTGAGGCGCTGGTAGGACGGGTAGGTACCGCCCTCGACGAAGCCCACCGAACGGAAAGCGATGTGCGCCGGGTTGTCGTTCTTCTCGGAACACGCCGCCTCGCAGGCATGGCAGGCGATGCAGTTGTCGGCGTTGAAATAGAAGCCGTGCTGCTTGTAGCGATTGGGGTTGGCGCCGATGCCGGCGTCACCGTTGATGTTGAGGCTGTGGCCGCGCAGTTCGTGGCCTTCCGGCACGGTCTCGATGGATTGTCCATAGCGGTTTTGCAGCTTGCTGCTCGGATCTTTCAGGAGCGCGTAGTCGGGCTCGTTGGGGCGGATGGGGAACATGGGGCCTCTCAGTGCCTGTCACCCCGGCGAAAGCCGGGGTCGAGGTCTAGGATGTTCTGGATTCCGGCGTGCGCCGGAATGACGGTTCCAGGTTGTGTCAGGGTGCGCATCAGAACTTCCTCGATTCCATGCTCAGCCGCGCCGCCGCTGCCTGGTCCTCGATCCGCTCGATGCGGATGGCGGACTGTTTGTAGGCGGGCTGGCGCGAGTGCGGGTCGAGCAGGCCCAGGGTCAGGCGGTTGGCGCAGTCGTGGAAGTGGAAGGGCAGGAACACCATGTTCTTCGGCACCCGCTGCGTCGGCGTGGCCATCGCCACCGCGTCGCCGCGCCGCGACACCATGCGCACATATTCGCCGCGCCGGATGCCCAGTTCCAGCGCCAGGTCGGGGCTGATCTCGATGAACGGGATGGGGCTGAACTTGTTGTTGTTGCCGATCTTTCCGGTCTTGGTGCGGCCGTGCCAGTGCTCGATCAGGCGGCCGGTGTTGAGCCAGACTGGAAACTTCTCGTCCGGCACCTCGTTGTTGTCGATGAACGGCAGCGGAATCAGTTTGGCGCGGCCGTCCGGATAGCTGAAAGTGGCGTCCTCGGTGTAGAGGCGCTTGCCGCCTTTGGGCGGCGCCTCGCCGCGCGCCACCTGCTCGGCGGTATACGGCCACTGGATGCCGCGATGTTGTTCGATCAGCTCGTGATTCATGCCGGAGATGTCGGCCAGTCGTCCTTCGGACAGCCGACCCATCTCCAGGAAGATGTCGCCGGCCTGCTCGGGGAAGTTCACCCGGCCCTCCTTGTTGAAGCGTTCCGCCACCCGGTTGAAGATCCACAGGTCGGGCCTGGCCTCGCCCGGCGGCGGGGTGATCGGTGTGATGCGGTTGATGCGCCGCTCGGTGTTGGTCATCACCCCGTCCTTCTCCGCCCAGGTGCCGGCGGGCAGGTAGACGTGGGCGTACTGGGCGCTTTCCGTGTCCTGGTAACAGTCCTGCACACAGCAGAACTCCAGTTTTTCCATGGCGCGGCGGATGCGCGCGGTGTTGGGCAGCGAGGACATGGGGTTGGTGGCGATCAGCCACAGGCCCTTGATCTGGCCGGCTTCCATGGCCTGGTAGATGTCGGTCTGCAACATGCCGCGCTTCTTCGGGAAAAACTCCGGGTCGACGTTCCAGAACTGCGCCACTTCCTCGCGGTGCCGGGCGTTTTCCAGGTAGCGGTAGTTGGGCAGGCCGGAGCAGGACGACCATTCCCGCGTGCCCATGGCGTTGCACTGGCCGGTGATGGACAGCGATGTCCCGCCGGGTTTACCGATATTCCCGGTGATCAGGGCCAGGTTGTTGATGCCGACCACGCCGTCCGAACCGTGGGTGGACTGGTTGATGCCCATGGTCCAGATCTGCATGGCGGCGCTGGATTGCGCGAAGGTGCGCGCCACCACGCGGATGGTGTCCTCGTCGATGCCGCAGATCTTGGACGCGGTGACCGGATCGTATTTCTCCACCTCGGCCATCAGTGCCTCGACGCCGTTGGCGTTGGCGTCGATGTAGCGTTGGTCGTGCAGGCCCTCCTTGAAGATGACGTGCATCATCGCGTTCATCAGCACCACGTCGGTGCCGGGGGTCAGGGCCAGGTGGATGTGGGCGTTCTGCGCCAGCATGGTGACGCGCGGGTCGACCACGATGAGGGTGAAGTTGCGCTTCTCCTGCGCCTCCTTCATCCGCCAGTAGATGATGGGGTGCTGTTCCGGCAGGTTGGAGCCCCAGGCAATCAGGCAGTCGGTGTGCTCGAAGTCCTCGTAGCAGCCGGGCGGGCCATCGGAGCCGAAGGATCGCTTGTAGCCGGATACTGCGCTGGACATGCACAGCGTGGTGTTGCCGTCGTAGTTGTTGGTGCCGATCAGGCCGCGCGTCAACTTGCCCAGGGTGTAGAACTCCTCGGTCAGCATCTGGCCGGTGGAGATGATGGCGAAGGAGTCCGGGCCGTGTTCCGCCTGGATGCGGCGAATCTCGTCGTGCAGTTTGTCCAGGGCGCTATCCCAGGTGGCGTCTTGCCACGGCTCGTGCCAGCGTTCGCGCATCAGCGGCCGCATGCCGCGTCCGGCGGAGGTGAACAGTTCGTGCTCGAAGAGGCCCTTGAGGCACAGCTTGCCCCGGTTCACGTCGGCATCGGCGACGCCGCGCGAGGAGACCGGTTTGCCCTCGGCATTCAGCCCCACCTCGATGGAGCAGCCGGTGGAACAGTAGCCACAGGCGGCGTATTTCCATTCCACGACGCCCTTGTCGGCGATCTTGATCGGGTTCTTGTTTCTTCTTCCGAACAGCATGGTTTTTTCCTCTCAGCGTGCCGCGAGTAGTTTTTTCAGTTCCGGGATGCAGGAGCCGCAGTTGCTCCCGGCTTTCAATTGGATGCCCAGCGCCTCCACCGAATTCGCGCCCTGGGCGATGGCTTGATGCAGATCGTTTTCACCGACCCCGAAGCAGGCGCAGACGATGCGGCCGGCATCCGGCACGTCGCGGCTGGGCTGGCCCATGAGCAGGGCGGTGCGTTCGGCGTCGTTGAGGGCATCCTTCTCGAACAGCCCTTCCAGCCAGTGGCGCGGCGGCAGGGCGGCGAAGTCGCGGTCGAAGAAGGCCACCACCTCGACCCGGCCGGCGCGCAGCAGCGCCATGCGGTAGCGGTTGGCGGCGCAATCGCGCAGTTCGATCCAGTCGCCGTCCGGGCCGAAGCGTTCCCGCAGTTGCCGGGGCCACAGGCATTCGCGCTCGGCGCCCGCCAGTTCATGGCGCCAGCAGGCCTTGCCGCGTATCCGGGTCCAGTATTCGGCGGCCTGGCAGGCGATGTGTTCGCGCGCCAGGACAAAGCCGTGCCAACTGGCCGCGTAAGGCTCCACCGCCACCGGCGCGTGCTTGAATTCCGGTTGTCCGGAAATCTCGTCGGTGACCGCGTGGACCAGGGCATCGACCCGCGCCTTGGCGCTGTTCTGGCCGTTCCAGTGGATCGGCGCGAACACCGAGCCGGGGCGTTGCTCCGCGCTCTCCACCACCCGCGCCAGCATGTCGCCGCGGCCGTTGCGCACCCGCGCCAGGCTGCCGGGAATGACGCCGGCGCGCGCGATGTCGGCGGGATGCATCTCGACATAGGGTTCAGCGATGTGCGAGAGCAGCCGCGCGGTCTTGCCGCTGCGGCTCATGGTGTGCCACTGGTCGCGTACGCGACCGGTATTGAAGAGGAACGGCTGGCTGGCGTTGACCGGCGTGGCCGGCCCGCGCGGTGGCCGCGCGATCAGGCGGGCGCGGCTGGAGGCGGTGAAATAACGGCCCTGGCCGAACAGGCGCGGCGTGCCCTGTCCGCCCAGGGCCACCGGCCATTGCACCGGCTGCATCGCGTCATAGCCGATCGTGTCCAGATGGGTCAGGCCGGCGAGGTTGAAGTCGCGGTAGCCGCTGCTGCCGTCCACGTTCTCGAATACCGACAAGGCCGCGTGTTCGCGGAAGATGTCCGCCGCACTTTCGAACACGAATGCCCGGGCGTGGCCCATGCGGCGAGCCACTTCGTTGACGATCCACCAGTCCGGCTGGGCTTCGCCGGGGGACGGCAGGAAGGCGCGCTGGCGGGAGATGCGGCGTTCCGAATTGGTCACCGTGCCATCCTTCTCACCCCAGGCGGCGGCGGGCAGCAGCACGTGCGCCAGTTTGGCGGTATCGGTATGGCGGGTGTTGTCGGAGACCACGACGAATTCGCACTGTTTCAGCGCGGCTACCGCGCGGTCCGCTTCCGGCAGGCTCACCGCCGGGTTGGTCGCCATGATCCAGATCGCCTTGATACGGCCATCGCGCACGGCATCGAACATCTCCACCGCCTTGAGGCCGGGGCGATGGGTGATGTTGGGCGCGTTCCAGAAGCGGGCGACCCGCTCGATGCTCTCCGGCACGATTTCCATGTGCGCCGCCAGCTGATTGGCCAGGCCGCCCACCTCGCGCCCACCCATGGCGTTGGGCTGGCCGGTGATGGAAAACGGCGAGGCGCCGGGCAGGCCGACCCGGCCCGTGGCCAGGTGCGCGTTGAGGATGCTGTTGACCTTGTCGACGCCCGAGGAGGACTGGTTGATGCCCTGGGAAAACACCGTGACAGTCCTCGGCGTTTGCGTAAACAGACGGTAGAACTCGGCTACATCGGCTTCCGCCAGGCCGCATTTCAGCGCGACCCTGGTGATACTCAGGCCGCCGACTTCCTCCAGCGCGGCGCCGAAACCCTCGACATGGTTTTCCAGATAGCTCCAGTCGATGCCGCCGTTGTTGTCGCCCTCCCTGCGCAGATGATTGAGCAGGCCGTTGAACAACCAGGCATCCGTGCCCGGCTTGATCGCCAGATGCAGATCGGAGTCGGATTGCAGGATCTCGCAGGTGGCCGTGCGGCGCGGGTCGATCACGACCACCTTCATTGACGGACGCGCCTTCTTCGCGGCGACGATGCGCTGGAATATCACGGGATGCGCCCAGGCGGTGTTGGAGCCGGTGAGCACCACGAGATCGGCGATTTCCAGGTCTTCGTAGCAACCGGGCACGGTGTCGCTGCCGAAGGCGCGCTTGTGGCCGACCACGGCGGAGGACATGCACAGGCGCGAATTGGTATCGATGTTGCCGGAGCCGATGAAGCCTTTCATCAGCTTGTTGGCGACGTAATAGTCCTCGGTCAGCAACTGGCCGGAGACGTAGAAAGCCACGGCGTCGGGACCGTGTTCGGCGATCACCTGGCGAAAACGTTGCGCGACGCTGTCGATCGCCACGTCCCAGGCAACGCGCCGGCCTTCGATTTCCGGATACAGCAGGCGATCGTCCAGGCTCAAGGTCTCACCCAGTGCCGCGCCCTTGGAGCACAGCCGTCCCAGGTTGGCCGGATGCGCGGGGTCTCCGCGCACGGTGAAGTGAGTCCCCCCCTTTCCCAAAGAGAAGTTAGAGGGGATTTTCCCAGGGTCGGCGGCACTGCGAGCGTCGCCAAATCCCCCCCCCGCCTTCCCTTGAGAAAGGGGGGCGTCGTCGCGGCTTACCAGCACGCCGCAGCCGACGCCACAGTAGGGGCAGGTGGTGCGGATGGGGGTCATGGATGTAGCGCCGGCGTCCTCGCCGGCATCACGCCAACTCGCCGGCGCTACTCTCCGGTATCAGTGACAGGCTGACCTGACCCTCCACCACCCGCACCGGATAGCGGGCGGCGCAGCCGACATCGGGGGCGACGGCGAGGCCGGTGTCGAGGTTGATCTTCCAGTCATGCAACGGGCAGGCCACCTTCTTGCCGTGGACGATGCCCTGCGACAGCGGGCCACCCTTGTGCGGACATTTGTCGCGCAGGGCGAACACCTCGTCGTCGACGGTGCGGAACACCGCGATCTCGCCGGCCGTGGTCTTGACGACGCGGGCGCCCTGGCGCGGGATGTCTTCGAGGTGGCCGATCTCTAGCCAGTTTTCATTCATGTTCGTTTCCTTGTAATCAAACCAATTCCGCCAGCGGCACGAATTCATGCTTCTGTTCACCCTCGGCGCGCGCCTTCCAGGGGTCCACCTGCGCGGGCTGCTGGGAAATCAGGAAGCGCTCGGCCAGCAATTTGCGATTGGCTTCGTCTTCCACCAACCTGGCCTTGATGTGCGCCAGGCCGACCCGTTCCAGCCAGGGCGCGGTGCGTTCCAGGTAGTGGGCTTCCTCGCGGTAGAGCTGGGCAAAGGCGCCGGCAAACTCCAGCACCTGCTCCTCGCTCTCCACCTTGGTGAGCAGGTCGGTGACGCGCACCTTGATGCCGCCGTTGCCGCCGACATGCAGCTCGTAGCCGGAATCCACACAGACCACGCCGAAGTCCTTGATGGTGGCCTCGGCGCAGTTGCGCGGGCAGCCGGAGACGGCCAGCTTGTATTTGTGCGGCATCCAGGAACCCCAGGTCAGCTGTTCCAGCTTGACGCCCAGGCCGGTGGAATCCTGGGTGCCGAAGCGGCACCACTTGGCGCCGACGCAGGTCTTCACCGTGCGCAGGGCCTTGCCGTAGGCGTGGCCGGAGACGAAGCCCGCGTCGGACAGGTCCTTCCACATCGCCGGCAGGTCTTCCTTCTTCACGCCGAACAGGTCGATGCGCTGGCCACCGGTGACTTTCATCTCGGGCACATTGAACTTTTCCGCCACATCGGCGATGGCGCGCAGTTCCTTCGGGTTGGTGAGGCCGCCCCACATGCGCGGTACCACCGAGAAGGAGCCGTCCTTCTGGATGTTGCCGTGGGCGCGCTCGTTGATGTAGCGCGACTGGGCATCGTCCTGGTATTCCGTCGGCCAGGCGCAGAGCAGGTAGTAGTTGAGCGCGGGGCGGCACTTGGTGCAGCCATCCGGCGTCTTCCATTCCATGAAGCGCATCGCTTCCGGCAGGGATTTCAGCTGGTTTTCGACGATGGCGGCGCGGATCTCGTCGTGGGTGTGGTCGGTGCAGCCGCATAGCGGCTTCTTCGAGGGCGCCACGGAGTAGTCGCCACCCACGGTGGCGGCCAGGATGGTCTCCACCAGACCGGTGCAGGAGCCGCAGGAGCCGGAGGCCTTGGTATGGGCGCGCACCTCGTCCAGGGTGAACAGTTTCTTCTCGCGCACGGCCTTGATGATGTCGCCCTTGCAGACGCCGTTGCAGCCGCAGATCTCGGTCGTGTCGGGCAGCGCCATGACCCGCGACAATTCGTCGCCGGCGCCGCCGCCGGCGCCTGAGTCGCCGATGTGATGGCGGCCGAACAGCAGCTTGTCGCGGAAGTCGGAGACGTCGGTGCCGTCACGCATCAGCTCGAAATACCAGGTGCCGTCCAGGGTGTCGCCGTACAGGCAGGCGCCGGCCAGCTTGTTGTCCTTCAGCACCAGCTTCTTGTAGGAACCGCGTCCCACGTCCTGGAACACGATTTCCTCATGGTCCTTGCCGCCCATGAATTCGCCGGCGGAGAACAGGTCGATGCCGGTGACCTTCAGCTTGGTCGAAGTCATCGAGCCCTGATAGCGCGCCACGCCGTGTTCCGCCAGGTGGTTGGCGCAGACCTTGGCCTGCTCGAACAGGGGCGCCACAAGCCCATAGGCGATGCCGCGATGGCTGACGCACTCGCCCACGGCGTAGATGCGCGGGTCGTAGGTCTGCATGGTGTCGTTGACCACCAGGCCACGGTTGCAATAGAGGCCGGCGGACTCCGCCAGGGTGGTATTGGGGCGGATGCCGACGGCCATGACCACCAGGTCGGCGGGGACGCTTTCGCCATCCTTGAACTTCACCGCGCTGACACGCCCGCTCTCGCCGCGCACCAGTTCCTCGGTCTGCTTTTTCAGCAGGAACTTCAGCCCCTTTTCCTCCAGGCTCTTCTGCAACAGGCGCGCCGCCGGTTCGTCCAGTTGCCGCTCCAGCAGCCAGTCGCCGATATGCACCACGGAGACGTCCATGCCGCGCAGCTTCAAGCCGTTGGCCGCTTCCAGGCCGAGCAGGCCGCCGCCGATCACCACCGCGTGCTTGTAGTGGGAGGAGGCGGCGATCATCGCGTCGACATCGGCGATGTCACGGAAGCCGACCACGCCCGGCAGGTCGGAACCCGGCACCGGCAGGATGAAGGGCTTGGAGCCGGTCGCCAGCAGCATGCGGTCGTATTCGACGCGGGTGCCGTCGTCGGCCTCGACGAAGCGGCGCTTGCGGTCGATCTTCACGATCTTCCTGCCGGTGTGCAGGGTGATGCCGTTCTCGGCATACCAGTCGCGGGGGTTCAGGATGATCTGTTCCACCGTCTGCTCGCCGGCCAGGACCGGCGACAGCATGATGCGGTTGTAGTTGGGGTGCGGCTCGTCGCCGAATACCGTGATGTCGTATTGCCCGGGCGCGGCCTTGAGCAGTTCCTCGAGGGTGCGCATCCCGGCCATGCCGTTGCCCACCAGGACGAGTTTCATCCGTGCGCCCGCGGCAGGCGTCGGCGCGCGGGAGTCGTTCATCGTTGCCATGTTCGTGTCCTTTTCCCAAAAAAAACGGCGTCCGCCCCAAGGGGGAGGACGCCGTTGTCCAGAATCGCTGATGCGAGTGTCTGGGTCATGTCCAGCAAAACGCATGCCACTTTCATGTCTTATTGGAATCAGTCACTTGCAAGCCTGTCGCGGTATTGGCGCACCGGATGGGTGCGCGATGCACCGGCTTGGGCGCTCGTCTTTACCCTGTCCCTGTTGCGAGATAGGGAACCCTGTGCGACTGTGTCAACCGTTCCCCCAGCCTGACGGTCTCCACCTGACCAGAGACGTCCGGGAGTCGAGAGAGACGTGACGAATCCACATCCCAAGTCCGAGGCGCTGAAAGCGCGCGTATTGGTGGTCGAGGACGACCCCATCATGAGCGTGATGTTGCAACGCATGCTCTCGCGCACCGTCGCGGAGGTGAAGGTCGCGGCCGATGGCGCCGCAGGCCTGGAATCGTGGCGCGCCTGGCGGCCGGACCTGGTGGTCACCGACGTGATGATGCCGGTGATGAATGGCCTCGATATGAGCCGGGTCATCAAGCAGGAAGAACCGGACGCGCAGATCATCGTGGTGTCCTACTCCTCCGAGGCGGACCACCTGCGCCAGGCGATCGATATCGGCATCGACCGCTATGTGTCCAAGCCTGTCGACGAGCGCCTGCTGCAGGACGCCATCGAGAAGTGCCTGCGCGACCTGCGCCGCCTGCGCGACCTGCGCATGGGCCGGCTTGTCTTCGAGGCCGCCGGGGAGGGCATGGTGGTGACCGATGCGCGTGGCATCATCGTTGCGGTCAACCCGGCCTTTTGCGAGATTTCCGGTTATCGCGAGGACGAAGTGATCGGCCGCACCCCGGCCGTGCTGGCCTCGGGCCGCCATGACGCCGCGTTCTATCGACAGATGTGGGAACACCTGCGCGGCCTCGGTCGCTGGTCGGGGGAGATCATCAACCGCCGCAAGAGCGGCGAGCTGTATCCCGAGTGGCTGTCCATCGTCGCGGTTGATTCACCCGGCCAGAGTGCGACCCATTACATCGGTCTGTTTTCCGACATCACCGAGCGCAAGCGCGAGGAGGAGCGGATCCGGCGATTGGCGCACTACGATGTGCTCACCGGCCTGCCCAACCGCATCCTGTTTGGCGACCACATGCAGCGCGCCCTCTCCCGCGTGCATCGACGCGGTAGCAAGATGGCCGTGCTGTTCCTGGACCTGGATCACTTCAAGCCGGTGAACGATCTCTATGGCCATGCCGTCGGCGACCTGGTGCTGATCGAGGCCGCGCGCCGCATGGCGTCGTGCATGCGTGACACCGATACCATCAGCCGGCGGGGGGGCGATGAATTCGTCGCCACCCTGGAATCCCCCGATATTAAGGACACCGCCGTGCTGGTCAGTCGCAAGCTCATCGAGGCGGTATCGCAGCCTTATCTGATCGAGGGCAAGACGATTGCCATCGGTGCCAGCATCGGCGTGGCGATCTATCCGGATGATGGCGCCGATCCGGATACCCTGCTGGCTTCCGCCGATGCCGCCCTCTACAGCGCCAAGCACGAGGGGCGAGGCGATTTCCGGTTTTACCGCAGCGAGGATCAGGTCGCGGCCCAGGCGAAGCTGTCCCTGGAGAGTCTGCTCCGGCACGGTCTCGCGGAACATCGGTTCCAGCTGCGCTATCTCCCGGAAATCGAACTGGGTTCCGGACAGCTGACTCGCATGGAGGCACTCCTGCGATTCCGGCTCCCCGACGGCGGGCTGCTGGATGCCCGTCAATTCATGGTCCAGGCGGAAAAGCTCGGCCTCACCGGCATGCTGGGACGGTTCACGCTCGGCGAAGCCGCGCGCGCGCTCGCCGCGCTCGCCGATACCCCGGATATTTCGCGACCCGAACTGACCCTGGATCTGTCCGCTCAGCAACTGGCCGGTATGACGGATGTGACGGGCGTGCTCGAACTGCTGCGGGCTCATGACCTGCCGGCGGCGATGGTCACTTTCGAATTCCCGGAGAGCGCGGTGACCGGCAATGACGCCGGACTCGCCAACCTGCATGCCATGGCGGAGGCCGGGCTGCGCTTCGCCCTCGACGATTTCGGGGCCGGATTCTGCTCGTTCAGCCTGTTGCAGCAGTTGCCACTGCAGTCGATCAAGGTCGATCTGTTCTTCGTCGAGGAGATTGAAACCAATCCGCAAAGCCGTGAACTGGTCGCCGCCCTCATCGCCTTCTCCCGACGGCTTGGCATCCGCACCGTCGCGGAGGGCGTGAACAGCCCCGGCCAGCTCGCGTTTCTGCGCGCGAACGGTTGCGACGCGGCCCAGGGTTTCCTCTTCGGGCAGCCACTCTCCGCCGGAGAGATGGCGGGTTATCTGCGCGATCAACCCTGGCGCCACTGGTTCGACTGAGCCGGTGCGCGTTCAGGGGTATTCCCGAGAGAATCAGTCAACAAAAGGGCGGGTTGGCCTACACTGGCATTCATGTTTCTTCCCGGGATGCGCGCATGTCCAATCTTCTTGCCCTCGAAACCAGTCCCTATCTCCTGCAGCACGCCGACAACCCGGTGCACTGGCAGGCATGGAACGAGACGGCGCTGGCGCAAGCCCGCGCCGAGGACAAGCCGATCCTGCTTTCCATCGGTTATTCCACCTGCCACTGGTGTCACGTGATGGCGCGCGAGTCATTCGAGAACGCCGAGGTGGCGGCGCTGGTGAATCGCCTGTACGTGGCCATCAAGGTGGACCGGGAAGAGCGGCCGGATCTCGACCAGATCTACCAGAATGCGCTGCAGTTGCTCACCGGGCGCGCCGGCGGCTGGCCGCTGACGATGTTCCTGATGCCGGACGGCACGCCCTTCTTCGGTGGTACCTACTTCCCGCCGCATCCCCGCCACAACCTGCCGGCCTTCGCCAGCGTGCTGGAACAGGTGGCGCGCGCCTATGACCGTCAGCGCGACGAGATCGAACAGCAGAATGTTTCCTTGCTGGCGGCGCTGGCACGGCAACCGACGCCTGACGAGGGCGGTCTCGACGCGGCCCTGCCGGGCCGGGCAGTGGCCGACATCCGCCAGGGCTTCGACCCGGTCGAGGGGGGCTTTTCCGGTGCGCCGAAATTTCCGCGTCCGACCGAACTGGATTTCCTGTTCTGGTCCGGCGATGCCGCCGCGCGCGGCGAGGTGTTGTTCACCCTGGAACGGATGGCCGCACGCGGGTTGATGGATCAACTGGGCGGCGGCTTCTTCCGCTACTCGGTGGACGCGCATTGGGCCATCCCGCACTTCGAGAAAATGCTCTACGACAATGGCCTCTTGCTCGGCCTCTATGCCGATGCCTGGGCGACAACCGGCAATCCCCTGTTCGAGCGGGCGGCGGCGGGTATCGTGACCTGGCTGGCGCGCGAGATGACCTCGCCCGAAGGCCTGTTCTACGCGGCGCTGGATGCGGACTCGGAACATGAGGAAGGCCGTTTCTATGTCTGGACACCGCAACAGGTGGCGGCCCGGCTCAGCACTGGGGAATTCCAGGTGGCCCGGGCGCATTGGGGGCTCGACAGCACGCCCAACTTCGAGGATCACGCCTGGCATCTTGGCGAGGAACGGCCATTGGCCGAGGTGGCGGCACCGCTCGGCCTGACCCTTGAGGCCGCGGCGGTCCTGCTCGACGCCGCTCGCGGGAAACTGCTGGCCGCGCGCGCCGAACGCGTCCGCCCCGGGCGCGACGACAAATGCCTGACGGCCTGGAATGCGCTGGCGATCAAGGGCCTGGCGCGCGCCGCGCGTCGCTTCGATCGTCCCGACTGGCTGGCCATGGCGCGACGTGCTGCCGACGCCCTGCATCGCCTGGTGTGGCGCGACGGCCGCCTGGCGGCCTCGTTTCAGGCCGGCCAGGCGCGGCATAACGGCTATCTCGACGACAGCGCCTTCCTCCTTGACGCCCTGCTGGAATTGACCCAGGCCGGTTGGCGTGAAGGGGAGCTGGCCTGGGCGTGCGCGCTCGCGGACTCCCTGTTGCAGCATTTCGAGGATGGCGAGCACGGCGGTTTCTTCTTCACCAGCCACGACCATGAACGCCTGATCCAGCGACCGAAACCGGCACATGACCACGCCCTGCCCTCCGGTAACGGCATCGCCGCGCAAGTCTTGGGGCGGCTAGGCCTGTTGCTCGACGAACCGCGTTACCGTGCTGCCGCGGAGCACACCCTGCGGGCATTCCAGACGGACATCGGCGCGCAGCCGGCGCCGTTTCCCAGCCTGCTCATCGCCCTGCGTGACCGGATCGACCCGCCCGGCCTGGTCATCCTGCGCGGCGAGGGCGAGGCGTTGCGGGAATGGAAGACGGCGGCGGACCGGGTGGCCGTACCGACGACGTTGCTGTTCGCGTTGCCGGACACCGCGGAAGGGGTTCCGAACAATCTGCGACGCCCCGCTTCCGGGCGGCCGGTCGCGTATTGTTGTGGCGGCGACAAATGTCTGCCGGAAATAGTTCATTTGCCTGACCTTTTTCCCATTCTCAGCACCCGGACTCATGCGTAAGATGCGAGCCGCTACGGAAAGTAGCCTTTTTTGCAAAAAAGGAGATTCCCACATGAAAGCTATCGTTTTCGCCGCTGTTGCTGCTCTGTCCCTGACTTCCGGTATTGCCGCCGCCGACCAGGCGCTGGCCCAGAAAAGTGCCTGCATGAGCTGCCACCAGCTCGACAAGAAAGTTGTTGGTCCCGCGTTCAAGGATGTCGCCAAGAAGTACAAGGGCGATGCCAAGGCCGACGAGCATCTGGTCAACGTCATCAAGAAGGGCGGCAAGGGCGTCTGGGGCCCGGTTCCCATGCCCCCGCACCCGCAAGTGTCCGACGACAACGCCAAGAAGCTGGCCGACTGGGTTCTGTCCCTCTAAGCTTGTTCTTCCAGGCGCAAAAAGCCGGGTTCGCCCGGCTTTTTGCATTTTGTCCCGCGCTACCCGTACCCCGTACTTCATGGCCGATACTGAACTGCTTCCCGTCACCCTGCTCACCGGTTTCCTCGGCAGCGGCAAGACGACGTTGCTGAATCATCTGCTGCGCCACCTGCCCCTCACTGCCGTGGTCATGAACGAGTTCGGCGAGATCGGCCTCGATCACCAACTGCTGGAAGAGACGCGTGGCCCGCTGGCGCTGCTGTCCGGCGGCTGTATCTGTTGCCAGGTGCAGGGCGCGCTGGCACCGACATTGAAGAACCTCTATATGGGGCGACGCGACGGCAAGCTACCGCCATACGAACGCGTCATCATCGAGACCACTGGCATCGCCGACCCGGCGCCCATCCTCGACACCCTGCTGTCGGACCGCTGGATCGCCGCCCGCCACAAGCTCGACGGAGTGCTGACCACGGTGGACGCGGTGCTCGGTGCCGGCCAACTGGATGATCATTTCGAAGCGCTGCGCCAGGTGGCGGTGGCCGACCGGCTGTTGCTGACCAAGACCGACCAGGCCACCGGTGCCGGCATCGCCGCCCTGCGGGCCCGCCTTTCCGAACTCAACCCGGCGGCACCTCTCCTCGAAGTGGTGAACGGCGGCATCGATCCGTCGCGGGTCACCGGGCTCGGACTGTTCAGCTGCGCCGGCAAGCACCCTGATGTCGGCCGCTGGCTGGCGCATCAGCGCTACAAGCCCACCGCCCTCTCCCGGCTGGGCGGCAAACCGCGAGCGGCCGAACCGGCCACGCATGATGGGCGGATTCGCGCCTTCAGTCTCAGCTTCGACGAACCGCTCGATTGGGTCGGTGTCACCTCCGCGCTGGACATGCTGCAGGCCTTCAAATCGCAGAACCTGCTGCGCATGAAAGCCATCGTCAACGTCAAGGGCAAGGCACAGCCGGTGGTGCTGCATGGGGTGCAGCATCTCTTCTACCCACCGGTGGAACTGACGGCCTGGCCGGACGACGACCGTCGCAGCCGCTTCGTGTTCATCACCGCCGACCTGGAGGAAGCCTTCGTCGCCAAGCTGCTGATGGACTTCACCCAGGCGGCGGCAAGCGGCATCGTCTGAAGCGGGTCAAATGGCGTCGTTGCCCTCGGCCGCCACCTCGCCGATGGTCTGGTGACAGGTGCAGCGCACCCTGCCGGGAGCGGCAACGTTTTGCCGGATGTCCTGCATGCGTGACTGGCAGGCTTCAAGATTGTCGAAGAACTCGGCCTTGCCCATCTTGGCCGGCTCGCCGGGAGACAGGGACAGGAAGGTCAGCAGAACCAGGCTTTTCATGATGGTCACCCATAAGAAATGTTAATGACCATATATAAGCACATAATAATGTTCAGCGTTGCCCCGGCGGCCTCGGGGTGAACCATCTGCACCGCCGTGATGTTGTGGTAACGCAATACTTTCTTGGGCGTATCGGGTCTGGCAGGGGGGGGGCGGCCATCAGCCGGCGAATCGCTCGCGCAGATAGGCGATGATGTCGCCGGACTCATACATCCAGCGTGTTTCACCCTGTTCGTCGCGGATCAGCAGGCAGGGGACCGAGGGTTTGCCACCGCCTTGCAGGAGGGCCGCGCGGTGGGCCGGGTCATGCTGGGCATCGCGTTGCTCGATATTCAGGGATAGGCGGCGCATTTCCTGGCGGACCTTGATGCAGAACGGACAGGTCCTGAACTGATAGAGGGCCAGATCACGGCATTGCTGGTCGACTTGTTGTTGTGCTTCCGGCGAGCGGACCAGGCCCGCGGGCGCGCTCAGGCGTTCGCGCAGCAGCAGGAAGGGGCCGAGCACCAGGCGCAAGGTCTTGAAGAAGGTTCTGAACAGCCATTTCATGGTCGCATCTCTCTGTGTTGTCTGACCCCCCATGACAAAGGGGGGGAGCTCAAGGCTTCGGTCGCCGCTTGATGCTGGCGTTGGCGCGGGACACCGTTTCCGTCTCGGCGTCGCCGACGATGTCGAGGATGCGCACCTTGACGGTCCTGCCCTTGATCTTGCCGGCGGCGAGGCGGCGTTGCGCCTGTTCCGCGATGTCGCGTGCCACGGCGACATAGGTATTGAACTCGCCGACATTGATCTTGCCGATCTGTGCGGCGCTGAAGCCGGCTTCGCCGGTGAGGGCGCCGAGTACGTCGCCGGGGCGGATCTTGTCCTTGCGGCCACCGAGGATCTGCAGCGTCGTCATCGGGGGCAGCAGGGGCTGGTCGCTGGCCGGGGGCAGTTCGTCGATCGGGTGCCATTCCACCTCGGTGCCGGTTTCCTTGACGATGTTGGCGACCCGGCGCATCTGGTTGGGGCTGGCCAGGCTCAGGGCCCAGCCGTCCTGATCGGCGCGGCCGGTGCGGCCGATGCGGTGGATGTAGACCTCGGGGTCGGGCGTGACGTCGACGTTGATCACCGCTTCCAGTTGCGCGATGTCCAGCCCACGGGCGGCGACGTCGGTGGCCACCAGCACCGAGCAGCTTCGGTTTGCGAAACGGATCAGCACCTGGTCACGCTCGCGCTGTTCCAGTTCACCGTGCAGCGCCAGGGCCTGGAAGCCCTGGGCGCGTAACACCTTCAACAGGTCGCGGCATTGCTGGCGGGTATTGCAGAAGGCGAGCGTGCTGACTGGGCGGAAATGGTTGAGCAGGCGGGCGACCGCTTCCAGTCGTGCCTCGTTGCTCACTTCATAGAAACGTTGCCGGATCTTGTCGCTCTCGTGCCGTTCCAGCAGCTTCACCTCGCGTGGCTGGCGTAGGAACTGGCGGCTGAGCTGGGCGATGCCCTCCGGGAAGGTGGCGGAGAACAGCATGGTCTGGCGCTGCTTCGGGCACTGTTTGGCCACGAACACCATGTCGTCGAAGAAACCCATGTCGAGCATGCGGTCCGCTTCGTCGAAGACCAGGGTGTTGAGCGCGTCGAGGTTGAGGCTGCCCCGTTGCAGATGGTCCAGGATACGGCCCGGCGTCCCCACCACGATGTGGGCGCCGTGCTCCAGGCTGGCCATCTGGGGGCGCATGGTGGTGCCGCCGACCAGGGACAGGATCTTGATGTTGTCCTCGGCGCGCGCCAGCCGGCGGATTTCCTGGGTGACCTGGTCGGCCAGCTCGCGGGTGGGACACAGCACCATCGCCTGGACCGTGAAGCGACGCGCGTTCAGGTTGGCCAGCAGGGGCAGCGCGAAAGCCGCCGTCTTGCCGCTGCCGGTCTTGGCCTGGGCGATCAGGTCGTGTCCCGCCAGGGTCAGCGGCAGGCTGGCGGCCTGGATCGGGGTCATGCTCAGGTAGCCGAGACGGCGCAGGTTTTCCAGCGCGGCTGGCGAGAGGGGGAGCTGCTCGAAGGCGTCGGCGGGGGCGATGGCGATATCGACGTCGGGCGCCGTGGAGGAGGGTGTGGGGCGATTGGGCATGCCGGATTATACGGGTGGCGCATCCGCCAAAAGAAAACGGCTGGCCGAAGCCAGCCGTTGCTCGAGAGGATCGCCCTCAGTGGGCCTGCACGCCGGGACCGAAGAAGCGGTAGCCCATGCGCATCTGGCGGCTGCGTTCGAAACGCTTCTTGTCGGCGCCGCCGCCGAAGCTGCCTGCGATGGCGTCGAAGGCCTGCTTCGCCCAGTCGCTGTCCAGCAGCAGGTCGGAGACACCCTCGGCCCAGCGCAGCTTGTCGTTGGCGGCGGCAAGCTTGCCGCCGCAGGCGGTCATCAGCGGGCCGATCTCGGACGCGGGCAGCGCATAGGACTTCAGGCGGGTAGCCAGTTGCACGCAGGCGTCGCCGCTGGCACAGGCCTCGACGGCCTTGCTGAACAGGGCGTTGGCGGCGCTGTTGTCACCGATGTCGCGGTACAGCTTGGCGATGTGGGCGAGCGCGAAATGATCCTTGGCGTGAGCGGCGCCTTCGCCCAGCAGCTTGGCGGCCATGGCGGATTCACCGAGGGCGGTCTGCACGGTTTCCGCCATCTTGGTGTAGTCGTATGGGTTGTCGCCGGGTTCTCGCTCATCCACGAACACCAGCGCGCGGGCGCGGCCGTACTCGTGGTCCTTCAGCTCGGTGGCGCAGGTCATGATGATTTCACGGAACCAGACGAAGTCGGTGGCGGAGGCGACACTCTCGTCCAGCAGCTTGCCCAGCCAATGCTTGTCGCCGAGACGGTCGACGGCCAGGATCAGGGGCTTGAAGCGGGCGAAATGGAAATCGCCTTCGCCACGCATCTGGTCTTCCGCGGAAGTCAGCAGTTTGGAGGCGTAGGAGGCATCATCCAGTTCCGCCATGATGCGGTCGGCCAGGCCGATGAACTGCTTGACCGTTTTGGCCTTCTCTTCCTCGTTCTGGATGGCGACGTAGATGGCCTGGTTGGCTTCGCGCTTGGCCAGGCGCTCCTTGAGGCGGGTGACGCGCTCGGCGTCGTCGGCGGCGTGCTTGGCGACGGCGTCGACGATCTTGCGCATGTCATCGAGGTTGTTCACGGCGTCCTCGGCGTTGCCCAGCATCTCGGTGATGCCGGCGGCGTTGCCGATGGCCGCGTTGGCTTCGACCAGTTGCAGGAACTCGCCGGTGGTCTGGGCGATGGCGCCCCCCTTGGCCAGCACGGCCTGGGTGAAGGCCTCGTTGCCGGCGGCGGCGGCCAGCACCTGCATCAACGCGGTGAAGTCCTTGGCGGAATCGAGCGCCTTGTCATACAGGGCGCCGGCGGCGGCGGGGTCGATCTCGCCCATGGCGCCGGAGAGCGTGATCAGGTCGGCCGGGCTGCCGTACTTGGCAGCGCCTTCGTTGATGGTGTCCACGGCCTTGGTCTTGTCCGACTTGGCCAGCATCTTCGCCAGGCGGGCGAAATCGGCGGCGCGGCCGCACTTGGTCTTGATCTTGTCGGTGATCTGGCCGAACAGGGCGGCATCGTTGATTTCCGAAACCACGTCGGCGAGGCCGTAGAGCTCCTCGGTGGCGGAGACTTCCTTGAGGGCGCCGGCGAGCGCCTTGCCGGCGGCGGCGGCGTCGTTCAGCGCCAGCCACTGGCCCATGCCGACGGCGACCTTCTCGCTACCGTCCATGGCGAAGTCGGCGCCCTGGCCGAGCATCTCCTTGGCCTTGGCGGCATCGCCGAGGGCCTGGTAGCCGATGGCCAGGGTGACGAAGTCCTTGGTGAACATGGCGTCGCCCGCCACCTTGTCGAGCGCGGCCTTGGCGCCGGCATCCCCGGTGAAGGCGGCGCCAGCCAGAATGTCCTTGGCATAGGCCATGTCGGCCGGCGCTTCGAAGCATTCGCGGGCGAGGTCGAACAGATCGGCGGCCTTGGCGGCGGCGGCGACGCGGGTGGCGAGGGTGTCACGGGTGGCCATGAGACAACTCCTTGAGTAATTTAGGAAAGCAGGAAAATCGAGGTCAGCGCGCGAGTTTACCGAGGCGACCGTCCCATGTCAGCGAAGCTTTGTTTATGGGGTGATGGGGGAGGTTTATGGCAGTGGCCCGATGCCCGGTTTTGCCGCCCGCGTCATGTGGCGCGGCGGCGTTCGCCAGTGCCCCCCGGCGCCGGGCCTGGCGCGCGCGAAGGCGCCGCGCCGGACGTCATTCGTCGCCAGTTCGAATGATTGGTTGACTGTTCAGGGGCACCGCCGGCCAAGACGAGGGCCGGGCGCGGTGGCGGTGACCGAAACTCTGGAGGCGACCAGGGTTGGGTTCGGCGGGGCGGACGTCGCATAATCCGATCGATTCTCTCAACTTTAAGGCCGTGGCCTTGTTTTGGAGACCGACCATGCCCGTGTTAGCCGCCTCGAATGCGTTCGATCTCGGTGCGCTCGTCAATGTCGTCCAGAAAAACTGCGACATCTCCGATGCCCAGTATGCGGGGGATCTGACCCTGTGCACCTTCCTCCTGAAGATGCGTGAAATGTACCGTTGGGAAAACGACATCCCGTTCAGCCAGGAGATGCCGAAGGCGGAAGTCGGCAACTGGATGAACGACCGTGAACAGGCCTGGGAGGCGCTGGAGGCCGCGTCGTTCGAGCGTCTGCCGCTGCCGGAGATCGATGTCGATCCGTTCGAGGTGGCCGCGGCCAACGCGCAACTGGTCCCGCGGGGCCTGGTCTACTCGGGCGGTTTTGGCCGCTCATGCAAACCGCATTTCTTTCTTGGCCGTCTGCTGCGCGGCGAGCAGCGCGAGGGGCATGCCGTCTACGTGTCCGACTGCGAATACGCGCGCGACCTCGACACGCCTCCCGGCATGATGCTCGATGGCACGATCTTCGTGCGTACCGAGGCGTTGCGGCGCTGGCTCTGGGAGCGATACGAGGAATGGCGCTGGAACCGGCGCAACGAAGCGATGGGTCGCGCGATCGCCTGCTATGGCTTCGAGCGGGATGTCGAAGCCGCGCTGCGGGCGATGACCGAAACTGAAACCGAGTCGGTCATCCTGCATGAACTGGGAGAGGTGAAGGCAGGGGAGGCGTTGGGGTCGGCCTGGGAGCAGTTGCTCGCCGACCTGATGCGTTCGCGCGGCGAGATCATGGCGCGTGCGGTGCGGGATCTCGTGGCGGACTGTGAATCGACCTTGCCGGGTCTGCTGGAGCGGCGCGACCCGGCCGCCATCCACTTCTATTTCGCGAATTTCGTCGGGATGCGGCGCAAGCTGTTTCCGGAGCTTGCCGCCGAGTATCGTGGCTGGCTCGACCACGGCTCGCTGGCCGGGATCGAGCGCGTGGCGGGAAATGGCCGGGAACGCTGGCAAGCGCTGGCCCGCGAGATGCTGGCTGCGCATGCCAGTCTCGGCGAGGCGGTCGGGGGATGGGTCGAGCAGCTCATCGACGCGGCAGCCTGATTTCGCTTCGGAATGGTCCGGTGTTCAACCTGTGGCCCCTGCGAGGCGTTTTTCGCTGTCGCTCATGCGGCGCCACAGGTTGGTGCTGGCCTGCAGGCTGGCCTTGACTTCGGCGCGATTCACCGCGGTGATCAGGTTGGTGGCCAGGCTGCGGGCCTGAGCGGGAGACAGCATCAATACCTCGCCACCGGCGAGTTCAATAGCGACGCAATCCGTGCCTTGAGGGCCGGTAATTAGGGAAACGAAGACCGCCTCGTTAGTGGGGGTGCTTTCGGGTTGGTTCATGTGTTGCTCCCATGACAGCGATGACTATCCACTCTTCAGCAGAAACCATGCCAAATTGAAGCGGTGCTGAAATGTGGTGTCAGCCAGCTAACAAACAGGGATTTTCAGATTTACGGTTTTGTTCGCGCGGTGTGATCGCGCCACCTGCTCGACAGCCTTGTCGGGCTTTCGTCAGGCGTAAAGAGGCGCAGCCGTTGCTGGCAAGAGAAGAACAAAGATGAAAAAAGGCGGGCAAGCCCGCCTGTTGGGTCCGAGTGCGTGGGTTACATCCGCCTTACTTGGCGGTGGTTTTCTTCGTGGCTGCGACTTTTTTCGCCGACGCAGGCTTTGTGACCTTGGTGGCGGGTTTGGCTACAGCCGCAACGGGCTTCGGCGTGGCTGTTGCTTTCACGGCGGTGGTTTTCTTGACTGTCGCCGCTGGCTTCGCGGTGGCGGCTTTCCTGGCGGTGGCCGGTTTGGCAGCGGTAGCCTTGCTTGCGGCGGGTTTGGCGGTTTTCGCCGGCGCGGCGGCCTTGGCGGCGGGTTTGGCGGCCGCCGCAGCCGGTTTGGTTGTGGCCGTTGCTTTCACGGCGGTGGCTTTCTTGGTGGTGGCCGGCTTGGCGGTGGCGGCCTTGCTTGCGGCGGGTTTGGCGGTTTTCGCCGGCGCGGCGGCCTTGGTGGCGGGTTTGGCGGCCGCCGCAGCCGGTTTGGCTGTGGCCGTTGCTTTCACGGCGGCGGCTTTCCTGGTGGTGGCCGGCTTGGCAGCGGAGGTCTTGCCTGCAACAGGCTTGGCGGTTTTCGCTGGAGTGGTTTTCTTCGCGGTGGCGGTGACGGGCTTTTCCGCTTCCAGGGTTTTCTTGGTGGTGGATTTCGCGACTTTAGTGGTGGCTTTCGCGGACTTCTCGGCGGGCATGTCTGACTCCTCTATCGGGAATGACTGGGAACATCTGAAAAGCCTTATGCCTCAAGTAGTTCCACGCGTTTGAGGCGTGTGGCGATTGTGAGCAAAAAAAAGCGCGTCCGGCAAGGCCGGATCGCGCAATTTCGCGGGTTTTTCGTGGAAATCCACTGTTTTCTAGGTCGCCAGTACGATTTCATGCTGGAAAAGCGAGGCCAGTGGCTCGCGTTCCCGCACCAGATGGCTGTTGCCAGCATCCACCATGACCTCGGCGGCGCGTGCGCGGGTGTTGTAGTTGGAACTCATGCTCATGCCATAGGCGCCAGCCGAGCAGATGGCGAGCAGGTCGCCTTCGGCGAGCGCGAGTGCGCGATCGTGGCCGAGGAAGTCACCGCTCTCGCAGACCGGCCCGACGATGGCATAACTGCGTGCTTCGCCCGCTCGCTCACGTACCGGCAGGATGTCGTGCCAGGCATCGTACAGCGCGGGTCGCATGAGGTCGTTCATGGCGGCGTCGACGATGGCGAAGTCTTTGGTTTCACCATGCTTGAGGTATTCCACCCGGGTGAGCAGCCAGCCCGCATTGCCGACCAGGGAACGGCCAGGTTCGACGATCAGGGTTTCGCGGCGATGGGAAAGCCGCTTCAGCAGGACGCGGGCATATTCGTCCAGTGCCGGCGGCGTCTCGTCGCGATAGCGGATGCCGACACCGCCGCCGATGTCGATGTGTTCGAGTTCGATGTTGGCCGCCGCCAGCGTGTCCACCAGATCGATCACCCGCTCCAGTGCTTCGGCGAAAGGCGCGATTTCGGTCAGTTGCGAGCCGATGTGGCAGTCGATGCCGACCACCTTCAGGTGCGGCAGCGCCAGCGCTTCCTGATAGACGCGCACGGCCTGGTCGTGGGCGATGCCGAACTTGTTGCCCTTGAGACCGGTGGAGATGTAGGGGTGGGTTTTCGCATCCACATCCGGGTTGACACGCAGACTGACCGGAGCCCGTACCCCGAGTTCACCGGCTACCTGGTTGAGGCGCGCCAGTTCGGCTTCCGATTCGACGTTGAAGCAGTGGATGCCGGCGACCAGGGCGGCGCGCATTTCCCAGGTCGCCTTGCCGACGCCGGAGAACACGACCTTGCCGGCATTGCCGCCGGCAGCCAGCACGCGCGCCAGTTCGCCGCCGGAGACGATGTCGAAGCCGGCGCCCAGTCGCGCGAACAGGTTGAGGATGGCGAGGCTGGGGTTGGCCTTCACCGCGTAGCAGATCAGGTGAGGGTGCGCGGCCAGCGCCTGGTCGTAGGCGTGATAGGCGGCTTCCAGGGCAGCGCGGGAGTAGACGTAGCAGGGGGTGGCGAATTCGCCGGCGATGGCTTCCAGCGGCACGTCCTCGACATGGAGGACGCCGCCGCGACGGGTCAGTGGATTCATTTATCGGTTGGTTTGGGTGGATTGCGCCTGGGCGGGGGTGTCGGGCAGATACAAGGCCCCTTTCTTGCCGCAGCCGGCGAGAAAAAACAACGCGAGGAGAACAGTAAGAATACGCATGCGTAGCCCTTAAAATGGCGAAAAGTCTAGCATGGAGCAGAACATGACCGAGAGCGAGTACGGCTACCTGGCCGACACCACCCTGAGCCGTCTGGAAGCCGCGCTGGACGCGGCGGACCTGGACTATGAGCGGGCCGGCGGTGGCGTCCTGGAGATCGAGTTCGAGGATGGTTCCGTGATCGTGGTGAACAAGCAGGCGGCGGCCCAGGAAATCTGGGTGGCGGCAAAAAGTGGCGGTTTCCATTACCGTTGGGATGGCGGTACCTGGCGCGATACCCGTGGCGGCGAGGAGTTGTTCGCGGCATTGTCCCGGCTGGCCACGGCGCAGTCGGGCGCGCCCGTCGTGCTGGCTTGAGTCATGGCGCTATCGCCGACTCGTGCGTGGCGCTACCCTGGATGAGGAGGATGCCGTGACGGAGCCGATGATGAACGAACAAGCCCTGTTCAACCACCTGCCTGAACTGGAAGGCCAGCTGGGCGTCGAGCATGTGAAGCCGCTGCTGGAGCGGTTCAGCCTGCGTACCCTGGCCGATGGCGAAGTGCTGGTGCGCGATCAGGGGCCGATCGATGCCCTGTATCTGGTGCTCTCGGGTGCCTTGCGGCTGTCGATCGAGTTCGGCAATCACGCCATCCAGTTGGGCGAGATCGGCCCCGGCAACTGGGTCGGCGAACTTGGCTATTTCAGCGGCGTGCGGCTGGCTTCCAGCACCGCTACGGCAGTGGGCGGCTGCGAGATCGCGCGGCTGTCCTATCAGGATTTCGATGCCTTGCTGGATGAGGATTCGGTGGCGGTGTGCCGCCTCACGCACGGTTTCATCCAGATGCTGATGCGGCGCCTCGCGGTGACAGCAAACAATCCGGTCATCGATCCACATGGCGAGATGTTGTTGCCGGGTGATCTGAGCGTGCCCTGGAATGATCTGGCGCAGCAGTCGCACGGCATGGTCGACTTGCTGAAAAGCCTGTTTGGAGTGCACTGATGCTATTGCGTAACTTTCTGCGCAACCTGCCGAGCTTCCAGTACATGTCGGAAGCCGATGTCGACCATGTCGCCGCCGCCATGCGCGTGGATGACTTTCCCGACCAGCATGTGTTCATCTACCAGGAGCGACTCAACAAGGAGCTGTTCCTGCTGCTGGACGGCAAGGTCAAGGTCTGCCACTACGGCAATGGCGGCCGCTACTACGCCCTGAAGACGCTGGAGCCAGGCGAGTTCTTCGGGATTCCCTCGCTCTCCCTCGGACAGCCGGCGTTGACCAGTTGCCAGGCGAGTGGCCCGGTCAAGGTGGCCAGCCTGCCGTTCTCCGCCTACTTGCTGCTCTACCAGCCGGATTCCGATATCGGCTGTCGTTTCCAGCACGTCATCGCCAGCCAGCTCGCGCGCGACCTGCATGACCGTCATGAAGCCCTGCGCAACCTGCTGATGCAGGTTTATGGCAGCAGGAGCGAGTAGGACCGCCAACCCGCGCGGCGCATCCCGTCTGGGGGGGGCGGTCACCCCAACCGCTTGCGTGCCCGTGCCACCGCCGCCCTGACCGCGACCGGCGCAGTGCCGCCGAGATGGGTGCGCTGTGCCAGAGAGCCTTCCAGGGTGAGCACCTGATAGACATCTTCGGATACCAGCGGTGAAAACGCCTGCAACTCGGCCAGCGGCAGGTCGGCCAGGTCGCAGCCCTGCTGTTCCGCCGTGCGCACCGCCCGCGCCACCGCCTCGTGCGCCTCGCGGAAGGGCAGGCCTTTCTTCACCAGGTAATCGGCCAGGTCGGTGGCCGTGGCGAAGCCCTCGATGGCGGCCTGACGCATGCGATCGGCGCGCACCTGGATGCCGGGCACCATCTCCGCGTAGATCGCCAGCGAGTCGACCAGGGTGTCTACGGCATCGAACAGGGGTTCCTTGTCTTCCTGGTTGTCCTTGTTGTAGGCCAGCGGTTGCCCCTTCATCAGGGTCAGCAGCGCGATCAGGTGGCCGTTCATGCGGCCGGTCTTGCCGCGCATCAATTCCGGCACGTCCGGGTTTTTCTTCTGCGGCATGATCGAGGAGCCGGTGCAGAAGCGGTCGGGCAGGTCGATGAAGCCGAAGCGCGGCGTCATCCAGATCACCAGTTCCTCGGACATGCGTGACAGGTGGGTCATGATCAGGGCGCCGGCGGCGAGGAATTCGATGGCGAAGTCGCGGTCCGAGACGGCATCCAGCGAGTTCTCGCAGATGCCCTCGAAGCCGAGTTCGCGCGCCACGAATTCGCGGTCGATCGGATAGCTGGTGCCGGCCAGGGCTGCCGCGCCCAGGGGCAGGCGGTTGACCCGGCGGCGACAGTCGATCAGCCGTTCATGGTCGCGTCCCAGCATCTCGAACCAGGCCAGCATGTGGTGGCCGAACGTCACCGGCTGCGCCGCCTGGAGATGGGTGAAGCCGGGCATCACGGTGTCGCTATGGCGTTCCGCCAGGTCGAGCAGCGCCACCTGGGCGGCGCGCAGCAGGGCGAGGATGCGGTCGATGGCGTCGCGCAGCCACAGGCGCACGTCGGTGGCGACCTGGTCGTTGCGCGAACGGCCGGTATGCAGCCGCTTGCCGGCGTCGCCGACTTTTTTCGTCAGCGCCCGCTCGATGTTGAAGTGGATGTCCTCGTCATCCAGGTTCCAGACGAAATTGCCCGCTTCGAAGTCGGCCAGGATTTCTCCGAGGCCGCGGCGGATGTCGGTGAGATCCGCGCCCGAGAGCACGCCGATCCGTTGCAGCATGGCCGCATGCGCCAGCGAGCCCTGGATGTCGAACGGCGCCAGGCGCCAGTCGAAGGGAATGGAGGCCGTGTAGCGTTTGACACGTTCGGACACCGGCTCGGAAAAACGGCCGGACCAGGCTTGGGCGGGAGTGGAGGGCGTGCTCATGGAGTGGTAGCTTTCGCGGTGTAGCTCAGGAGACGCGCATTATGACAAAGACGACCGAAGACTCCCGTTTCTCGCTGCCCGATTTCCGCAATCTCGCCATTCTGCTGCGCCTGATCCTGGCCGCCCAGGGGCTGGGTCTGGTGGCCGCCCTGCTCGTCGCGGCCAGTCCGGCGGATACCCTGGCGGTGTTCCTGGACAATGCCGCCTACCTGCAACCGCCGTTGTTGATCACCCTGCTGCTGCTGTTTTTGATCGGGCCATGGCTGACGCAAAGCCCGGCTCAGCAGGGCGTGGTGGCGGCGGCGCT
This sequence comes from uncultured Thiobacillus sp., assembly GCA_964393825.1. Classification (GTDB taxonomy): domain Bacteria; phylum Pseudomonadota; class Gammaproteobacteria; order Burkholderiales; family Thiobacillaceae; genus PFJX01. The sequence goes on along the minus strand of CAYMUY010000002.1, from coordinate 42,407 downwards.
GGCAGCCGGCACCAGCGCGGTGCTGTGGCGCCTGCTGCTGGAAATCCAGTATCCCGAGGCGGCAGCGGGAAGCCTGGCTCGCACGGCGCTGCTGGCCGTGGTGGCCGCGCTGGCCCTGCTGGCCTGGCATGACTGGCGTACGCGCAGGCTTTCCCCGGCCCTGCCGGAGGCGCGGTTGCAGGCGCTGCAGGCGCGGATACGCCCGCACTTCCTGTTCAACAGCCTCAACAGCGTGCTTTCCCTGCTGCGCAGCGAACCCGCGCGCGCCGAGACCGCGCTGGAAAATCTGGCCGATCTCTACCGGGCGCTGATGTCCGAAGGCGGCGAACTGTCGCCGTTGAGTCGTGAAATGGAACTGGCGCGCGCCTATCTGGATCTCGAAACCATGCGGCTGGGCGAACGCCTGCATGCCGACTGGCGCACCGACAACGCGCCCCCTGGCGCCCTGCTGCCTTCGCTGCTGTTGCAGCCGCTGCTGGAAAATGCCGTCTACCATGGCATCGAGCCCAGTCCTGAAGGCGGCCGCATCGGCATCGACATCTTCGCGCGCGGTCACCAGTTGCATGTGGTGGTGCGCAATCCGGTCGGTACCGCGATTCGTCCCGGCAACAGCATGGCGCTGTCCAACATCCGCGAGCGGCTGAAACTGCACTTCGACGCCGAGGCGCGTCTCTCCACCCATGAAGCGGGAGGCGAATTCCATGTGCAGGTGGTGATGCCGCTGAAAACCGTCCCGGTCGAGCATGCCCATTAAGGTCATCATCGCCGACGACGAGGCACTGGCGCGCAGTCGGCTGCGCAGTCTGCTCGGTGATCTCGGCGCGAGCCAGCCGGTGGAAGTGGTCGCGGAGGCGGCCCATGGTGGCGAGGCACTGGCGCGCGCGATCGATACGCCAGCGGACGTGATCCTCATGGATATCCAGATGCCGGGCATGAGCGGCCTCGAGGCTGCGCGCCACCTCACCGCCCGTGGACACGCGGACCGTCCCGTGCCCGCGATCATTTTCGTGACCGCTCACGACGAACATGCCATCGCCGCCTTCGAGTTGCGCGCCGTCGATTACCTGTTGAAGCCGGTGCGCCTGGCGCGCCTGAAGGAGGCCCTGGGCCGGATCCGGCCGCTGTCGGCGGCGGTCGCTACCGGCCTCGCGCCGAGGCGTGGACACTTCACCGTGCTGGAACGGCAGCGCATTCTGCAAGTCGCGGTCGCGGACGTGCTCTATCTGCGCGCGGAACAGCGCTATGTCACCGCCCGCACGCGGGAGCGCGAATACCTGCTGGATGAATCACTGGTGAAACTGGAGGAGGAGTTTGTCGGTGAATTCCTGCGCCTCCACCGCAACTGCCTGGTCGCGCGCCGGCATCTGCTCGGCTTCGAGCGCAGCGAGGGCGGTGGCGAGCCGACCTGGCAGGCGCTGCTCAAGGATTGGCCGGAAAAGTTGCCGGTATCGCGCCGGCAATTGCACGTCGTGCGCGAGTTTCGCCGCTCGGGGGGTCTAATACCCGACAATTAAACTCGGGCTTGTCGCACCAGTTCGTGGCTGGCACACTACGTCTCCATCATCGATCACTTATATAAAGGATTCATCATGGGTGGCCTTTCCGCCGATACCCCCATCCCCACCGAAATCAAGCTGCACCAGCAGTCGCGGATTCTGGAGATCGCCTTCAACAATGGCGATCGCTACGAATTCCCGCATGAGTTCCTGCGCGTCTACTCTCCTTCCGCCGAGGTGCGCGGCCATGGCCCCGGCCAGGAGACCCTGCAGGTCGGCAAGAAGAATGTCGAAATCAAGAACATCGAGCCGGTCGGGCACTACGCCGTGGGCCTGACCTTCTCCGATGGCCATGACTCCGGCATCTATTCCTGGGATTACCTGTATGACCTGGGACGCCACCAGGAGGCTTACTGGAAGGCCTATCTGATTCGCATGGACGAGGCCGGCGCATCGCGCGAACCGAAATCCATGGTGTGACACCGGCGCTGTCCTTCGCCATCGCGGCCGCCATCGGCGCGGCCAGCGGGCGGCCCTTTGTTTGCGCGCGGCGGGCGGACCAGGGTGGCGGTTGCATCAATCGTGCCCTGACCCTGACTGGAGCCGACGGCCGCCGCTTCTTCATCAAGTTCAATGGCGCCGACAGGCTGGACATGTTCGAAGCCGAGGCGGCGGGGCTGCGCGAACTCGACGCCAGTGGCGCCATTCGGGTGCCGCGGCCGCTGACTCTGGGCCATGCCGATGGCGAGGCGTTTCTGGTTCTGGAATGGCTGGGTCTTGGTGCGCAGGGGCGGGCGGCGGAACTCGGTCGCCGGCTCGCGGACCTGCATCGTCGCAGTCAGGCCGGATTCGGCTGGTGGCGCGACAACCACATCGGCGCCACGCCCCAGCACAATGCACCGCTGCCGGACTGGATCGACTTCTACCGCGAGCGGCGCTTGCGGCCACAGTTCGAACTTGCCCAGGACAATGCCGCGCCGCGCCGGCTGTTGCAACAGGGTGAGCGCCTGCTGGCGCGTCTGGAGGGCTTCTTTCCCGGTTACCACCCCCGTCCCTCACTGCTCCATGGCGATCTCTGGGGCGGCAATCACGGCTATGTCGACGGCGTGCCGGTGCTGTTCGATCCGGCGGTCTACTATGGCGACCGCGAGGCCGACCTGGCGATGACCGAACTGTTCGGAGGATATCCGGCGGCGTTCCAGGACGCCTACCGGGAGGCCTGGCCACTCGATCCCGGGTACCGGGTGCGCAGGCAACTCTACAACCTCTACCATGTGCTCAATCACTACAACCTGTTCGGCGGCGGCTATGCGGCCCAGGCCGAGGCCATGGCCGGCCGCCTGCTGGCGGAAACGGGCTGAATCTTGCGATGTGAGCAAGCATTTGCCTGGATTGGCATTTTTATGGATAATCCCGCGCTTTCCAGGTTTCTAGCCCAGGTACTCATCATGAAAGCCGGCATCCATCCCGAATACAACGACGTCGCCGTGACCTGCAGTTGCGGCAACAGTTTCACCACCCGTTCCACCATGAACAAGGCGCTGCACGTGGAAGTCTGTTCCGCCTGCCACCCGTTCTACACCGGCAAGCAGAAGATCGTGGACACCGCCGGCCGGGTCGAGAAATTCCGCCAGAAGTACAACCTCAAGAAGTGATCGAGGGCGGTCTGGCACGGCAAAGGCAGCTTAGGCTGCCTTTTTTGTTTCAGACCCGCGTCCCGAGATGAATCCGACCCAGCCCGCCACGCTTTTCTGGCTGCTGCTGCTCGCCGCTTTCTGGGCGTTCTATGGCCTCAGCGGTCGTGATGCCTGGAAGGCCGAGGAAGCACTGGCGTTGGCGCCGCTGCTGGAGGCGCGCGCCGATTTTTCACAGATCTGGGGCGCGCCCGCACCCCTGCATGCCGGGGTGGCGACATCGCTGGCGAAGCTGGGTTCGCCCTGGTTCGCCTTCCAGGATGGCGCCCGCCTGGCCAGCGGCCTCTTCACCCTGGCTTCCCTGCTGTTCACCGCATTGGCGGCGCGACGGCTGTTCGGCCCCGGTTTCGCGGCGACGGCGACACTGGCCCTGATCGGTTGTTTCGGTCTGATGTTGCGCATGCATGCGTTGGCGCCGGAAACCGCCTTGCTCGCAACCTGGTCTGCCCTGCTGGCGGGAATCGCCTGCGGCCGGGATTCGAGTCGCCAGGGTGGCATCCTGATCGGCCTGGCGCTGCTCGCGCTGCTCTTCGGCCTGCGTGGTTTGCCCGATCTGGCTGCCGGTCTGGCGCTGTTGCTGCTGCCCATGCTGTCGCCGGAATGGCGGCAGCCGGCGTATCGTCGCGCGCTGCTCATCGGCCTCGGACTGGCTACTGCTGTGGGCGCCGCGATCCTCCTGGGCCTGAAAGCGGGCGGCCTGCTTGAGGCCTGGTCGCGGGAGCATGGTTTTCAGCGCCTGGCGATGGGGGTCAGTTCATTCCGCGCCTATACCGAGCTGCCCTGGTTTGCCTGGCCACTCTGGCCGCTGGCGCTGGCCGCGCTGTGGCATGAGCACCGTCGTCTTGGACGCGCCCGCGAGTTGCATCTGCCCTTGTTCGCCCTGCTGGCGGCGTTGCTCGCCACGCTGTGGCCATCCTGGACCCGGGACGGTGGCCTGGTGCCGCTGTTGCCCCCGCTGGCGCTGCTTGCCGCGCATGGCGTCAACAGCATGAAACGCGGGGCGGCGCAGGCGTTCTACTGGTTCGGTGTCGTCTGCTTCCTGTTTTTCATCTTCGCCTTCTGGACCTATTTCGCCGCCCTGGAATGGGGGTTTCCGTCCCGCCTCGCGGCGCGTGTGTCAAAGCTCACGCCTTCCTACCACGCCGGCTCGGTGGCGGCCGGCGGCCTGTCACTGGGGCTGCTCGCCAGCGCGTTGTGGCTGCTGGCCATCCCCTTGTTTCCGCGCGCGAAGATACGACCCGTGCTGGTTTGGGCCAGCGGCATGGTGCTGGTCTGGACCCTATTCATCGCGCTGTTCCGCCCCTGGGTGGAAGCCGGCTGGGGCTACCGGCCGCTGATCGCGGAACTGCGGGCGCAACTGCCGGCGGGCTCCTGTCTGATCATGGACACCGATCCGGCGATGCGGACCATGCTGCGTTATCACCTGCACCCGAAGTACGAAGCGAATTGTCGCTGGCTGCTGGTATCGGCGGAGCGTGCGCCGGACATCGGCGTCGAGCCGGTCTGGGAGGGCGCCCGGCCACGCCTGAAAAAACAGCGCTATCGTCTCTATCGGATGCCGTGATGCAGCCGGTCGTTCCGCTTCCCGTCACTGCCGTCATTCTCGCGGGGGGGCTGGCGCGCCGCTTCAGGGGCGAGGACAAGGGGCTGATCCAGCTCGACCGTCGGCCGCTCGCCGCCTGGGTGTCGGACAGACTGCGGGCACGTGTCGCCGAGGTGCTGCTCAACGCCAACCGCAATCTTTCCGAATACGCGGCCATAGGTCACACCGTCGTGGCCGATCATCTGCCCGGCAACCTCGGACCGCTCGCGGGCCTGCTCGCGGCGGGGCGGACGGCGCAGCAGGAGTGGCTGCTGTCGGTACCTTGCGATGCGCCCTTCCTGCCACTTGACCTTGCCATGCACTTGCACACGCAGGCTGAGGCGAATGACGTGCGGATGGTTCGGGCGGCAGACGAAGTCGGCACACATTATGCGGTGATGCTGATGCATCGCTCGCTGCTGCCGGAACTCGAGGCCTTCGTCCTGGATGGCGGACGCCAGGTTCGCGCCTGGCAGGAGACACAGCCGGTTGAAACCGTGTTCTTCCAGGGGGATCCATACGCCTTTCTCAACGTCAACACTCCGGACGATCTGCGCACCGCCGAGCGTCTGGCACCGCGTTATCGCCGTTGATGCACGCGACGAGGGAGATTTCATGAACCTGGCTCAACATCTGCTCGTAGGACTGATTCGCGGCTATCAGCTGCTGCTTTCCCCATTCATTGGCAACCAGTGCCGTTTCACGCCAACCTGCTCGCACTACGCGCGCGAGGCGGTGGAAAAACATGGCGCGATCAAGGGGGCCTGGATGGCGGCAAGACGTGTGTCCCGCTGCCATCCCTGGCACCCAGGTGGCCACGATCCCGTCCCCTGATCGCTTGCCGCTCCCCCCCGCAGGTTCTACTATCAGTCCCTTCCTCCCCCCCGCGGTCATTCCCATTCGTGTTCTCTTTCTTCCGTAAGGGCAAGCCCGAAGATTTCATGGCCTTCCTCAAGGAAGGGCAGCCTGAATTTACTTCCGGGCCATCCTATATGCTGGCCAATGCCGATGCCGAGCTTGGTGAGGAGGGGATCGAGGTGCGCGAAGCGGGCGGCGGACTGGTGCCGGAAATCGAGGAAGCAGCCGTGCTTTTCGCCAACGGCAAGGTGGGCGAGGCCGCTTCCCTGCTCAACCGCTATCTGCTGGATCACCCGGATCATCGTGATCCCTTGCCCTGGTTCATGCTGTTCGATCTCTACGAGGCCAGCAACCAGCCGGAACCGTTCGAGGATGCCGCAGTCGATTTCGCGGTGAAGTTCGAGCGTTCCCCCCCCACCTGGGCGCCGCGCGGCCAGTTGAAGGTGGCTGCGATGCCGGTGCCGCTAATGAGCTTTGGCGAGAAGTTCGGCAATATCGAGCGGGTCAAGCTGCAACGTTTCGCGCAGGACGCGCGGGAAGCGCCCTTCGTCCGCATCGAGGTCAGCAAGTGCCCTGCTCCGGATGAAGATCTGGCCAAGGTCATGTGCGACCTGTTCGCCGAAGTCGACCGACTGCGCAAGCCGGTCGAGTTGATCGGCGGCCCCGGATTCGCGGTGCGCCTGGGGGCGGCACATCAGGGCGAACGCCTCGGCCATCACGGCTGGTTGCTCTGGTTATCTACCCTGCGTCTGCTTGGCAAGGAATCGGATTTCGAGGACACGGCAGTGGAGTTCGCGGTGGCCTTCGAACTGTCGCCGCCGTCGTACCACCCCCCCCTGCCCTTGCCGTCTCGCGGCGAGCTTCCTGAAACGGCGCGGTCGGGCGGGGCGGACGCGACCTTCCATCTGTCCGGCATCATCGGTCCCGGCGCCGAGATCCAGTTGGCCGAGTTGTCGCGTTTCGCCGAAGAACGCAAGCAGATCGACATCGATCTGTCCGAAGTCACCCGCATCGATTTCGCCGCTGTCGGTCTTCTGCTGGATACCCTGAACAGCCTGGCGCAGGGCGACCGCAAGGTGCGCTTCGTCGAAGGCAACGAGATGGTGAACACCCTGCTGAAGATCGTCGGCGCCAATCAGTACGTGGCCGTGCTCGGCCGCACCCGGATTTAATCCCGCATATGGAACAGTTTCACGGTACCACCATCATTTCCGTGCGTCGCGGCAGCGACGTGGTCATCGGCGGCGACGGCCAGGTCACCCTCGGCAATATCGTCATCAAGTCCAGCGCCCGCAAGGTGAGAAAACTTTATCAGGATCGCATCCTGGCCGGTTTTGCGGGCGGTACCGCCGATGCCTTCACCCTGTTCGAGCGCTTCGAGGCCAAGCTGGAAAAACACCAGGGCCATCTGGTGCGCAGCGCCGTGGAACTGGCCAAGGACTGGCGTAGCGACCGCATGCTGCGGCGGCTGGAAGCCATGCTGGTGGTGGCCGATCGCGGCAGTTCACTGATCATCACCGGGTCGGGTGATGTCCTGGAACCGGAGTACGGTATCGCCGCCATTGGCAGTGGTGGCGCTTATGCCCAGTCTGCGGCTCGCGCGCTGCTGGAGCATACCGATCTGGCGCCCGAGGCGATCGTGCGGGAATCGCTGGGGATCGCCGCCGATCTGTGCATCTACACCAATCGCAACCTGCTCATCGAGACCCTGGGGTAATCCCGGGTATGCAGGTGCCGCTCCGCTACTGGCGCATTGCCGACCATGCCGAACCGGTCTGGCGTTACTGGGATGGCGAGTACGTCTTCCATCATGCCCTGTCCAACGATACCCATCGCCTCTCGGATGAGGCCGGCACCGTCCTGCTGCGCCTGATCGAGGCCGGCGAGTTGGAACAGCATGCCCTGTCCGAGGCGTGCGAACTGCATGAGGAGGACGTGGACATCATTCTTTCCGCGTTGGCAAAAATCGATTTCGTGACATGGCGTTGACTCTTGGCGAACTGTCCCCGGCGGAGTTGCGCCGGCACCTGGCGGTGGGCCTGGATCTGCGCACCGGGCCGTTCCGCTTCCTGATTCGCAGTCGGCGCGAGGATGTCGCGCGCGGACTGGCCACGCTGTATCCGGACTTTTCACTGCGGGAGGGCGGTTTTCGCGATTTCCATATCAGGGTCGACGCCGTGACCGGGGTGCGCCGCTGGTACCGGCCACAGGTTGGGTTCTGGCAAGATGGCTATGCTCCCTTCAAGCCCTTGCCGGCGCAACATGCGTTCGCGTTGTTGGAGTGGGGGATGAACTGGTGCATCGCCGCCGACAGCCAGCAGTATCTGATGATTCACGCCGCCGTGCTGGAGCGCAACGGCAAGGCGGTCATCCTGCCCGGGGATCCCGGCGCCGGCAAGAGTACGCTGACCGCGGCGCTCGCCCTGTCGGGTTGGCGTTTGCTCTCCGATGAAATCACGCTGGTTGATTTCATGGATGGCCAGATCGTGCCGCTGGCTAGGCCGGTCAGTCTGAAGAACCAATCCATAGACATCATCCGTGCCGCTTTTCCGAGCGCGGTGATCGGCGATATCGCCCTGGACACCCACAAGGGCACGGTGGCCCACTTGCGGCCCCCACGCGATAGCGTGGTCCGCATGGGTGAAAAGGCCCGTGCCGCGCATATCGTGTTTCCACGCTGGCGCGCCGACACCCCCACCCGGTTGAGCCATCATTCCAAGGCCGATGCCTTCATCCACGCCGCCACACATGGGTTCAACTACAGCCGTCTGGGACGCAAGGGGTTTCAACTCAACGCCGGGTTGATTGATGCCTGCGCATGCTGGGATTTCGAGTACACCCGATTGGAAGATGCCTTGAAGGTGTTCGAGGAACTGGTCTCATGAACCACACTTGCGCCGCTTTCCTGCACGCGCTGCGTGATCCGGATGCCATGCTCGCGTTCGATGAGGCGACCTGGGATCGTGTCTTGCGCCAGGCCCGCTCCGCCGGCCTGCTGGGACGCCTGGGCGCGCTCGCGTTCGATTTCAATGCGCGTCTGCCGGAAGCGGTCCGGCGCCACCTCCTGTCCGCCCGCGACCTGGCGGAACAGCAAAGACGCTCGGTGCACTGGGAACTGCTGCAGTTGTCACGCGCACTGAAGGAGACGCATGGCCCCGTCGTTCTGCTCAAGGGCGCGGCATATGCCGCGGCCAATCTGCCTCCGGCGGCCGGCCGCATCTTCAGCGACATCGACTTGCTGGTGCCACGGCAGCAACTGGCGGCGACAGAAAGCGCGCTCAAGCTCGCGGGCTGGTTTTCCAGCGCGCACGATGCCTACGATCTCCGCTACTACCGCGAGTGGATGCACGAATTGCCTCCCATGCGTCATATTCGGCGGCAGACCTGGCTGGACGTGCATCACAATATCCTGCCCGAGACGGCGCGCCGGCAGACCCGGCCTGAACTGATCCTGGCCGCATCGCGGCCTTTGGCTGCATTCCCGCGGCTTTCCCTGCCGCAGCCCGTTGATCTGGTCTTGCATTCCGCGACGCATTTGTTCCACGAAGGCGAATGGTGGCACGGCCTGCGCGACCTGGTTGATCTGGATGCCCTGTTGCGTGCCTACGGCACGGATGCCGCGTTCTGGTCACAATTGATGTCGCGCGCCAGCAGTCTGAATCTGGGGCGGCCGCTCTATTACGCGCTGCGCTATGCGCGCAAACTGCTGCAGACACCGATCCCCGATAGTGCGTTGGCCAACTGTCCTGAACAACCCGGCGCCGTCGCGGCCAGGATGATGGACGCCCTGTTCCTGCCAGCCATCGCGAGCGCCCATCATGATTGTCGCAATATGTTCACTGGCACAGCCTCGTTCATGCTGTATGTTCGCAGCCATTGGCTACGTATGCCGCTTCACCTGCTGATCCCGCACCTGCTGCGCAAGGCATTGAAAAAACCTGACGATCAGGTGACGTGACGGCGTTGGCGAGAACCCGTCCTGCTCCCGAGACCGACCGACGCGGGGCGTTCTTGGATTGTCGGAATTCTTTACATTCTGACGCAGGCCAGTTATTTTATCTTTCGTATTCAACGCATTGGAACGCGGTACGATATTTGCTTGTCATACCGCGACAATATTTGAGGTGCACGTATGATGTCGGATCAAACCAATATACCGAAGTCGGACAAGCCGAACGAATTTCGTAGACGGCTGGCCAAGGGCGGTCTGGCGGCGCCGATCGTACTTGCCAGCCTGGCCAGCAAACCCGTTCTGGCGATACCCAGCAATCCGGGCCCCGCCCCTTACACCTGCACCATTTCCGGTCAGCTTTCGGGTAATACGTCCAGTCACGATGTGGTGAGTTGCAACACGCTCGGCCAGGGCCAGAGCGAATGGCTGGCCATCCCTTATGACAGTTCCAATACCGCTACGCTGAGTGCTTTCGGAGTGCCGGATTACTTCTTTTTCGATGGGACCAACCTGTCAACTACCAATAGCTACCCCGTGGCCACGATTCACCAGATTCTCTCCTTGCCTGCGCCATCAGGACTTGAATCCGCGAAAAAAGCCGTGGTCCTGCTGTTGAACGCCAAAACCATCACCGATCCGACCATCTACCCGCTGACCGAGTCGCAGGCACAGCGGCTCTATATTGCCGCAGCGACGCATACGCCGTTCATCGATTCCAATCCTGACGTGAATTGGGATACGGCTCATGTCTCGGCTTTCATCGATCTTCTCTACCACTAGCCCGTGTCGCGGTAGAAAAAAAGGGCTCCGTCGCGGAGCCCTTTTTTCTTACCCGGCGCGGTGGTATTCCACCACCACCTCCACTTCGTTTTTCGAACCTAGAATCACCGGCACGCGCTGGTGCAGGTTTTCCGGCTGCAGGTCGAGGATGCGCTCGCGACCGGTGGAAGACGCTCCACCCGCCTGTTCGACGATGAAGCTCATCGGGTTGGCTTCGTAGAGCAGGCGCAGTTTTCCGGGCTTGCTCGCATCCTTGGTGTCGCGGGGGTACATGAAGACGCCCCCGCGGGTCAGGATGCGGTGCACTTCGGCGACCATGGAGGCCACCCAGCGCATGTTGAAGTCCTTGCCACGCGGGCCGGTCTTGCCTTCCAGGCACTCGGACACATAGCGTTGCACAGGCGGCTCCCAGAAACGCTGGTTGGAAGCGTTGATGGCGAACTCCCTGGTGTCGGCGGGAATCGTCATGCCCGGGTGGGTCAGCACGAATTCGCCGATGTCCCGATCCAGGGTAAAGCCGTTGACGCCGTGGCCGGTGGTCAGCACCAGCATGGTGGAGGAGCCGTAGAGCGCATAGCCGGCGCAGACCTGCTTGACGCCAGGCTGCAGGAAATCCGCTTCGGTGGCGGCGCGGTTGGGCACCGGCGCACGCAGGATGGAGAAGATGGTGCCGACGGAGATGTTGATGTCGACGTTGCTGGAACCATCGAGCGGATCGAACACGATCAGGTACTTGCCGAGCGGGTATTGCGTGGGAATGGGGTAGACCTCGTCCATCTCTTCGGAAGCCATGCCGGCCAGGTGGCCCGCCCATTCATTGTTGCGGATCATCATCTCGTTGGTGATGACATCCAGCTTCTTCTGGGTTTCGCCCTGTACGTTCTCGGTGTCCAGTGCACCCATGACACCGATCAGGGCGCCCTTGTTCACTGCATTGGATATGGTCTTGATGGCGGTGACGATGTCATTCAGCAGTGCGGTGAAATCGCCGGTGGCGCCAGCAATGTGACGTTGTTCTTCGATGATGAACTGGGTCAGGGTGGTGCCGGTATGCATGCTCGCTCCTCTCGGGAATATTAGAAGGTGATGATTTTATTTGATAAATGAAGTTTATCGATAGAAAACGTCAGTTTATCGCGCAAGTCCGGAAGCCGGCGTTGCATCCTTATTGACTGGTCAGTTGATCGGATCGGGTGAAGGTCCAGGTCCGGCTAATGCCGAGGATATCGGTCTGCTTGCGCATCGCCTCGGTGAAAGGTGCGTAGGGTGCCGCCATTTCCACGATCTTGATCGCGGCCGCATCGAGGATCTTCTTGCCGGAGGAGCGCACGATTTCCACGGACTCGAGGGTGCCGTCGGCGTTGATGTAGACATACAGGATCAGGGAGCCGTAGATGGCGTTGCGGCGCGCCGCTTCCGGGTAATTCATGTTGCCGACCCGTTCCACCTTGGTGCGCCAGTCGTCGACATACTGGGCAAAGGTGTAGCCCTTGGCGGTCACGCCGTATTCATCCCGGCGCGGCCGTTTCTGGTACGAATCGAGTTGGCTGTCGATGCTGGCCCGCAGCGTGGCCATCTCCAGGCTCTTCGCCGTCAGGCTGACAGGCGCCGGTGTCGGTGATGGGGGACGTGTTTCTTCCACGGTGGGTGCTGGCGGCGGTTGCGGAATCTTGTAGTCGGATTTGATCTGCCGCATCAGCGCCTGGGTCTTCGCCTCCAGGGCCTGCACTCGCGCGTTGAATTCCGCCTCGGCGCTCATGGCCTGGTCACGCTCGGAGACGGGCAGGGGGCTTTTTGTGATGCGGTTCTCTTCGACCGAGCCGCCGCCGACTAGGTCATGCTGCGCCAGCACGTCGGCCTTCAGCGGTTTGACCTTGCTCTTGGCGTTGACCAGCATCACGTCCAGGGGCGGATTGAGATTCTCGAACAGCTTGGGGTTGATGCTCGGGTGCGTCACGCCAAAGATGATCAGCACATGCAGGATGGCCGAGACCAGCACCGCATGGGGAAAGGTGGATACGGCGGTTGCCAGAAATGACCGCGTGGCGCCCCATGCCCCCGTGGCCCGGGCAAGGCCGGCCGCAAGGGGGGGCGCGGCAGGGTTTCTGGTCATGAGCTGAAGCGTCAGCGATTCAGGCGGTGTCGCGTGGCTCGAGATATCGACAGGTGAGATCGATGTCGAGCAGGTCGATGTCGGACAGCGCGACGCGGACACGGTCGCCAGGGTTCAGGGTGGGGGCGCCTGTGATGCGGGCGACGAAGGGCATGCCGTCGAGGCGAATCAGGTTCTCCCGCCAGGCGGTGGCGTCGATTTCCGTCAGCCCTTCCTGCTGGATCCAGCGCAGGCACCAATAGCGTTCCATGCGGCGCTGGTAATCGTTGTAGGCGTCGTAGGCGAGTTCGAAATCGCGCACGGCGGCGAACAACAACGGGTCGGAGGCGGTGTGCGGCGGGATTTCGCCGATGGCCGCGGCGAGGATCTGGCGCTGATTGACCAGGTCGACATAGCGGCGCAGGGGCGAGGTGCTCCAGGCATAGCAGGAGACGCCGAGGCCCTCGTGTGGCGCCGGGCGCAGGGTCATGCGGACCTTGCCGCCGGTTTGCGCGCGGTAGACACCGGCCACGTCGTGTTCCGCCAGCAACTCACCCCAGCGGTTGTTGGCCAGGATCATCAGTTCCGAGACCAGCTTGTCGATGGGATTGCCGCGTGCCCGCGAGGAAATGACGACGTGCTCATCGTGAACCCGGAACACATAGTCTTCGCGCTGTGCCTGTTCCGCTTTGCCACGTCCGGTTTCCAGTGCCTTGGCGAAACCGAACAGCCATTCCAGTTCGCGGCGGAAAGGGTAGTCCGGCGTCGGCTGGCCGATGCTGTGCTCGTTGAACAGCGGTTCCAGGGTGTCGTGGCGCAGGTTGGCGGCAATGCTGACGCGGTCGGCGACGGTGGAGAGGCTTTCGATGCCGTAATCGGGGCCGACCTCCAGGTACAGGGAGAGCGCCGGGCAGTCACGATGTTCGGCCAGGGTGTATTGCGCGATCAGGTCCTCCGGCAGCATGGTGAATTTCTCCGCCGGGGTATAGACCGTGGACAACCGGCTCGCGGCCAGCCGGTCGAGGTCGGAACCGGGGAGGATGCCCAGCGCCGGCGCGGCGATATGGATGCCGACGCGGGCGCCGCCATCCGGGCGAAAGATCACCGAGAAGGCGTCGTCGATCTCGGTGGTGGCGGCGTCGTCGATACTGAATGCCGGCGTGTCACCCGCCGGCAGGGTCGGCGGCGGCAGTGGCGCGGCCAGATCGGGGAAGCCGAACCCCTTGGGGAAGTGGGCGAGGCGGAAGGCCTGACGGTGGAATTCATGGCTGGAGGGAATCGCGCCGCAGCGGTCGAGCAGGCGCACCGGGGACAGGCTGGTTTCCGCGCAGGCATCATTCAACGCCTTGTATTCCAGGCTGTTCTTGTCCGGCTTGTGGGCCAGTTCAAAGACATGGCCCTGGAAACTGGCCGGCAGTCTGCCCGCGACCAGTTCGGCCACCCACTCGGCGCGCAGCGCAGCTTCGCGCGCCCGTCGTTCCAGGCCGGCCTTGGCCGCGGCGAGGATGTCGGCGGCGGCGGCCTTGTAGCGGCCACGGCCCTTTTTCTGGAAATAGATCGGGGCGTGATGCAGGGCGAGGACGATGGCGGCGGATTCCGGCGCGTTAGGCGCGTGACCGTAATAGTCGGCGGCCAGAGTCTCGAAGCCGAATTCCTCGCTCCCCGCGACCTCCCAGAGGAAATCCAGGTCCAGTTCGTCCTTGAGCGCGCGCGCCTGGTCCATGGCTTCCGCCGGCGACGGCGCCGGGAAGCGCAGCAACACATGGTTGGCCTTCAGCTTGCCGCGTTTGCCGTGCTGGGATTCGATCTGCAACGAACTGTCGTTGTCGGCCAGGAGGGTGCCGGCCTTGATATCGCCGTCTTCTTCGTAAAGCAGGTACATGGACTCAGAACGCCAGGATGTCGGGGAGAAATTCGATGAAGCGGGTGAAGCCGTGATCGCCGCCTTCCAGAACCATCTGGCGCGCGCCCGAAAAGGCCGCCACCGCCTCCCGGTAATCGAGCACTTCATCGCCGGTTTCCAGCAGCAGAAGATAGCGCGCCATGTCCCGGGGCGGGGTGGCCAGCGACCGGAGTTCATTCAGGTGATCGGCCGAGAAGACGTATTCGGCGCCGCTGTGCCCAGTTCTTCTGGGTATCGCCGACATAGGCCGCCAGTTTTTCGTGGCAATCGACGCAGGGGTTCACCAGAACCGCCTTGAGATCATGTTTTTCGGCAAGGTGGGTGGCATAGAAGCCGCCGAGGGAACTGCCGACCAGCTTGGCCGGGCCGTCGCTTTGCGCGATCAGGTCTTCCAGCAGGCGCATGGCGTCGGCGGGGCGATCCGGCAGGTCGGGGCAGGCGCAGGCCTCGCCGAGGCCGCGCGCGGCCATCCAGGCGACGAGGTCGCGGGCCTTGCCGGATTGGGAGGAGCTATTGAAACCGTGGATGTAGATCAGCATCCGCGCATTTTAACGGGCTTCCCGCTTCGACTCGCGAACAATCCGGGAACGACGCCATTACAGCGGCCGCGCCAGCCAGGCGGTGATCCGGTCCAGGGCCAGGGTCAGCGCGGTATTGGCAGCGCCCGCAGCACCGGCGGCGTCATGGCTGGCGGCGGCGGCGCGGGTCTCGATGCGGGTGCGGCCGAGCAGGCTGGCATCCGTGCGCCGAATCAGCTCGGCCTCCAATACCAGGACGACCTCGCCCGGTGCCTGCGTGGCGTCGTGGTAGAAGTCGAGCAGGCGGGTGTTGAGCTGGTAGCCGCCGCTGACGCCGGTGCCCAGCGGGGCGACCGCCTGGAACAGCGCGGACTGTTCCAGGCGCTGGCGCAGGAGCTGCGTGATACGCGGCGCCGGCCATTCGGTCAGGCGGGCATATTGATACTGGCCACGGGTGCCGGCGGCGCGGCTGTAGATCAGGGCCGGGCCCTGGTAGAAGGTTGGCGCATCGGTTTCCCGCAGCAGCAGGGTGTCCTGCCAGGCCGGCCTGGGCGCGGGGGCTGTCCGGCCCTGGTCTTCCAGTACGTACCAAGTGGCCGCCTGGCGCGGACCGGTGAGGCCGCAGCCGGCGAGCACAAGCAGGCCGACGAGCATGACGAGACGAGTGTTCATCGTGGTTCCTCCCCGGGACCGAAGGCGCCCTGAGAGGGACCGAACAGGACACGTTCCGGTTCGCCCAGCGCCCGCGCGGATTGTTGCATGGCGCGACCGCTGTCGCGCAGCGTCTTGCCGGTGGCCTGCAGATCCTGGCTGGCAAGGTCGGCGGTGAGGCGCAGGCTGAGACTGAGGACGCCGATTTCCGCGCGTGCCTGCTCGAGGGCGGCACTGGCGGTCTGCAGCGTCGCATGCGCCGCCCCCAGGGTGTCGCGCGATTGCGCGGCGAGCGCGTCGATGTGACGGCCGCTGGTGGCCAGCGTCGCTTCCGCCGTCTCGCCGAGATGTTCCAGCCGGGCGGCGGCACGACGCGACTGTTCCAGGGTTTCCCGCAGCGCCGGCGCGGCTTCGGCGAGACGGCCGCTGAGCCGGCTCGTGTTTGCCAGGGTGCCGGCGATGGCGCGTTGATTGTCGTCGGAGAGCAGCCGGTTGATCCGTTGCAGGGCTTCGCTGCCGCTGTTGCCGAGGTCTTCGACGACACTGGCGACGCGGGTCATTTCCGGCACCCCTTCCGCGATCACCGGATAGGGCTCGCCCGGAGGGAGGCGGGTCAGTGGGGGGGCCGTGGCGCTGGTGTTGATCAGGTCGACCCCGGCGATGCCGGTGACCAGCTTGCGGTTGACCTCGGCGAGGGCGCCTTCCAGCACCGGGATGCGGGCATCCACGTCCAGCTGCACGCGCACGCCGCGCGCGGGGTCGGGCAGGATGCGGTAGTCGGCGACGCGCCCCACCTTGATGCCGCGCATGCGCACTTCACTGCCGATCTGCAGACCCTCCAGCGATTGTTGCCGGAAATACACCGTGTAATGGCTGCTGGGCAGGTTGTCGCTGGCGCCCGACAGCCAGTAGATACCCGCGGCCAAGGCGAGAAACAGGGCGATCAGGGTGCCGCCCACCCAGGCATAGCGTGCTTCGGATTCCATGTTTACTCCATAGCCCGTGCGTCGAAATAGGATCGTATCCACTCGTGTTCGATGCGCGCCACCGCCGCGACCGGACCATCGGCGATCACCTTGCCCTCGAACAGGACGATGATGCGGTCGGCCAGACCCCAGAGGCTGTCGAGGTCATGTGTGGTCAGCAGCACGGTGAGTCCGAGGCTGTCCACCAGCACTCGCAGGGTATGGTCGAATTCGCGGGCGCTGATCGGGTCGAGGCCGGAGGTGGGTTCGTCGAGAAACAGCAGCTTCGGTTCCAGCGCCAGGGCGCGCGCCAGGGCAGCCCGCTTGCGCATGCCGCCGGACAGTTCGCTGGGCATCTTGCTGGCGGCATCCGGCGGCAGGCCGACCAACGCCAACTTGAGGTCGACCACCTCCTCGCGCAGCGCTTTCGGCAATTCCGGCAGGTGCTCGCGCAGGGGCGTGGCCACGTTCTCCACCACGCGCATGGCCGAGAACAGGGCGCCGTCCTGGAACAGGAGGCCGAAACGGCGACGGATCGCCTGCAGCGCCACGGCGCTCTGTTCGGCCAGATCCTGGCCGAACAATTTGATCTGGCCACCGTCGGGATGGCGCAGGCCGACCAGCTGATTGAGCAGGACGGTCTTGCCGGTACCGCTGCCACCGATCAGCGCGACGATCTCGCCTGGTCGCAGTGCGAATGTGACGCCATCGTGTACCCAGCGCCCACCCAGGAACGTGCGCAGACCGGCGACTTCGACCACGGGAGCGGTCGCGTCCATCATTCGATCTCCGGATAAGCCACCGCGAAGGCGGCGTTGATCAGGATGACCGCGACGATGCTGCGTACCACGGTGGAGGTGGTGTGCAGGCCGACGCTGCGGGCATCGCGATTCACGGTGAAACCGCTGTGGCAGGCGATCAGGGCGATGGCAGCGGCGAAAACGGGCGTTTTATAGAGGCCGAACAGCACGGTGTTGAGCGGCAGGACGTCGTGCAGGCGGTCATAGAAGCTGCTGGCCGGGATGTCCAGGTGCAGGGCCGCCACCTGCGCCGCACCGAGGATGCCTGCGACGTCGGCGACGAAGGTGAGCAGGGGCAGCATCAACACGATGGCGAACAGGCGCGGCAGCACCAGCACCTGGAATGGCGACAGGCCGAGGGTGACGATGGCGTCGATTTCCTGGCTCACCTTCATGGCGCCGAGGTGGGCGGTGAAGGCGGCGCCGGAGCGGCCGGCCATCAGCACGGCGGTGATCAGGGGGGCCATTTCGCGGGCGATGCCGATGCCGACGCCATCCACCACCAGATGATTGGCGCTGAACTTCTGCATCTGGATGCCGAGCAGATAGGCGAACACCACGCCGATCAGGTAGCTCATCAGCATGACGATGGGAATGGCACGCAGGCCGACCATTTCCAGTTGCACGAACAGCTCGCGCCAGCGCATCAGGCCGGGGTGTCGCAACAGTTGTCCGAATGCCTGGCCGGTATGCCCGAGAAAGGCCAGTCCGGCGCGGCTGCCGCGTCCGATCTGCCAGGCATGCCAGCCCACCGCCTGGCGCAGGCCGCGGCGTCCGCGCCGGCGCGTGCGTGGCGCCGGTTCGCCCTGGCGATCGGCGACGAGACTCAGGAGCGCGCGCCCCTGCTTGCTGAAACCGGCCAGGTCGAGAGCAGAGAACGGGAGGCCGCGGTGGCCGAGATGGGTGATCAGATGGTTGGCGCCGGCGCTGTCGATCGTGAGCAGTCCGCTGCCGTCCAGGCGCAGGGGTTTATCCGGGGCGATTGCCAGTCGTTTCAGGCTCGCTTGCAAAGCGGGCAACCGCTCCAGCGTCCACTCGCCCCGCAGCAAGAGCACCTGCCGATCGGCGTCGGCGTCCAGCCGGCAACAGGACTCGTGACGGGGCGCGTCGGACATGCGCTAGCTTGCCGGAGGCTTCATTGCGCCAACCGTCGCAACAGCCGGTCATGGATGCCGCCAAAGCCGCCGTTGCTCATCACCAGTACCTGGTCGCCGGAACGGGCATAACGGGCGATGGCCTCCACCAGTTCATCGAGGTCGTCATGGATGCTGGCGCGTTCACCCAGGGGGGCGAGGGCGCCGCTGGCGTCCCAGTCGATGCCGCCGCTGTAGCAGAAGACGCGATCAGCCTCCTTGAGGCTGTCCGCAAGCTGCGATTTCATCACGCCCAGCTTCATGGTGTTGGAACGCGGTTCCAGCACCGCCAGGATGCGCGCGGCACCCACCGCGGCGCGCAGGCCGGCGACGGTGAGGCGAATCGCGGTGGGGTGATGCGCGAAATCGTCGAAAATTTTTACACTATTGACCTCGCCGCGCAGTTCCATGCGCCGCTTCACGTTCTCGAAGCGGCCAAGCGCGGTGCAGGCATCGCTGGCCGGGACGCCGGCATGACGCGCGGCGGCGATGGCGGCGAGCGCGTTCATGCGGTTGTGTTCGCCCTGCAAGGCCCAGTCGACGTGGCCCTGCAGGGTCTGGCCGAGGAAGACGTCGAAGGCGGATTCGGAGCGGGCTTCGGCGCGCCAGCCGGCGTCATCGCCGAACCGCTCCACCGGCGTCCAGCAACCGCGCTCGATCACCCGTTCCAGGCTGGCCTCGCGGCTGTTGCTGACGATCAGGCCATTGCCGGGGACGGTACGCACCAGATGGTGGAACTGCGTCTCGATGGCGGCAAGATCGGGGAAGATGTCGGCGTGGTCGTACTCCAGATTGTTCAGCACCGCCGTGCGCGGCCGGTAATGCACGAACTTGGAGCGCTTGTCGAAGAAGGCGGTGTCGTACTCGTCAGCCTCGATCACGAAGAAGGGCGAGTCGGGGACGCTGTTGCCGGCGAGGCGGGCGGAGACGCCGAAGTTCATCGGCACGCCGCCGATCAGATAGCCGGGCGAGAGGCCGCAATCCTCCAGGATCCAGGCCAGCATCGAGGAGGTGGTGGTCTTGCCGTGGGTGCCGGCGACGGCAAGCACCCATTTTTCGTGCAGGACGTTTTCCGCCAGCCATTGCGGCCCGGACACATAGGGCAGGCCGCGATCGAGAATGGCCTCCATCAGCGGTTGCTTGCCGCGCGTGACGACGTTGCCGACCACCCAGATGTCCGGCTCCAGGTCCAGTTGCTCGGCGCCGAAACCCTCGATCAGGCGGATGCCCTGGGCTTCCAGTTGCGTGCTCATCGGCGGGTAGACGTTGGCGTCGCAGCCGGTGACGGTGTGGCCGGCCTGGCGGGCGATGACCGCGATGCCGCCCATGAAGGTGCCGCAAATGCCGAGGATGTGGAGATGCATCGTGGGTGTCGTCGGGTTGGCGTTGTATTCGGCTTAGCGCAGATAGCCTTCATGTTCCAGCTTGAGGATGATCATCTGCACGGCTTCATCGACACTGTATTTCGCGGTGTCGATGACGAGCTCGGGGCTCTCCGGGACTTCATAAGGGTCGGAGATGCCGGTGAATTCGGGAATCAGGCCGGCGCGCGCCTTGGCGTAGAGGCCCTTGCGGTCGCGCTGCTCGCAGACCTCGACCGAGGTGGCGATGTGCACCTCGATGAAGCCGCCCCAGGGTTCGATCATGGCGCGCACGTCGCGGCGGGTCTGGCGGTAAGGCGCGATCGGCGCGCAGATGGCGGTGCCGCCGTGCTTGGTGATTTCGCTGGCGACGAAGCCGATGCGGCGGATGTTGATGTCGCGGTGCGCCTTGGAAAAGCCCAGTTCCGAGGACAGATGCTTGCGCACGATGTCGCCGTCGAGCAGGGAGACGCGGCGGCCGCCCATTTCCATCAGGCGCACGGTCAGCGCCCGGGCGACGGTGGACTTGCCGGATCCGGAGAGGCCGGTGAAGAACACCGTGTAGCCCTGCTGGCCGCGCGGCGGGTAGGTCGCGCGCAGTTCCTCGACCACCTCGGGATAGGAGAACCATTCCGGCACCTTGAGGCCGCGCATCAGGCGCCGGTTCAGTTCCGGCCCGCTCATGCTCTGGGCGCGGGCGCCGGTTGGGATTTCCGCTTCGTTCAGCCATTCGTCACGGTCTTCCACGTAGACCAGGCGCGGGAACGGCACCAGGGTGACGCCGAGACTGTCGCGGGCCATGGCGAAGGCGGAGCCGGAATCCAGGCTGGGGATGTCCGAGCCGCGTCGTTGCCGGCCTTCCAGCGGCGTTTCGCCGCCGATGACCAGGTGCGAGCAACCGTAGTTGCGCGCCATAATGGCCTTCAGCAGGGTCTTGCGCGGACCCGCCGCCCAGGGGGTCATCGGGTTCAGCGCCAGCATGGAGGTGGCCGCCGGCAGGCGCGGCAGCAGTGCCTGGCAGGCGCGCACCAGGGCGAAGTGGCCGGATTCCATGACCGGGTCGGCGCCGGCGACGGCGTGGATCAGCAGGTTGGCTTCCTCGCGCATGGCGGCGCGCTGGAGAAATTCGTGTTGCGGCCGATGCAGCGGCTGGCTGGCTTGGTAGGCCATGACCCGGCGCCAGCCGAGGCGGGCGAATTGCTCGCGCATCTCGGCCGGGGTCAGGCGCAGGGCGAGGAAGTCATGGCGCGGCGGCAGCGCCACGCCATCGAGGCGGCCGGCCACGTAATACTGGCCGGGTTCCGCCAGGGGGCGCGCCAGTGGCGCGCCGGCCGCCTCGGCCAGGCGAAGCTCGGCCTCGGGGTCGGCGGGCCAGACTTCGGAAATCCGCAGGATGGCGGGCATGAAGCCCTCGCCGTCGCGCAACGCCACGCTCTGGCCGGCGGCCAGTTTTTCCGCCACCCTGGCCGGCAGCACCAGCATCACGGCACGGGGCCAGAAGCGGCCGTCGGGCAGCTTCAGGCCGGACAGCACCGACTCCATCTCGGCCTTGTTCATGTAGCCGGTGAGCGGCGAGAGGGCGCCATTGAGCAGCAGTTCCAGTTCGCAGATCTGCTTCCAGGAAAGGTCCACGGACGTCAGGCCCAGAGCTTCCTGCTTCAGTTCGGCGGCACGTTCCGGGGCGGCGATCAGTTCGACCAGCGTGCCGCCATAGGGGGGGATCAGGGCGTCCATGGGGGGTTCCGTTCAGGAAGGATAGGTTGCGTAGAAGGCGGCGATGAAGTCGGGTATGCGCGCTTCCGGCAGGATGTTGATGCCGGCCGCCGCCTTGCGGCCGCCGCCGGTGTCGAAACGCTGGCAGAGGAGATCGGCGCCGCGCTTGTCGGCCAGCGGCGCGCGCACGCTGACCACGTAGTGGCCCTTGGGCGAGCGGGTCAGCAGCGCATGGGCGCGATGGGGATGCGCCGTCGCCAGGTCGTTGGCGTAGACGCCGGAGACGCGCCGCGCCCAGGCCGCGTCCGGAAGGACGTAGATCGCGCCGGAAGCCTTGATTTCACTCGGTTGCGTGGCGGCGGCCAGCGCCATGTCGGCGGCATAGCCCTGGCTCAGGGTGGCGAACTGATGCGACTCGCGAATGAAGGCGAAGGGGTCGGTGTAGGAAGAGAGTGCGCGATAGAGGTCGGCCGGGTGGAAGTGGAGATCCTCCAGGCTTTCGCCATAGCCGTTGTAATTGAGGCACTCGCCCAGTTCCCGCAGTTGTTCGAGTTGAACGGTGTCCAGCGCCAGGGGTTCGGCGGCGCGGCGGGCCGCGTCATGCAGGTTGTCGCCGAAAGCGGCGGTGACCGCCCAGACGCGGTGCCTGCCACCGAGATGGCGGTCGACCAGCAGGCTGGTGCAGACGTCGGCGGCGGTGTCGATGCTGGCCTGGAAGTTGGGATGCTCGGGCAGTTCGCCGGGGTTGTGGTGATCGAACCAGCGAACCATGACGCCTTTCTCCAGCAGGGCCGCGAGGGCGGCGGCGTTCTTTTCCACCGCGATGTCCAGCGCCAGGATGTTGTCACCGGCGGTGGCGTCGATTTTCTTCAGCAGGCCGATGTCGCGCTTGACGCCGGTGACCAGCGTCGACGCCAGCGGTTCCACCAGACGCATCTGGTGGAGGGCGCAGATGCCGTCGGCATCCCCATTGAAAGCGTCATAAAACATGATTTCCCTTGTTTGTTCGTTGAGTCGCGCCTTGGGTCGTGACAGGATGCGGGGCCCCCACCCGATCCGCCGGCCGTGTCCTCGCATTCCCGTTCTTCCCAGCTGTTTCTGATCCTGTACGCGGGCTTGATCGCCTTCGGCAGTCTCTATCCCTTTGCCGGGCTGAAGGGGCTGGAACACTGGTCGGGCGAGTTTATCACGGCGTCTTTACCGCGATTTATCACCCGCAGCGACATCTCCACCAACCTCCTGGCCTACCTGCCGCTGGGCTATGCCCTGGCCCTGCGACTGGGGTTGCCGCGGCGAAGGTTGCGCGCGCTGTTGTTCGCCACCTCGGTCGGTTTCACCTTCAGCCTGTGCCTGGAAAGCCTGCAGCAACTGGTGCCCGGGCGCGTCGCGTCCAATCTTGATGTGGCGCTCAATACCCTGGGGGTGCTCGCCGGCGCCCTGCTCACCTTGCATCACCAGCGCTGGCTGCGCGCCGGACGGGCGCTACGTCGCTGGCGCGTGCGCTGGTTCCATGCGCAGCGGGCGGCCGCTGTCGGGCTTTGGCTGCTGCCGCTCTGGGTACTGGCGCAGTTCACACTGCAGCCTTTCCCGGGCGCCGGTTGGCTGGGGCTGCATCTGCGTCCGTTCGATACGCCGCCGGACGGGCTGGGACAGATCAACTGGCCCTGGTTCGCGGCGGTCTGGCTGGAGATGGCGGCGCTGGGCGCCTTCGCTGCCAGCCTGCTGCGTCCCGGTCGCTATGTCGGCGCCGTGCTGTCCCTGTTCCTGGTGGCGTTCGCGATCAAGCTGCTGGCCGCGACCATGCTGCTGAAACTGCGGGTGGTGGGCGGCGTGCTTTCGCTGGAGACCCTGGCCGCCTTTCTGCTGGCGTTCTGGTTCCTGCTCATTCCCCAGGTTTCCCGGCGGCGGCAGGTCGCCGCGTTGCTGCTGCTGCTGATCATCGTCGGTGCGCGCATCAGCTACGCCAGCTACCTGGTATGGCCGGTGGCTAGCGTGTTCAACATCGTCGGCCTGGCGAAGGCCAGCGCTTCGCTGTGGCCTTATCTTGCGCTGGGGGTGCTGGTGGCACGGCGCCTCGGGATGGCGCCGCGACGGACTGGACGGGATTCCGGCAAGGGCGATGGTGTCGGGTGATCTTACACTTTGTATGGGATGGGTTCGGTGGCAAGATGTAATGTCATGATTTTCATGAATTAAATATTTCTGGCATGCTTATTGCGCTACAACGAGCGATATATGCATTTTGCAATATGTTGCTCATGAAACTGGCTCAGGAGTACATCATGAAAACGCATCTCTCCCTTCTCGCAGGAATCTCGCTGATGGCCGCCGCGCAGGCTCAGGCCGGCGTCATGACCAATCCCGGTTTCGAATCCGGTAACACCAGCGGCTGGACGGTCAACGCCACTGGCACGGTGTCCGTGGTGCAGTTCCATACCTACTACGTCTCTGACGGCGGGTCTCCCGCGACCGGTGTTCCCACCGGGGGCGTGCTCAATCCCGTGGTGGGTGACGGGGGCAGTTATTTCCTGCGGATCGCGGCGGAAGCCACCGACATTTGGCAAACCGTCAGTCAGAGCATCACCCTGGCCGCCGGCGATACCCTGGATGTCTGGTCGGCCTTCGACTGGGGCGATTACTACGACCAGAGCTACGGCGAGACATTCGATGGCGCCCAGGCGCGCTTGCTGGATGGCAGCGGTGGTGTCGTCGCCACCTTTTTCTCGGAAAGCGGCGCGGGCAAGCCGGATTTCTATGACGGTGGCTGGATGCATGCTTCCTGGCTCGCGGATGCCGGCAGCGCGGGCACCTATACGCTTGAGTTCGCGGCGCGCAACACGTTCGACAATTTCAACCCGAGTTTTGGCCTGTTCGATGCGAAGCTGACCAATGCGGTGCCGCAGCCTCAACCACAACCTCCGACACCGGGTGCCATCCCCGAGCCCGCCACGCAGGCCTTGCTGGCCTTGGGCCTGCTCGGGCTGGCCTTGTCGCGCCGGCGTTGAGGCTCGCGGAAAAGGCTAAAAGCGGCCTCGGGGCCGCTTTTTTTCGCCCGCGTTCAGACGGGCAGGGGCGTTTCCAGCCGTCATTTTCCAAAGGGGTCTGCTATCCGATCCGGATCGCACAGATCAGGCGGGGGACTCCGCAGTTTCGTCGTGGTGTGGTCCTCCCGGGCGTGTCCGCCTGGAGCCGGATCGCCTGCGTGAAACCGGTCTGGGGGCAGCTGCCCAGTCATACGCGAGGCCCAGGTAGCTCAGTGCCAGCAGCAGGGTGGCCAGCCTGGGGGTATCCAGCAGGCTGTCGAACATGCCGACACTCAGCAGGCCCAGCAGCGAGGCCAGGCAGGCCCAGGCCAGCGGCTCGCCACGCCAGGCAACCCTGGCCAGCCTGAACAGGGCGAAGCCGATCAGGCTGGTGAACAGCAACAGGCCCAGCCAGCCCTGCTCGAACAGGACATGGACCCAGACGTTCTTGATATGCCAGGGCAGGTGGCTGTGGGTCTTGAAGAACCAGTAGTCGCCACTCCAGCTGAAACCGCCATTGCCGATCAGATTGGTGCCGGCGGCGTCGAGCAGACGGACATTGTCGATGTCGAGCAGGCTGGCCTTGCCGGGGTAATAGAGGAACAGTTCCACCGGCGGGCGGCGCAGGCCCTCCTCCACCCCGACTTCGCCACTGGAAAAATCATGGCTGAGGCGATGCCAGTGGCCGTCTCCGGGGACGTCGAGACTGATCCAGATGCAGCGACGCGAGTTGAGCAGTTGTTTCTCGCAGACCGGCGCCTCGATGCGGGCGCCTTCCTGGTGGCTGCGGGCATCGAGTTCGAGGTGGTAGCGCTCCCCTGCCCGCACCGCGACCCGCTGGGCATAATAGAGGGTGTCGCCGCTGCCCAGGCGCAGGAAGGGATTGTCCTGTTCGACCACGAAGCCGAAGGTGGCGGGTTGCTTGTCCACCGGTCCGCGCTCCAGGTACACCCGCGGGAAACTGCCCAGCCCCATGCCAAAGAGCTGCGCCATGGGGGTGGCGTCCATCATGGTGATGGCCTGTTTCCAATGTGCGACCCGGATATCCCAGTCCTCGCTGCTGTGCGCCAGGCGCTGCTGGAAATAGCCGCCACTGATGCCGGTGAGCAACCCCCCCGCCAGCAACAGCAGCGCGCCGACGGGAATCGCGGCCAGCCAGCGCTGCCGGGTGCCCCAGGCCTGGCGCAGGCTGGCCACGGTCAGGGTGATCAGGATGACGCCCAGGGCCAGCGCGCCACCGCGCGCGGCCGTGAATATCATCACGTAAACGGTCAGCGCCATTACCGCCACGGCCAGCGGCAGGGTTTTCCAGCGTCCCATGCCCAGCCAGAGAAACGGCAGTGCCGTTGCCAGAAAAGCTTCGATGTGGCCGCCGCCGGTATGCATGCTGGAGAAGGTGCTGACGATGCGGTAAGTCTGCCCGGCATCCGCGAAGCCGGCGAACAGCCAGCGTTCCCACAGGCCGACCAGGCCGACGCCGAGCAGGCCGATACCCATGCCGATGGCGAGGCGGCTGGCCAGTTGCGCGGGTGTGGGGTGGGTCATGCGCAACAGGAGGAAGATCAATCCTCCCCAGAGAAAGCCCTTGGCCACCCGCAGGCTGTTATAGGGGCTCCAGTAGTTGGTGAATGCATTGGCGTCCAGCGACGGCGGCGAGCCGAGGCCGATGATGGCGCTGATCAGGACGGTGCCGCCCCAGAGCACGAGCAGGGGCCACGCCGATATCCAGGAGCCGGGCGATTCACGGTGTCTTCGCAGGAAAAGGGTGCCGACCGTGGCCAGCATGAGTAGATCGAACTCGTCGAGAAAGAAGCGTCCGCTCCAGGGGGCCAGATCCAGCAAGGGCAAGGCGGCGGGCACCAGGATCAGCCAGGCGAGCGGAAACCGCCAGAGCAGGCTGGCGTAGACGAGCAGCCCCAGGAACAGCGGCAGCGCGCCGATGGGAAAGGCGATCACGCCGATCAGGGCCAGCAGCAGGCTGATTGCCCCGAGCAGGATCATGGGGAGGGAATAGGACGAGGGAGAAAGATTTCGTTTGTGGCGATGTCGCCGCTTGCGGTGTCCCGTTCCGCCGTCCGTCACCGTCGAGGCGGCCGGCGTGGCGATTTCACTTGCCGTTTCTGCCGGAGGCGGCGACGGGGTGTCCTGTTCTTGGCGGGTGTTGTTCACGGAGGGCGCCGCTGAAGTCGTCTCCAGGATTTCAGGGCTCGTCCGTGGCAGGCGGGCGCCGAGCCAAAGGCCGAGCGTCAGGCCTGGCAGGGCGTAGAGCGCTTCGAGGAGATCGCCGAAATGTGTCTGGGACAGCAATGGCAGGCTGGCGAGCAGCATGCCGGCGGCCAGCGCCGGGAAGAACCTCAACCAGGGGCTGCGTGTCCCCAGCGCGGCAATCAGGCCCAGAGGGAGCCAGGGCAGGAGTGCCTTGATCAGAAAATAGAATTGTTCAGGCAGGGCCTGCAGATAGCTTGTGAATGAGCCGGCGATCGTCGGCGCCAGCAAGGGGCTTTCGGGGTTGTAGGGCAGCAGAAAGGCGGCAAGCGCGACCAGTCCCAGCCAGTGCGGAGCACCATGAGCGCCGTGCTGGTGCTGTCCGCTCTTTCGCCTGGAACGAGCGCGCGCACTGGCCGGCATTGCTCCAGCCTGGTGCTCAGGTGTGCGAGCCGGCTTTCCGGCGCCGTAGCCCAAAGGCCACTGCCGCCACCGAAGCCCCGGTCAACAACAGGGCGAGACTGCCAGGCTCGGGGACCGGGTTGCTCGCGTTGAAGATGTGGTACGCGAGGTTGATGGTGGTGGTGCCATTCGACCAGGTGGCGCTGCGATGCGGATAGACAAAGTTGGGCTGGCCGTCACCGGTGATGTACTGGGGCGGGGTCGTGCCGGCAACGCAGCCGTCGTCGAGCGCCGGGTTGAAGGCGTACTTCATGGTCAGCGTGTAAGTGTTGGTGCTGTCCGTGATGGATTGTCCGGTACCCGAGGCATTGGCGCCGACGCCGGACAGGTTGCTGCCCTGGCGGAGACATTCGAGCGCGCCCTTGGTGCCCGGTTTGACCATGTTCAAGGTGCTGAACTGCGGGGTCATGGAACCATTGAAGTTGATGGTGTAGGCCGTCCCCAGGCTGGTGTCCCCGGTTTTCGGGAGCGACCAGCAGGGTGCCCGTGCGGCACTAGGCGACACAACGCCATCACTGGGGTTGCTGATGGTCATGGTGAAGTTGCCGGACGCGTCGATGCCGCCATAACCGATCACCTGGCCAGGGTTGCTGCTCAAGGTGTTCGTGCAGACGTTGTTCGAACTGTCCTTCAGCCAGATCGTGCTGGCCGACGCCACCGGCGCGAGCAGGAAAGTCAGGGCCATGCCCCATAGAAATCGCGATGTATTCATTCCGAACCTCCAGAATTGGCTGCCGTCCAGGCAATCGATGGCATCCGACATGCAAGTTTCATGCCTTGTCTAATAATCATGTGCTTAGGCGCGTTGCAGGGCGCGTGTCGCGGGATGTGTAAAGTTATCCGACAGGACCGCCTCTCTGCGCGCCAAGGCGCGCAGCAGCACAGACAGGACGATGAACAGATAGGGCAATTCCCAATAGGCAATGCCGAGCGTGGCCGCGCCGACCAGATAGGCCAGCAATCCCGCCAACAGCATGGCGCTATAGTCGGCGACCCAGGCGGGCTGTCCAGCCGCGGGGCGCCAGGCCGCCAACGCCAGCTGGGCGGAACTGCCGAGCAGCAGGGCCGCCCACAGGAGCAAGCCTGGCAAGCCGTGCTCGCTGGCCATTTCCACATAGGCGCTATGCCAGTCCAGGCTGCCCTCGCCCAGGGTCAGCGCGGGCCAGACATTGAAGCCGCCCCCGGTGAGGGGATGCTTGAGGGTAAATTCATAACCGATGCGCCAGACTTCCAGGCGGCTTTGCGCGGATTCGTCGCCGGCATAGTTGCCCAGCGTCTGCATGCGGCCAAACCAGCTGTCCGGCAGTTGCACGAACAGCGCGATGGCCAGGGCGGCCAGGACCGGGATCAACAGCCACTTGCGACGGCTATGCAGGATCAGCACGAGCGTGGATGCGGCGAGCGCGAGAATGCCGCCACGCGACCAGGACGACAGCACGGCGCCATAGCAGAGCGCGACGCAGACCAGGAGGAAGGCACGGGCGCGGCGGTCCTGGATCTCGCGGAGCCAGAGGAACAGCAAGGGGATGGCCATGCAGACCGCGATCGCGAATTCGTTGTTGTCGCCGTACTGGCTGCCAGGCGGTCCGTAGACGCGATCCTGGAATCCGCTCATCACGGCCCAGTAGCCACCCTTGACGGCGACCAGCATGATCGAAAACGCGACGACGACGGTCAGTGCATGGAACTTGCTGCGCTCGTCGATCAGCAACAGGGTGAGGAACAGCGGTGGCAGAATGCGCGCGACCTGATAGAACTTTTCCCAGGACTCCCAGGGCGCGACCGCGAGATAACTGGTCAGCGCGAACCACAGCCAAAGTCCAGGAAGTGCGTAGACCCGCCAATCGCGCCACCACAGTGCGGGCGAGAGGAAACGAAGGCGGCCGCGTAGCGTGGCATAAGCGGTACTGGCCACGACGACGCTGAACAGGCTGGCGTACACGGGAAAGGTCTTCATGAATCCGGGCGCATAGCCTTGCGGGTGCAGGAATCCCAGGACCGCCAGGCCGAGCAGGCCGAGCCAGGGGCGCAGCCAGGCCAGCCAGGCGAAGCCAAACAGCATGATCACCAGGGTGATGTCGCGCAGATGGATGCCATTGTCGAACATGCCGGTTCAGTCCTCGTTATGGCGCGCGTTCACGCGTCGCTGACGCATGGTAACGGCGGGTCTCCGCAGGTGCCGTTGCCACCAGCGGGTTCCCAGATAGCCGATGATGCCGCCCACGCTCTCCAGCAGCCAGTCCGTAGTGTCCGGAAACTTGCCGGGCAACAGGACCTGGCCGAGTTCGATCCCCAGGGCGACGCCGATGACGGCGACGATCGCTGCCGCCGCCGCGTAGCCGCGCCAGCGCCATGACAGGCCGCTCACCCACCAGGCCAGGAGGCCGCCCAGGGGGGCGAAGAACAGGGTCTTGTGGAAGACCTCGGTGATGGCGCGGAACTCGGTGCCGTAGTAGTAGACCTGGAAGGGCACGCGGTTGAGAAAATCCATGCGCTCGCGCACGAAGTCGCCTTCGGCGCGGAAGTCGAAGGGGTACCAGAAGACCCCCATCAAGACCAGGGTCCAGCCAAGGGCAAGCGTCAGGCGCAGCCAGTGGGCGGTGTGGCGGCGGGGGTCATGACGCGGGGGAGCACGCCGGAACTGGCGGCCGCCCAGCCAGGCACCCAGGGCCGCGCCGAGGGCGCCGGTGAACAGGTCGGTGACATCGCTCACCCGCGAGTAGACAAACAGTTGCATGAACTCGAGGCCGGCCACCGCCAGGAAGGTCATGCGCCAGACCTTGACGCTGTCGCGTCCGGGGCGCGCATGCCAGAGCCAGGCCAGGGGGACCCAGAGCAGGGCGTCGGTAGTGAGTTCGAACAGGGTATGGGCGGGGTCGGCGGGCAGGCCGGCGAAAGGAATGAGGTTGAGCTTGCCTTCCTGCCACTTGTGATAGATCTCGACCACGCTGAGGGTGAGGTCCAGCGGCAGCAGGTTGTAGCCGACCAGCACCGCCAGATAGGTCCAGGCGGCGCGCTCGGCCACGGCAGCCGGCTCGCGCGCTCGTCGCCAGCCGTCGTGCCAAGTCAGCAGGCGGCTGCCGAAGCCCCACCAGCAGGCGGCGCCGATGAGCGCGCCGAGGGCTTCCGCCGCGATGTCGTTCTGCGACACCGTCCGCTGCGGGAAGAACAACTGGGTAAATTCGATGCCCAGGCTCAGGGCGGCGGCCAGCAGCCAGGTCAGCAGCGTCAGCAGCGCGGCGAGAATGGGCGGGCGTCCGTGTGTCAGGGCGCCGGTCCAGAGGAAGGCCAGGGGAATGAACAACAGCAGGTTGGCCATCCAGTCGGCGCGCGAGCCGATGCCGAGGTCGAGGAAGGGAATTTCGCGGAAGTTCGCCACTGCCGTGTCCCAGGGCAGGGCGTGGTAATCGAGCGGCACCAGGCTGCCATAGACGACGAACACCAGATAGGGCAGGGCGAGCCAGGCCAGCAGCCCGCGCTGCCGGGCATGCACAGGTGCGTCCGGCCGGCGGCGGTGACGCGGTTCAGTGGCCATGCGCGAGCCGGGGGCAGGGTGTGGCGGTGACGCAGGCGCCGAGTGTCGGCGCGCGCCTCGGCTGCCCATCGATGTCCCGGTCGCTGGCCGGGTAGCCGGCAAGATCCGGCGTGTCCAGCCGGGCATCGCCGGCCAGCGTCATGCGCGGCGCCAGGTCGAGCCGTTGCGCGTCCGCGTAGGGGTGGCGCAGGTAGCGCGCGGCCGTCGCGAAGTCGCCGCTCAGGTTATCGGCCGACTCGCCGCCGCGGATCGGCTGGCCGGCGAACACCAAGTTGCGCAGCACGCGTTGTGGCCAGGAGGGGAGTTCGCCCTCGCGCGCCAGGATGCGGATGCCATGGCCGCGCGCCAGCACCGTGTTGTGGAAGATGTCCACCTGGCGGGGGATGTCGTTGTGCGGCTGGATATGGATGCCGTGGCCCTGCGCGTTGACGAATGCATTGTTATAGAGGGCGAGGTGACCTTCGCCCTGGAACAGGGCCTCACTCGGGTTCTGCCAGAAGACATTGCCATGGATCAGCACGCGGTCCTGTGAGCCGGGGCCGTCGGTCGGCGCATGGCCGATGAGGACGTTGGGGCGGGCGGCGGGGTCCGGCCAGGCGGTCTCCTTGGAGAAGAAATTGCCGCGTATCACCGTGTCATGCCGTTCATTCAGGGCCGGCAGGGTGGCCGGGCGCGACTTCTGGTGCTTGATCTGGAGGTTGTAGCCGATCGTGTCGCTCACCCGGTTGCCCTCGATGAGGCCGGCGACGAAGGGGTCGGAGCCATCCGAATCGCCGAAATACATGCCGGTGCCCACCCGCTCGATGCGGTTGCCGCGCACCACCCAGCCGAACGCCGGGCACTTGCTGGAGATGCCGACATTCTGCTGGCTGGCGGCGTGGTCATGGATGTGGAGATGCTCCAGGGTGACGAAGTGGGCGTAGCGGCTGTCGCCCTCGGCCTTCACCGCGTCGACCGGAAGGTTGCGGCCATCCAGTTCCAGGTTGCGGATCACCAGGTGGCTGACATCGCGCAGGCTGATGGTATTGTGGCCGGCGCCGGCGAGGAAACGCGTGCCCGGGGCACCCTCGATGACGATGGGACGTCCCGGTTCGCCGGACAGATCGCGCAACGGCAGGCCTCGCTCGTAATCGCCGGCGCGCAGCGAGAGATGGTCGCCGGCGCGCAGGTGACCGAGCAGGGCGCGGTAATCGTCGGGGCCGGCCTGATAGTCGATGGCGAACGTCGACGCGGCCGGCCAGGCCAGAAACAGCGGGAGGCTCAGCAGGCGGGCGAGGGCTCGCATCGTTCGCAACGCGCCATTCCGGACAGATCGAGGCTGTTTTCCAGGCGCCGCACCAGGCAGTGCGCGCTCTGGCGGCCGGAGTCGAGGACGATGTCGGCTGTTTCCATATAGAAGGTGTGGCGAGCCAGATACAGTTCCTTGAGCTTCTTCAGCGGGTCGTCGGTCTGCAGGAGCGGGCGGTTCTTGTCATGGCGGGTCCGCAGGTAGAGTTCGCGTGGCTGGCATCTCAGATAGACCACAGTGCCGCGCCCCTTCAGGTTGGCGCGGTTCTCCGGGCGCAGCACGGCGCCGCCACCGGTGGCGAGGACGATGCCCTGGCGGCGGCTGAGTTCGTCGATGATGCAGGATTCGCGCTTGCGAAAGCCTTCCTCGCCCTCGATCTCGAAGATCGTGGGAATGGAGACGCCGCAGCGATCGACGATTTCGTGGTCGGAGTCGACAAAGGACAGGCCACGATGCTTGGCCAGCAATTTGCCTATGGTGGTCTTGCCGGAACCCATCAGGCCGACCAGGAAGATGTTTGAGCTCGGGATCATGGGCGCGATTGTAAACGGGCGCCGCTAGCCGCGTCGCCGCGCCAGCAGCGCATCCACCGCCGCTTTCAGGTCGCCGTCCGGGAGCTGCGCGTCGAGGTCGCGGAAGGCGGCCAGCCCCGCCGCGGCCATGTCCCGTTTCTCGCGTTTCTCCGGCAAGGTCCAGTCGGCGCGGATTTTCACCTTCACCGCCAGCACCGGCGACTCGGGCCGCGACAGCACCCGTGCCACTCCTGTCGCCTGGCTGCGCACCCGGCTGGCGGCGGCGCCGTTGGCGCAAAAGACCAGCGCGGTTTCGCCCTGGACCGCCGCCACCCGGCAGGCGCGCGCCACCGCCGCCGGCACCACGCCGGCGAAACGCCGGTTGAGCTCGCGCAGGCGCTCGGCTTCAGGCAGCGCCACCGCCAGGGTGGGGTCGCTGCGGAGAATGCCGCGGATGCGTTGCAGGGGGGACGGGCGATAGGCCATGGGGCAGTGTAGGGTGCGCGCGGCGTGACAAAGGGTCCGTTAAGACAGCCTTAAGGGGGGCTGAAACAGCGGTATGGTAGCATTCGCCGATTCTCCGAAATCCCACCTATCTCCTTCATTTTTCATGATTTCCAACCTA
Organism: uncultured Thiobacillus sp.; assembly: GCA_964393825.1. GTDB lineage: Bacteria > Pseudomonadota > Gammaproteobacteria > Burkholderiales > Thiobacillaceae > PFJX01. The sequence goes on along the minus strand of CAYMUY010000002.1, from coordinate 9,259 downwards.
CTCAAGAAAGTCTTCGGCAGCCGTAATGACCGTCTGTTGAAACAGTACCGGGGTGTTGTCGCCAAGATCAACGCGCTGGAAGCCGGCTATCAGGCGCTCAGCGATGAACAACTGCGCGGCAAGACCGACGAATTCCGGGCGCGCCTGGAAAAGGGCGAGACCCTCGACGCGCTCATGCCGGAAGCCTTCGCCGCCGTCCGCGAGGCGGCCGTACGGGTGTTGGGCATGCGCCATTTCGACGTGCAGCTGATCGGCGGCATGGCTCTCAACGACGGCAAGATCGCGGAGATGAGGACGGGTGAAGGCAAGACCCTGATGGCCACCCTGGCCGCCTATCTCAACGCCCTGCCGGGAAAGGGCGTGCATATCGTCACGGTCAACGACTACCTGGCCAGCCGCGACGCCGAAACGATGGGCCGCGTCTACGGCTTTCTCGGCCTGACCACCGGCTGCAACCTGTCGCAGCTCGACCACGAGCGGAAACAGGCCGCCTACGCCGCCGACATCACCTACGGCACCAACAACGAGTTCGGCTTCGACTACCTGCGCGACAACATGGTGTTCGAACCGTCCCAGCGGGTACAGCGGCCGCTGAACTACGCCATCGTCGACGAGGTGGACTCGATCCTGATCGACGAGGCGCGCACGCCCCTGATCATCTCCGGCCAGGCCGACGACAACGTCGCCATGTATCAGGCGATGAACGCCTTGCCGCCGCGCCTCGAGCGGCAGGACAAGGACATCAAGGACGACGAGCCGGAGGAAAGCCGCTGTGCCGTCGGCGACTATGTGGTGGATGAAAAAGCCCACCAGGTGACCCTGACCGAGCGCGGCCACGAGCGTGTGGAGAGCATCCTCGCCGAACTCGGCATCCTCGCGCCCGGCACCAGCCTTTACGACCCCGCCAACATCACCCTGATGCACCACGTCTACGCCGCCTTGCGTGCGCACGTGCTGTATTTCAAGGACCAGCACTACGTGGTGCAGAACAACGAGGTGATGATCGTCGACGAATTCACCGGCCGCCTGATGCAGGGCCGCCGCTGGTCCGACGGCCTGCACCAGGCGGTGGAGGCGAAGGAAGGCGTGGCGATCCAGCGCGAGAACCAGACGCTGGCCTCGATCACCTTCCAGAACTTCTTCCGCATGTACAAGAAGCTGTCCGGCATGACCGGCACGGCGGATACCGAAGCCTACGAGTTCCAGCAGATCTACGGTCTTGAGACGGTCATCATCCCGACCAACCTGCCGATGGTCCGCCGTGACATGAACGATCTGGTCTACCGCACCGCCGAGGAGAAATGGCAGGCGGTGGTCGAGGACCTGCGCGATTGTCACCAGCGCGGCCAGCCGGTGCTGGTGGGCACCACCTCGATCGAGGTCAACGAATTCCTCTCCACCCTGCTGACCAAAGCCAAACTGCCGCACCAGGTCCTCAACGCCAAGCAGCATGACCGCGAAGCGCAGGTGGTGGCCCAGGCCGGCCTGCCGGGCGCCATCACCATCGCCACCAACATGGCCGGTCGCGGCACCGACATCGTGCTGGGCGGCAGCATCAACAAGGAACTCGACCTGATCCGCCTCGCCGAGAACCTCAGCGACGAGGAAAAGGCCAGCCGCACCGCCGCGCTCAAGGAAGCCTGGAAGCCGCGTCACGCCGAAGTCATCGCTGCCGGCGGCCTCCACATCATCGGTACCGAGCGGCACGAGTCCCGCCGCGTCGACAACCAGTTGCGCGGCCGCTCCGGCCGCCAGGGCGATCCCGGTTCCTCGCGCTTCTACCTGTCGCTGGATGATCCCTTGCTGCGCATCTTCGGTGGCGAGCGGCTGAAGTCCATCATGGACCGCCTGAAGATGCCGGAAGGCGAGGCGATCGAACACCCCATGGTCAACCGTTCCCTGGAGTCGGCGCAGCGCAAGGTGGAACAGCGCAACTTCGACATCCGCAAACAATTGCTGGAGTACGACGACGTCGCCAATGACCAGCGCAAGGTCATCTACAGCCAGCGCAACGAATTGCTGGAAACCGACGATGTCTATGAAGGCATCCTCGGCATGCGCGCCCAGGTGCTGAACGACCTCATCAACATCTACCTGCCGCCCGGCAGTCTTGCCGAGCAGTGGGACGTGGCGGGCCTGGAACAGGCGCTGGCCGGGCAATATCAGCTGCATTGCCCGGTCCAGTCCTGGCTGGATGCCGATGAACGCCTGGATGAACAGGGTGTGCGCGACCGCGTGCTGGACACCGCCAACCAGTCCTACGAAGCCAAGATCGCGCTGGCCGGTGCTCCCGGCATGCGCAATTTCGAGCGCGCCATCCTGCTGCAAAGCCTGGACAGCCACTGGCGCGAGCATCTGGCAGCGATGGATCACCTGCGCCAGGGCATCCACCTGCGCGGTTACGCGGCGAAGAACCCGAAGCAGGAATACAAGCGGGAAGCCTTCGAACTGTTCGAGCGCATGCTGGGCACCATCGCCGAGGAGGTCACCCAGGTCACCCTCACCGTGCAGATCCGCGGCGCCGAGGATGTCGAGGAAGTGGAGGCCCAGGAAAGCCTGAGCAACGTGCGCTACCAGCATGCCGACTACGAGGAAGCCCTGGCCAATGCCGCCGAGGAAACCGCCGCCGGCCCGCATCCGTTCGCACGTGACCATGCCAAGGTTGGCCGCAACGATCCCTGCCCCTGCGGCTCCGGCAAGAAATACAAGCACTGCCACGGCAAGCTGGCTTGACGGCGGGTACAAGGGGCAAGGGGCAGGGGGCAAGGCCCCCCCTGGCCTTCCTTGCCCCTTGCCCCCTGCCCCTTGTATCTATACCCTAGCGAAACGCTCAACAATTAGCCCCTTGCCATGCCCTATTTCATCTACAAGATTGGTGGACCCTTCAAGCTCCTGGAAAAACAGGGTCAGGCCGACTCGTTCAAGGAAGCCAAGGCCATCGCCAACGATTTTCGCCGCGTGCTCGATCCCAACGACGGCTACGTGGTGAAAATGATCTTCGCCGAGAACGAGCTCGCCGCCGAGGACACGCTGTCGCAGCCGCGCGAACTCGATGCCTCGCTCGCCGGCGACGATTACTGATCGCGGTCGGGAGCCCGCTCCTAGACATGTCCGGCTACAACGAGGAAGCCTACAAGCAGGCGCGTGACGCGGCGATCAACCGCCCCTGTCCCTTCGAACGCGCGCTGCTCTCCCACTGTGTCAGTTGCATGCATGCGCGCAAGTTGCTGCTGGCGGAGCGGGAAGCCATCTCCTGCGGCCATGAAACCGCCAGCGACCTGTGCAAGGCGCTGCATGAAACACTGCATCTCAACGCCCGCTTCGCGCTGCACATGGACCCCAGCCAGCCCTGGCCGTTCGGCAAGGAGATCCGGGCGCAGTGCGGTGGCATCCTGGGGTTGAAGGAAGTATTGGCGGCGGAGTCGGTCGATGTCGCCACCCTGGTTGGCGAAGGGCTGCGCCGCTACGGCAGCGTCGCGGATTTTCCCTATTCGGAAATCATGCGCGGGGTCGTTCATTACGAGCCGCGCAAGAAACGGCCGTAGACGCTGCAAGGGTCGAGCCACCGCGCGACCCGCCGGCAACGCTACCCCAGCAATACCATCAGCCGCCGCGCCGCCTGCGCCGCGCCATCCACCGCCACCGCGGGCTTGCCCGGTTCGGCCAGTATCTTGCCCAGCAGAGCGCCGATCTCCGGATTGAACAATTGCCCCTCATCGATCGCCGCCGCCTGCGCATGGGTGTGGAGCCATGCCGTCAGATAAGGCGTTTCCGGCCAATCCGGGCGGTCGATATAGAGCACCGGCCTGGCGCTGGCGGCGGCTTCCACGAAACTGCCGTAGCCGACCTTGGTGACCAGCACATCGCTGGAGGCGAGCAGGTCGAGAAAGGGCAATCCGGCGCGCGAGAAGGGGATCATGCCGGCGCCCGGGGCATCGCCGGCGCCCCAGTCGTCCGGCACCAGCCAGCGGACACCGTCGAGCACCGGCAACGGCCGGGCGGCGCGATAGCCGATGCCGCCAAATCCGATCAGGACCAGGCGTTCGGCCGCGTCCACGCCCAGGCGCGCGCGCAGTTCCGTGGCGCGTGCGACGCCCAGGGCGGCGATCGGTGGCAGGGTTTCCCGATTCTCCAGCCAGTCCATGGGCATGGCCGGGGTGGCGCGCAGGAAGGCGCGCGCCGAACGGTAGGCCGCCGCCATCTGCGCCAGCACCTCGGCCATGCCGGGCAGCGTCGCCAGGTAGGCGCCGGCGACGTCGACCCAGTTCAGCGAGCACAGGGCGACGCCGGGAATGCCGGCACGGGCGGCGGCGGCCAGGGGCAGGCAGGCGGCATCGGCAAGCACGCCGTCGGTGCCCTGGCCGCGCAGCCAGTCCGCCTCGCGCGCCACCCGCGCCTGCCAGTCGCGATGGAAGGCCAGGTGGGCGATGCGGCTCGCTTCCAGGTCGACGCGCACGGCGTCGTGCATGGCGAGACCGACATCGGCCGCTTCAAAGCGGTGCTGGAAGGGGGCGTCGATGCGCGCCGCCAGGGCGGCCCCGGGAATGCCGCTCCAGATCGTGAAGGTCAGGTCCGGCCGCGCCGCATGCAGGGCGTTGATCACCGGCGCGGCCTGCGCCAGGTGGCCGAGACCGTGATGGCTGATGGCAACCAGCAGGTGGGTCACAGGGGCAGGGTCTGTTGCAGCAGTTCCTTGAGCAGCGGCACGGACACCGGGCGCTTGTGGCTCAGGGAGTAGGTGTCGAGGGCATCCACGATGGCGAGCAGGCGGGGCAGGTCGCGTCGGCAGTGGTTGAGCAGGTAGCGGGTCACCTCTTCCGGCAGGTGCAGGCCGCGCCCCTCGGCGCGAACGCCGAGGGCGGTGGCCTTGTCGGCATCGGACAGCGGCAGCAGCCGGAACACCAGGCCCTGCGCCAGACGCGTGGCCAGGTCGGGCCGCAAGTCCAGCTGGGCGGGCGGCAGTCGGCCGCTGGCGAGCAGCAGGCCGCCCTGTTCGCGCGCCGAGTTGATCAGGCCGAACAGGCGGATCTGGTTGTCCGCGTCGAGCGCTTCCACGTCATCCACCGCCAGGGCCGGTATCGGCGGCTCCGGTAGCACTTCACTGGCGGCGAGCAGGGTCGCGCCGGTCGCGCTGGCCCAGGCCTGCTCCAGGTGGCTCTTGCCCACGCCGGCATCACCCCAGAGGTAGAGCAGGGGTTCGCGCGCCTGGTCGGGCAGATGCGCGCGCAGGGCCGCCAGCGCCTCGGCATTGGGGCCGGGCAGGTAGTTGTCGAAATCGGGAGGGGAGTCGGGACGAATGTCGAGGATCAATTGCCGCATGGGCGCAATGTTAACGAAGTAATCGCATCAGCGAGGCGCTTCAATGCCGGCGCGCTAAAATGGCCGCGCTTGGTTTTTCGGGAAATAACCATGACCAGAATCGCGCTCTGTGTGTTGTTGCTTGCCTGCTCCGCCGTCCAGGCGGGCGATTTGTATCGCTGGGTGGACGAACGCGGCGCGGTGTCGTATTCCGACCGGCCGCCGCCACCTTCCGCGAAGCAGGCGCAGAAGATCAAGGGCAAGGCCAATGTGGTGGAAGTGGACAAGGAGTCCTACGCGCTCAAGCAGGCGAAAAGCCTGAGCCCGGTGACGCTGTACAACACCGCCTGCGGCCAGTACTGCGACCAGGCCACGGACTTCCTGAAACAGCGTGGCGTTCCCTATACCGCGAAGGATCCCGCCTCCGAGCCCGAGATCGCCGTTGAACTGAAGCAGTTGACCGGCGCCGTCGAAGTCCCGGTGATCGTGGTCGGCGGCAGCCACTTCAAGGGCTTCGAGGCGACCACCTGGAACCGCATGCTGGATGCCGCGAATTACCCCAAGGCGGCCGAAAATCCCAAGGCGGCCGAAGCGAAACCCCGATGATCGGCCCGCGCTGGGGTGAACGTCAGCGAATCCCGGCAGGTCTGGCCCGCCGGCTGCCGGGATTCGTGTTCCTCAGTGCGAGGGTTTGTTACGCAGTGACGTGTTGCTAGAGAGAGGTTACGCAGGATGCGTGGTTTGATGGGTTGGCGGGGAATGGCCCCCGAAGGCACGGTCGATACGATGTGGCGGGGCGCCGGCCGGGCGCAGCCGGCGGGGCTCGAGCGGCAGGCGACGGCCACGGCGACGCTCGCCACCTGGGGCGGCAGCCTGCATCAGGAAGCCGGGCTGTCCTGCGTCATCGCCGGGCGACCCGATTTCGATCATCCGGAATTGCGGGCGCTTCCCGCCGCCGTCGCCCTGGCCCGGCTCTGGCGCGCACATGGCAACGACACACCGGCGCACATCCGCGGCAGTTTCTCCCTCGCCGTGATCGACCAGGAACAGGATTGCGTGTTCCTGGCGCTCGACCGCATCGGCGACCATGCCCTGGCCTTCGCCACCCGCCCCGAGGGCTGCGTCTTCGCCAGCCGCGCCGACCTGGTCGCCGCGCATCCGGCCGTGGGGCGCAGCCTCGATCCGCAGGGCCTGTTCAACTATCTCTATTTCCATGTCGTGCCGGCGCCGGGCAGCGTCTACCAGGGCGTGGAAAAGCTGCTGCCCGGGCAGTGGGCCCGCTGCGAGGGGAGGCAAGTCACCCGCGGCTTCTACTGGGCGCTGAAATACCGCGATGCGCCGCGTGACGACTTCGAGGCGCAGAAGGCGCGCTTCCTCGAACTGATCCGCGACAGCGTCACCCGCGCCAGGGGCGAGGACACCGTGGCCGCCTTCCTCTCCGGCGGCACCGACAGTTCCACCGTCTCCGGCATGTTGAAGCAGGTTGCCGGCGCAGCCCGCACCTATTCCATCGGCTTCCCGGCGGCGGGCTTCGACGAGATGGAATATGCCCGCATCGCCGGCAAGCGCTTCGGCCTCGACATGCGCGAGTACTACCTGCAGCCGGCCGACATCATGGAAGCGATCCCGGTCATCGCCGGCCATTACGACGAACCGTTCGGCAACGACTCCGCCGTGCCCTCCTATTTCTGCGCCAAGCTGGCGGCGGCGGATGGCTACAAGGTCATGCTGGCCGGCGACGGTGGTGACGAATACTTCGGCGGCAACGCCCGCTACGCCAAGCAGAAAGTGTTCGAGGCCTACCATGCGTTGCCCGGTTTCCTCCGCCACGGCCTGATCGAACCTTTGGCGCGGCTGCCCGGCATGGCCGCCCTCCCGCCGGGGCGCAAGCTGCAAAGTTATCTGCGCCAGGCCAACACGCCCCTGCCGGAGCGCATGGAGTCGTACAACTTCATCTACCGGCAGCCGCTGGGCGAGATGTTCGAGGCCGAGTTCCTCGCTCGTGTCGACGCCCAGCAGCCGCACGACTGGCTGAAAGAGGTGTACGACCGCGCCGACTCGACCTCCTACATCAACCGCATGCTGCACCTGGACATCAAGTTCACCCTGGCCGACAACGACCTCAGAAAGGTCGGCGGCATGACCGAAGCGGCCGGCATCGAGGTGCGCTACCCGCTGATGGACGACGCCATCATCGACTTCTCCGGCGAAATCCCGCCCGACTGGAAAGTGAAGGGGCAATACCTGCGCTGGTTCTTCAAGACCGCGCTGAAAGGCTTTCTGCCCGACGAAATCATCGACAAGAGCAAACACGGCTTCGGCCTGCCCTTCGGCGTCTGGGCCAAGGACTACGCGCCGCTGCGCGAACGCATCGAGGACCGCCTCTCCGACTTCCGCAAGCGCGGCCTGCTCACCCCGGGCTACGTCGACCACCTGCGCCGCGAGCACATGTCCGGCCATGCCACCTACTTCGGCAGCATGCTCTGGGTGATGCTCATTCTGGAAGAGTGGCTGGCGGCGCGCGGGCTGTGACGACGTGTAGCGCCGGCGTCTCGCCGGCCTTGCGCCGCCTCGGCCGGGTCGACTACGAACCCACCTGGCGCGCCATGCAGGCGTTCACCGCGCAACGCGGTGCCGATACCCCGGACGAGATCTGGCTGCTCGAACACCCCCCCGTGTTCACCCAGGGCCAGGCGGGCAAGCCGGAACACCTGCTCGCCGACATCGGCATCCCGGTGGTGCCCATCGACCGCGGCGGCCAGGTTACCTACCACGGTCCCGGCCAGGTCGTGGCCTACCTCCTGATCGACCTGAAACGGCGCGGCTACGGCGTGCGCGAGCTGGTGCGACGCATGGAACAAGCCCTCATCGACCTGCTGGGCGAATTCGGCATCGCCGGCGAACGCCAGGAAGGCGCTCCCGGCGTCTACGTGGGCGGCGCCAAGATCGCGGCCCTCGGCCTGCGGGTGAAGGGCGGCTGCACCTACCACGGCCTCAGCCTGAACGTGGATGTGGACCTCGCCCCGTTCCGGGCCATCAATCCCTGCGGCTACCCTGGCCTGGAAGTCACCCGCATGCGCGACCTGGGCGTCAACGCGTCGAATGATGAGGTCGCCGAGCGCCTCGCACGGCATCTGCTGGCCGGGCTTGTGCCCGGCGCCTGACTCGCAGGCCGGGTTGGCGCGGTAGCGATGAGGCCGCGCCGGACCGATACGCCTGATGCCGCTCAGGCGTGGCGCCGCAGCCAGTCCTCCAGTTGCGGCGCCGACAGCGCCCCGGAGACCCGGTCCACCTCGCGTCCGCCCTTGAACAGGGCCAGGGTGGGGATGCTGCGGATGCCGTGCTGGCCGGCGAGCGCCTGTTCCGCCTCGGTATTCACCTTGGCGAAGCGCACGCGGCCCGCGTACCGCCCTGCCAACTGCTGGTAAGTCGGCGCGAACATCTTGCACGGCCCGCACCAGGGCGCCCAGAAATCCAACAGCACCGGCAGGCCGTCGCGGGCGACGAACTTGCCGAAGCTGCCGGCGTTCAAGTCGATCGGCGCGGCCGGCACCACCTCACCACCGCACTTGCCGCATTTCGGGTGGTGTTGCAGTCGATCGTCGGGCACGCGATTGACCGCGCCGCAGGCGGGACAGACCAGTTCCATGGGGTTCTCCAGTAAGGTTCGAATGAAGGAGAAATGGCGGTCGAACGAGGGGAAATCAAGCCATGCCGTTATGCCGCAGTAGCGCGTCGATGGTCGGCTCGCGGCCGCGGAAGGCCTTGAACGATTCGATGGCCGGGCGGCTGCCGCCTTGCGCGAGGATTTCACTCCAGAAGCGGTGGCCGACCTCGGGGTTGAGCACGCCGCCGACGTGGCTGCCGGCTTCTTCCTCGAACAGGCTGTAGGCGTCGGCAGACAAGACTTCCGCCCATTTGTAGCTGTAGTAGCCGGCCGCGTAGCCGCCGGCGAAGATGT
>CAYMUY010000001.1:323725-358271 GCA_964393825.1 uncultured Thiobacillus sp. | reverse complement strand
CGTCTTCAGCGGCGACGCCACGAGCGGCAGCTTCACCCTGACCCTGAGCCACGGCAACCAGGACTACGTCACTGACGCGATCCGTCTGGACGCCACGAAGGCCGAAGTGCAGGCCGCGCTGGACGCCGCCTTCACCGTCGCTGGCGCCGAGATCGATATCACCGCCTGGACGGGCAGGGCGCTCGACATTCGTTTCGGCGGCAGCCTCATCGGCCAGGACGTCGCCGCCCTGCAGGTCGCGGCCACGGCGGACGCCGGCAGCGCTAGCCTGGAGACCGTGTCGGTTGGTTTCAACCATACCCAGGCGGCGACGCCGGCGCAGACCCTGGTGGTCGATTACAGCGTCACCGACCTGACCATCGCCACCGGTCCGTCCAGTGCATTCACCTTCGACATGGATGGCGCCAAGGGCGAACTGCTGCAAGCCAGCGGCAACCTGACCCTGGACATCTTCGGTTTCGTGCGCGTGGCGGGTGGTTTCGCTATCGAGAAGAGCACGGAAACCCTCACCCTGGATGACGCCACCACCCTCAGTACCGACATGCTGACCATTGGCGCTTCCGGGGTGGACGCCTTTGCCGGCATCGGCGGCGGTAGCGCCGACGCGATCGGCCTGGATCTGCATGACGTCAACTTCGGCCTCGCGCTGGCCAAGGACAAGCTCGATCCCGCCCGTTCCTGGGTTGCGATGAAGGCGGAAGCGGGCGAGGTGGCCTTTGTCGGCATCGACGGCGTCACCATCGCGGCAGACACCATTACGGTGGAGATCAACCAGGCCGCCAGCGACGGCAGCCTGGTCGACTGGGAGGCGGATCCGCTGACCGTTGCCACCGGACCCGCCGCCAGCATGACGCTGGACATGGATGCTGGAGAAGGCGCACTGGTGCGCGCCAGTGGCAACCTGACCCTCAACGTCTTTGATTTCTTCCAGGTACAGGGCGGCTTTGCCTTCGAGAAATCCAGCACCGACATCGTCCTGAACGATGCCGCCGGCACCGCCCTGAACGTCGACCTGCTGACCGTGGGCGCCAGCAATGTGGATGCCTTTGCCGGTCTCAACGGTGGCACGGCGGATGAACTCGGCCTGAAGCTGACCGGGGGTGACTTCGCCCTGGCCCTGATGCGCGAGAAAACCGCTGTCGGTGGGTCGGGCCGCAGCTGGACCGCCTTGCAGGCGGGGGCTGATCAGGTCGAATTTGTCGGGGTCGATGGGCTGACGGTCAGTGCCGACAGCCTGGCGGTGACCATCAACCAGGCGGCGACCGACGGCACGGTCGTCGATTTTGCCGCCGCCTCGCTGGAAGTGGTCACCGGCCCGTCCGCCAGCGTCACCCTGGATATGGACGGCGCCAAGGGCGCGCTGCTGCAGGCCAGTGGCAACCTGACCCTGGATATTTTCGGTTTCGTGCATGTGGCAGGCGGCTTCGCCATCCAGAAGAGCACGGAGACGCTGACGCTGGCCTCTGGCAGCACTGTAGCCACGGACATGCTCACGATCGGCGCCAGCGGTGTGGACGCCTTCGCCGGTGTCGGCGGCGGTACCGCGGATGCGGTGGGCCTGGAACTCCAGGATGTGAACTTCGCCCTGGCGCTGGCCAAGGACAAGGCTGCTCCGACGCGTTCCTGGACCGCGCTGAAAGCGGAAGCGGGAGAAGTGGCGTTCGTCGGGATCGACGGCGTCACGGTGTCCGCCGACACCATCACGGTGGAGATCAACCAGACGGCCGCGGACGCCAGCCTGGTCAACTGGGCCGCCGATCCGCTGGAGGTTGTCACTGGCCCGGCGGCGAGCATGCTTCTGGACATGGATGGCGGCGAAGGCGCGTTAATCCGCGCCAGCGGTCATCTCAGTCTGGGCCTGTTCGGCTTTTTCCAGGTGGAAGGTGGTTTCGCTTTCGAGAAATCCAGCACCCAGGTCACGCTCAACGATGCCGCCGCCTCGGTCGTCGACGTCGACCTGCTGACCGTGGGCGCCAGCAATGTGGATGCCTTTGCCGGCATCAACGGCGGCACGGCGGACGAACTCGGCCTGACGCTGACCGGGGGCGACTTTGCCCTCGCCCTGATGCGTGAACAGACCGCCGCCGGCGCGGTCGGCCGCAAGTGGACCGCGCTGCAGGCGGGGGCCGATGAAGTGGCCTTCGTCGGTGTCGACGGGCTGACCCTGAGCGCACAGGATCTGGAAGTGAACATCAACCAGGCCGCCAGCGACGGTACGGTGGTGAACTTTGCCGCCGCGCCGCTGGAAGTGGTCACCGGTCCCGCCACCAGCGTCGAACTCGACATGGACGGCGCGCGCGGCGCGCTGCTGCAGGTGCGTGGCAGCCTGGACATCGACCTGTTCGATTTCGTCCAGGTCTCAGGCGGCTTCGCCATCGAGAAGGGCAGCGATCATGTGACGCTGGCCGACGGCACGGAAGTCGACGTCAACCTGCTGACCATCGGCGCTTCCGGCGTCGAGGCCTTCGCCGGTGTCAACGCCGGCACCAGCGATGAACTCGGCCTCAAGCTGGAAGGCGTGGAGTTCGCCCTGGCGCTGATGAGCAGCCAGACCGCGCCGGCCCAGAAATGGACCGCGCTGAAGGCGGAAGCCGGGTCGGTGGCCTTCGTCGGCATCGATGCCATCACCCTGGTGGCCCAGGACATTTCCATCGAGATCAACCAGGCCAGCCCGAACGGGACGACCCCGATGCCCGTGGTGGATTTCAGCACGCCGATGACGGTGTCCACCGGACCCAACGGCGCCAGCATCGATCTCGACATGACCGGCGATCGCGGTACCCTGCTCGCGGTCGCCATCGGTCGCGCCACCCTGGCGATCTCCGATTACATCTACGTCAGTGGCGGCCTCTATTTCGAGAAGTCTGGCGGTCGTGAAGTGGATGTCATGACCGGCCTGCCGGCCACCTATCCGGCGGATATGGATGGCACCCTGCGCACCGGGCTGGGCAAGGTGCAGGGCCTGTCCGCGGACCACAGCCGCATCGATGACCTGGCGGTGGATACCCTCATGCTGTCCGCCAGCGACATCGACATCTTTGTCGGACTCGGCCCCTATTTCATCGACAGCAACGGCAACGGCCTGTTTGACGCCGACGAATCGACCAACCCCGACGCCTTCGGCATCACCCTGGACAACATCGATTTCGGCCTGGTGATGCTGGATTCCACCCTGGCTGCCGACCCGGATTCGGTCATTCCCAAGCTGTTCGCCATCCAGGTGGACTGGGACAGCCCACTTTCCCTCGACTGGGGCTTCTTCCAGTTCGAGATCGGCCATCTCTCGGTGGATGCCAACCTGGCCGGTGCCTGGCGCGGCGGCAAGCTGGGCAACCCTTACGTCGACTTCGTCTCCAGCTTCGGCGCTGACGGTCTCGCTGTGCCCACTGTCACCGGCACGCCCATGAACTTCGCTTATACGCGAAGCATGATCGGCGTGAGCCTGACCGACACCCTGCTCAACATCGGCGACTTCTTCCGCATCGAGGGCAATTTCGCCTTCGAAAAAGCCTCGGGCATGCAGGTGGATGTGGTCACCGGACTGCCCTCCCTGCTGACTGGCCCGGCTGCCGGCCTTGCGGCCGATCTCCAGGCCTTCAAGACGGCGGGCTATCTCAGCGCCGACAACAGCCGCTTCACCGACCTGCCAGTCGACGCCATCAACATCGGCGCCTCCGACGTCAACATCACCATCGGCGACGTGGACGATCCGTTCTTCCAGTTGCTGGACATAGACGTTGGCTTCTCCATCCTGAGTTCCACCAAGGCGGTGGACCCGAAGCGGGTCATCCCCAACATGTACACCCTCAAGGCGACCCTGCCGGGGTCCCTGGTGGACATCGACTGGGGCTTCATGCAGCTGGATGTTTCCGACCTCACCGTGCAGATGAACCAGGGGAGCGTCTGGCGCGGCACCGAACTCAGGCCCTATATCGACTTCCGTTCCAGCTTCGGCGCGGTGGCGGATGGCGAGGGCTATGAGATCGGCACCGGTGGCGAACCCGTGCGCATCGATTTCAATCGTTCCATGTTCGGCGTCGAAGTGGGTCATGCGCTGCTCAAGATCGACGACTTCTTCTTCATCGAAGGCGGGTTCGGTCTTGAAAAAGGGTCCGGCGTGGCGGTGGATGTCCGCACCGGCTTCGGCGTCACCCCCACACCCCAATCCAGTTCCGCACTGTCCAGCCTGATCAGTTCCGGCAATGTCAGCCCTCTGGATCACTCCCGCATCAACAGCTATGCGATGAACAGCTACATCCTGGGTCTTTCGGATGTGAACCTGTTTGTCGGCTCCGGGCCGTATTTCGCCGAGAACGACCAACTGGACAATGATGGCGATGGCGAAATCGACGAAGTCGGTGAGCGAGACCCTGACGCGGTCGGCCTGGTCATGGAAAATCTCGACCTGGGCCTGGCCATGTTCCGAGATTCCGCCAAGAAAGTGGGCAACCTCTGGGCGTTGTCCGCCACCGCCGACGAGCTCGCCTTCATCGGTGTGCCTTACCTGACGCTGGAAGCGCAGGGCATCCAGCTGGAAGCCAACCAGGGCAAGGCATGGGCGAATACGTCCGTGCGTCCCTATGTCGACTTCGTCTCCACCTACGGCGCCGATGGCCTGGAAGTGGCCACCGGCGGCGACCCGGTGCCGTTGGCCTTCACCAGTGGCCGACTCGGTGTTTCGGTCGCGCATGCGATACTCGCCGTGGAACAGTTCATTCACATCTCGGGCGCCTTCAGCTTCGAGAAGGGCGAGCGCCATCGCGTCACCATCGATACCGGCGTCAGCTTCGGCGATCCGCAGTGGGCCGCCACCTACGCCCAGCTCACCGCGGCCGGGGCGGATGTGTCCGAAGACTGGTCCGAGGTCTCGAATGTGGAAGTGGAGGCGATCACCTTCGGCATGAAGGATGTGAACGTCTTTGTCGGTTATGGCAACCCGGACTTCGATTCCGCCACGCCGGTGAGCGAGCAGGACGACATCTTCGGTCTGGTGGTCAGTGACGTGGATGTGGGCCTGGCCATCATGAAGGCCACCAACAAGAACCTGAAGCTGCCGACGATGACGGCGATTTCCGCCAACGCGGCGGAATTCCTGGTGGCCGGCGGCGAGGGCATCTTTGAAATCCTTGGCCAGGACATCGAGATCCGCGCCAACTGGAGCTCGGGTTGGGTGGGCAGCGCCGGCCTGCGGCCGGTGGTGGATTTCCAGAAGAGCTTTGCCTCGAGCGGCGGCCTGTTGGTGCAGACCGGCGCCGACCCGGTGCTGATCGACTATGCCGAGGGCGCCTTTATCGAGGCCAAGCTGCATAACGCCCTGTTGATGGTGTCCGAGTTCGTCCACCTTTCCGGTGACTTTGCCTTCCGCATGGGCGGCGCGGTGGAATTGACCGTGCGCGGGCCGCTCAACCTGGAGATCAACCGGGCCAAGTTCAACAGCATCGAATTCGGCGCCAATGACGTCCACGCCTTCGTCGGCGTCGGTGGCCCCACGTCCGATATCAACGGCGACGGCAGGATCGACACCAATGATCTGGCCGCCGATGCCATCGGCTTCAGGGTTGGTGATTTCGACTTCGGCATGAGCGTGTTCAGCGCCGCCACCCAGGACATCATCGGCAATCCGCTGTCCGCCGCGATCAATTCCAAGACCCGCTTCGTGGCGTTGAAGGCCACTGCCGCCGACGTCGGCTTCGTCGGCTTCGAGGACTTCTTCGAGCTTTCCTTCGAAGACGTGCGGGTGGGCATCAACCAGAGCAACCAGAATGGCCTGATCGCCGATCTCTCCGTGGATGGTGACGGCAATGCCTGGGACGGCTATGCCGTTGAAACCGGCGGCGCGCCGGTCTATCTGAACTACGACAACGCCATCATCGAGGCGTCGGTGGGCATGCTTACCGCCAACATCGCCGGCGTCCTTTCGCTGCGCGGCGCGGTGGCCTTCCAGAAGCGCACCCTGGCGGAGGTGGAGTTCGTCATTCCCGCCGCCACCAGCATCATTGCGCCCGGCGAGGCGCTGGTCATCGTCGGACAGGATATCTACGGCTTTGCCGGCATCAACGGTCCCTATCGTTCCGACGTCAACCATGACGGCGTCATCGACAGCCAGGATCCGCCCAACGAGGATGCCATCGGCCTCGCCATCAATGATCTCGACCTGGCCCTGGCCATGGTGCGTCCGGTGCTTGGCCCCGGCACGCAGCCGCTGCCGATCTACTTCTTCAGTGTCGAGGCCTCGGCGGAATCCGCGGGCCTGGTGGGCACCGATCCGTTCGTCACCCTGGAAGCCTATGACGTGAAGCTGGGCTTCAACGTCGGCCTCATGAAGGTGGGCAACTATCCCGTGCCGGCCGGTTTCGTCGACTTCAGTTCCATGGAGGGCGGTGGCCTCACCGTGCCCGTGGGCAGCGGCGGCAAGACCCATACCTTCAATGACGACGCGATGTCCCTGCACATCGGCCTGGGCGCGCGCATCGGCATTTTCGACCTGTTCGAGATCGACACCGGCGTCCTCGACCTGTACCTGGAGTTGCCGGATACCGGCAGCCTGTTCCCCAGCCTGAATCTCTCCGCCATCGGCGACCTGATCCCGGACATGTCCGGCGCCCCGGAATTCCTCAAGAGCGCGGTCGAGTACGTCAAGGACCTGAACATCTCCATCGGCTTCGATCCGAACATTGGCCTGATCCTGAACGGCAGCCTGAAGATGCCGGACATGGACCTGAGCCTGGGTGATTACGCGCACTTCCGCGGTGATTTCAGCCTGAACATCGGCCAGTCCTTCGTCGGCAGCATGTACACCGGCATCCCCGGCGACGTCACCACCGCCAAGAATCTTCTGCGCAACCTGGTGGGGCAGCTGCCGGTGGCGGACATCCTCGAGCTGCTCGGCCTGCCCAGCAACATCCCGGGCCTGGATGTCAGCGACCCCGGCAAACTGGTGGACAGCCTGTTCAATCTCATCGAGACCGAACTGCAGGTCTCCCCCGACTGGTCACGCCTGGGTGGCGTCGGCTTCCAGGGCGTGACCCTGGGGGCGTCCAACGTCTCCGGCTTCATCGGCGTCGGTGACGTCGATCTCGACCGGCCCTTCGATGATCAGGATATCGTCGGTTTCGGCCTGGAAAACCTGGATCTGGGCGTGGCCATCATGAAGGCCAACCTGAACCTGTTCGGCCAGCAAATCCAGACCCAGCAGTTCTATACCATCAACGGCCACCTGGATCAGGTGGGGCTCTATGGTCTTGGCGACGTGCTGACCATGCGCGCCAGCGACGTGACCCTGCAGATCCAGCAGGGCGGCCAGTTGTTCGGCGGCGTGATGCGCGCCACCGCCGATTACCGCGCCTCCTTTCCGGCGCAGCCGGCCAGCGGCGGCCTGCCCGCCGTACCTGCCGGTCTCAAGATCGAAACCGGCGGCGAGCCGGTCTACATGGATCTCGAAGGCAATGACCTGATCAACGTCGATGTGGGCAAGGCGGTCATCCAGATCTCCGAGTTCCTGCATCTGCAGGGTTCCCTGTCTTTCCGCATGGGCGACGTCTACAACGCCGCCCTCGACATGGGCGGTCTCGGGCCCATCGTCGATCAGGTGGCTGCCGCGCTGGGTTCGGTGGCCAACCCGAATCTCGACCTCACGCTCAATCCCTTCCCTCTGCAGATGGAAGCCATCACCATCGGCGGCGCCAACCTCACCGGCTTCGTCGGTGTCGGCGGCCCCTACCGCTATGGGGATGACCTGGTCGGCGCCATCGACGACATCACGGGATTGCCCATCCCCGATGGCCTCCCGGACAAGATCAACGAGAACGCCATCGGCCTGGTCATCGACAACGTCGACTTCGGCGTGGCCGTGATGCAGTCGACGTTGCTTGACCTCATCCCCAACAGCGCGTCCTACACGCCCAAGTTCATCTCCGCCAAGGCCAATGTGGGCCTGGCCAGCCTGGTCGGTGTCGACGAGAACATCCTTTCCGCCAAGATGAAGGATATCGAAGTCAACATCAACACCATGTTCTGGTATGTCGGTGAAGCCACCGCCACCGCGATCCTCAACGCCGGCCTGCAGTTGTTCGGGCCGCCCTCGATCAACTACAAGGAAAGCCCCGCCTGGGCGGACTACACCGAGGACGTGAACGGCAACGGTGTCCTCGATCTGGGCGAGGATCTCAACCGCAACGGTGTCCTCGATACCGGCGAAGACCTCAACGGCGACGGCCTGTTGCAGGAGAGCGAGGACAAGAACAGCAACGGCCGCATCGACACCGCCGGCTTCATGCTGCCCGCTGGCGGCAACAATGGCGTATTCCTGGATTTCGACACGGAGATCATCCAGGCGAAAGTGGGCTACGCCGAGATCAATCTGGCGGGCTTCCTGCAGATGTCCGGTTCCATGGCGCTGACCAAGAAAGGCAGCGAGCAGGTCTACCTGTCCAACGGTGATCGCACCACCATCACCTCCCTGGCGCTGGGTATCAACGACGCCAATGGATTCATCGGCATCCCCTCGTTCGAGAATGGCGTGCCGCACGGATATTTCTGGGACAGCAACGGCGACGGTTACATCGACGAAAACGATGAAGTGAACCCGAACGCCATCGGTCTGGCCATCCGTGATCTCGACCTCGGCATCCTGCTGGCCAAGGAACTGGTGGTCGACCTCGAAGGCCTGGATATCGGCATGTACGTGGCGGTGCAGGCGAATGTGGACTACATCGGCCTGGTCGGCGTGCCCGATGGCTTGGTCTTGCGCGCGGAAGACCTGCGCCTGGACCTGAACACCGGCATGCGCGCCAGCATCAACACCGGCTTCGAGGTGGATGATGTCACCGGGGCCGTCTCTTTCACTGTCGAAGGCCTGATCCCCGAATTCAGTTTCACCACCATCGACTTCTCCCGCAGCACCTGGGTCAAACCCAACAACCTGGCCATCACCAGCGATGACGAGACCCTGCCGGGCTATGCCATCGCCACCGGCAACCCCAACGAGCCCATCGTCCTGATGTTCGACGAGCAACTGCTGCGTATCTACGGCGAGGCGGAACTCAACATCTTCGACGTGGTGGTGCTGCAAGGCGTGCTGGACCTGCGCGCCAGTGAATCCGAGGGCATCCAGATCTTCGCCGATGTGGAAGCCAAGATCGGCTATGGCGACTTCGTGCTGCAGTCGCATGCCACCGGCCTGCTGGTGATCCGGGATGGCGTCGCCCTGCGCATGGATCTCGATGCCGGCATCGACCTCGGTGATTTCGCCGAGTTGCGGGCGCATCTCGGCCTGACCATGAACACCTTCGAGGAGGAGATCGTCTACGTCGTGCCGACCGCCTTCCGCGATCTGGTCGACTTCGACGAGTACGTCATTTCCGCCACCCCCACCGGCAAGCCGGAATGGGAGGGCATGTACGTGCAACTGGAGGGCAACGGCTACCTGTCGATGCTCAGCGATGCGTTGCTGCTGAAGGGCGACTTCAGCGTCATCGTCTCCGAATCCGGCTTCGAGATGGGCGTTTCCGCGCAGCTCGACCTGCCCATCCTGGAACCGCTCAACGCCACAGGCACGCTCGGCATCGTCGCCGGCGGCATCTATGGCAGCCTGGAACTCGCCGGCGGCGGCCCCAACGCCGCACTGATCTCCTCGCCCCTGTTCGAGGTGACCGGCCACTTCCTGCTGCAGATCAACACCACCGGCTCGAACCAGACGGTGCGCGCCCTCAACACCAGCGGCGTCGGCGACCCCTTCATCAACGTCGTCCTCAACCCGCATTTCCTGCGCATCGCCGGCAATGCCAGCATCGAGGTGGCGTCCTTCATCCACATGTCCGGCGGCCTGGACATCCAGATCGACGAGACCGGGCTGGAAGCCTCCGGCAACCTGGTGCTGGAACTGGGTGACTTCGGCAGTCTCGACGTGGCCCTGGCCGCCGCCTTCGTCATGGAAGGCGACACCCCGGTGTTCGCCATGAGCGTCGGCGTCAATGTCTCCCTGGGCATCGATGTCATCGGCATCAACGCCGGCGGTCTGCTTCAGATCAACACCGGCAGCCAGGCCCATGCCGGTGTCGCCGGTGGCACCCTGTTCTACCTGGGACTGGAAGGCGAGATGAACCTGCTCGCCTTCGAGATGTCCTTCGCCGGCAGCATGAGCCTGATCAACGGTGTCTTCGAACTGCGCGTCGATCACGCCACGCTCGATTTCTTCGGCTTCATCCAGATCAACGTCAGCGGCTACATCCAGTCCGACGGCGACTTCGAGATCACCGGTTCGGTCGGTCTCAACATCTACCTCGGACCGCTGCATCTGGAAGCCGGCATGTCGCTCACCCTGAGCAACACCCGCTTTGCCGCCAGCGTCTATGGCTCGCTCGATTTCGAAATCGACATGGGCCTGTTCGACATCGACATCACCCTGGCGGGCTTCCGCGGTTCGGTGGAAATCACCGCCGCTTCCGCCTACCTGAAGGCCAAGGTCACGGTCATGGGCGTCAGTGTGTCCGGCGATTACATGTGGCGCTGGGGCGCGCCGCCGGTCATCACCCATCAGGTCGGCGACACGCTCTACCTGAACATGGGCGACAACCCCGGGCGCTATGGTAGCGGCGACATCTACGACAAGATCACCAACGAAACCGCGTCCATCACCCAGAATGCCAACGGCAGCATCACCGTGTCCTCGCTGGGGGTGAACGCCACCCATAGCGGTGTGCGCAAGATCGTTGCGCGAGGCGGTTCCGGCAACGATGACATTTATGTCGGCAAGGGCGTCACCGCCGAACTGGATTTCGAGGGCGGCGATGGCAATGACAACTTCACCATTCTCGGTGGCTCTTCCAGCAGCGTGATCAAGGGTGGCGCCGGCAACGACAGCTTCCTCGGCGGCAGCGCCAGTGGCATCCGTTTCCTGGGCGAGGAGGGCAACGACCGCTTCGTCGGCAATGACGGCAGCGACATCATCGACATGGGGGCGGGTACCAACGAGATCTACAGCGGTGATGGCAACGACATCATCTATCTGGGTGCCGGCATCAATACCGTCGACAGCGGGGGCGGCAACGACTTCATCTACATGCTGAGCGGCCTGGCCACCCTCAACACCGGCAGCGGCAACGACACCATCAGCATCACTGGCGGCGAAGTCACGCTCGACACCGGCGCGGGGGATGACCTGGTCACCCTGCAGAATGCCAAGGCCACCATCAAGACCGGCGACGGCAATGACCGCCTGACCCTGACCAATGCCGACACCATCGTCGATACCGGCGAGGGCAATGACGATGTCACGGTCAATGCCGGCAAAATCCAGCTTGCAACCGGCGGCGGCAACGACACCGTCGTCCTCAACCTGGCCGGGGGTGACGCCATCGTCAACACCGGGGCCGGTGACGACCTGCTCTATGTCTCGCCACATGGCGATGTGAGGCTGGTCGCCGGCGGCGGCAATGACCGTCTGGTGTTGGGCACGATCGGCAGTACCGATGCCTTGTATCTGAACAACCACGAGTTCAGCTATGCCACCAATGATGGCGGCATCCGGGTGCGTTTCGACGATACCCTGGATCGTTTCGAAGTCACCGATGCCGCCGCCAACACGCGTCTGGTCAGCGCATCCGGCGCGACCTGGGGCGCGACTGACTTCGTGCTCGACGCCAGCGGCCTGGTCGACATCCGCGATGCCTATTTCCACGCCCCCACCGGCATGGTCAGCATCCAATCCCAGGGCATCCAGGGCACCTTCAGGACCGTCCTCCAGGATCTCTCCGTGGTGATCCAGGGCGGCTCCGGCGCGGCCTATGACGATATCGTGGTGCGCGAGGCGGACAGCCTGAACATCGTTCGCGACGTCTGGGCCAACGGCGGTCTCTACACCCCCACGGGCATGATCGACGTCGATCTGGCTGGACGCGAAGCAACCCTGATTCTGAACTCGGGGGTCATCACCACGGTTTCCGGAGGTGGCAACATCCGCATCGTCGCCGACGATGTCGACTTCAAGTCCGGCGACAACCAGGTCAGCGGTAGCGGTGAGTTCATCCTGAAATCTCACGCCGCCGCCCAGGGCTACCGCATCGGTGGCGCCGGCCAGTCGGTCTACGGCAACGACTATTCTCCGGAGCCGGCGACCGGCTTCCTGGAATTCGGCATGCGCGACCTCTCCGCGCTGAAGGATGGTTTCTCGCTCATCACCATCGGTCATGCCAATGCCCGCATGTATGTGGGCGACGCGAAGGACACCACGACCGAGCTGCATACCTTCTCGGCCAAGTTCAACGATCCGCTGGTGCTGGTCGCCGACCACCTGAGCATCGTCGGCAACGTGCAATCCAGCGAGAGCGTCAGTGTCCATACCCGCCTCATGCAGGTGGACCGGCTGAATGTGGACGATCCCATGGGGATCCCGGATTCCGGCATCACCGCACGCGACATCCATCTGATGGTAGGTGAGCAACTGGTAGTGGCCGGCTGGCTCAAGGGTGAGGACAGCGTCATCATCGACGTGACCTCAAGTACCGGCATCGGCGGCATTCTCGGCTATCAGGAAATCAACAGCTTCACCGGCGACCTCGGTGCCCTGATCCAGGGCCTCAATCCCGGCAGCCGGATCGATATCCAGACCAGCCATTCCATTGTCAGCGGCGCTTCCGTTTCCGCGCTTGGCGCCGGCAGTTCGCTGAGCATGCGTGCCGGTACCGGCATGGCCATCCTGCAGGGCGCGGTGATTTCCGCGCGTGACGATGACGCCTCGATCGCGCTGTCCTCCTCCACCTACCTGCATCTGGACTCCGGCAGCGCCGTGACCTCCGGCGCCCGCTTCGACTACGTCGGCAGCACGCCGGTCCCGGTGGTCACCGGCCTCAACGCCACCGCTTCCATCATCACCGACGGCGAACTGAAGTTGTCCGGTTCCGTTACCGCCGCCGGCACCCTGACCATGGAAGCGGGCGAAACGGTCAACGACTTCGCCGAGTATTTCGACACCCTGCCGGGCAAGGTGCTCGCGTCCTCCGGCGATGCCGTCACCGTCGCCGCCATCCTCGACGCCTTGCGCGCGCGCACCATCAGTGACGAGTTGCGCACGCTGTTCAGCAATGCCGGTCTCGACCTGGACTCCCCCGCCGCGGTCACCGCCATTTCCCCGGATGCCGAGTACCTGCCGTTCGAAAACCTGTCCGATGCGGACAAGGTTAGGGTGGCCGAATCGCTGGGGTACACCGTGTATGCCGACGGGGGCTACTACGACAGCCTCACCGGCACCTTCCGCGAAACCCTGACCGAGGGATCGCTGATCGCCAGCAATGCCGGTTACACCCTGTATGAAGGCCCACTCTATTTCAACGCGGAAAGTGGATTCCGTTCCGACTTCCTGCAGGGGCCGGACTTCGACTACAGCAACGCCCTGGTGGGCTGGGCTGCCGCGGGTGTCACCGCGCCCGCCGCCGACGCCAGCTTCGACAGCCTGACTGGCGCGCAGAAAATGGTCGTTGCCGCGCACCTGGGCTATCTGTTCGATTACGCCGGCATGCCTGGCGACCTCTGGTGGGACGAACTGGGCAACCCCGACGGCGTGCATCGCCCGGACACCAGCGCCACCTGGGCCGACCTCAGCGCCGAGCAGAAGACCATCGTCGTCCAGTATCTGGACAGCGGCAGCGGCCCGAAGAACTTCTTCAACTACAACGCGCCCGCCGGTTCGAAACTGCTGACCAGCTTCAATCAAGGGCCGGTGGCCGACTACAACAATGCCGACATCTTCTGGGGCGATGCCGGCACGCCGACGACCGACGCCACCTTCGCCAGCCTGACGACGGCGCAGAAGGCCGTGGTGGCCCGCGCCCTCGGCTTTGATGTGATCGAAGGCCAGGTCTGGTACAAGGCCGACGCCCCCGAAGGCCAGCACCTGGTGACCCGTTTCGCCGACGGCGCCGCCGCCGATTTCGACCTCGACGCGATCGACTGGGGCGGCGTGCGCGCGCCCGCCGTCGATGCCACCTTCGAGAGCCTGACTCTGGCGCAACGCAACATCGTCCTCGATGCCCTGGGCTACGCCATCCTCGACAAGCAGGTGTTCTACAACCCCGACGCCGCCGCCGACAAACAGGTGATCCTGATGCCGGTGCAGGGTGACGATGGCGACTACTACAACACCACCCTGGAATGGGGTGATGTCACGCCGCCGGCGGATGACGCCGCATTCCTGGACCTGACCCTGCAACAGCAGGAACGCGTCCTGGAAGTGCTCGGCTATCAGCGCTGGGATGGCGTCGTCTACCACGACGCCGAAGCGGAAGTGGGCTCGCAGTACAAGCTCACCCTGGTGGCCGGTGTCGATTACCAGAACAGCGAGATCCGCTGGAGCGATGTGGCGATTCCCGATTACGGCACGCCCTTCGCCGACGCGAATGACCCGGATCACGCCTACTCGGCGATCCAGCAGTTCCGGGTGCTGGATCAGACCGGCTTCAGCAAGTACGAAGGCGTGGTCTATTACAAGGCCGGCGCCGGTGACAAGACCCTGCGCACCACCTTCACGGAAGGGGTGGACTACACCAACGAAGCCTTCGGACTGGGTACCCCCAGCGCCGACGATGCCGTCCGCTGGGTGGTGGATGACGGTACGCACCGCTACCAGCTCTATGCCTACGATGCCGAGAACGACGGTGTCATCGACGAGGCACGGATTCTCGCGCCGCACATGCTGCTGGGTCAGCGCGGTTACGGCTTCCTGCTCACCGGCACCATCACCACGCTGCAGGACGGCGCCGACTTTGTGGTCAATGGTCAGGACGACGCCATCATCCGCGGCAACATCAACCTGCTGGGCGCGAATTCCGACCTCGTCGTCCAGTCCGACCGCTGGGTCTACTGGGAGGGCGAGGCCAACGTCACCGGCGACATCACCCTGCTGGGCGGTGTCGCGCTGAATGGCTTCAACCTCCAGGGGGCGAATGCCGACGGCCTCAGCCTCTATGTGCACGCCACCTCTACCCTCAACACCACCAGCGCCGGCTCCGCCATCAATCTGTCCGGTGGCCGCGACGTGGAACTCCACGGTCGTGTGGTGGCCGGCGGCCTGATCGGCGAGACCGGCGTCACCTGGCAGGGCCCGGATTCCGTGGTCAATGTCATGGCGGGTGAGCAGATCCTGGTCGACACCGTACTGATGGCGGCCAAGTCCGTCAGCCTGGAAACCACCCGTCCGGTGAGCGCCGACGATGGCGGTTACGCGGTCATCATCGGCAGCGCGGCCGGTTTGACCGCCGCCGGCATCACCAGCAACGATTCCGGCGGCCAGGTCAACATCGACGCGGTCGGCAATGTCACCATTTCCGGCATGATCCTGTCCGGCGGCCGGATGGACCAGGTCTTCGACGCCCAAGGCCAACTCCTTTCGGAGACCATCTCCTGGTCCCTGGAGGCGTCTTCCATCCATGTGGAATCGGCGGGGCAGCTTTACCTCGGTGGCATGGTGCCGAACGAAGCCGGCACCCTGGTGGAAATCGGCGGCACCCTGCGCGCCAACCAGAGCATCGAGCTCATCGGCGGCGCCAATGCCGACGGCATCGGCGTCAAGATGCCGGGCGGCGCCCGCATCGCCACCAGCAACGAGGCGGGTTCCATCGTCATTCGCGCGGCCCAGGACGCCGAGATCAACGGCCAGCTGGTCGCGGGCGGCGAGGTGCTGGACCACTACGATTCGGTGGGCAGTTATCTGGGCAGCACCTTGCGCACCTTCGAGGGCGACTCCAGCATCATCATCCAGGCGGATCGCCAGATTCGTCTCGGCCGCGACCTCTACGCCGGCAAGATCATCGACGTGCGCGGCGGTCGTGGTATCGGCACGCCCACGGCGGAGAACCCCTGGGCCGACGAGGGCATCGTCATCGGCGGCAACGTCCACCTGGAAACCTGGCAGGAGTTCAGCCGCATCACCCTGTCCGCTTCCGGTGACCTCTCGGTGCTGGCCCCGGCCTGGACCGAGGAAATCATCGCCGCGGAATTCGCGGAATTCGCCGACGGCCATCTCTCCGGCGACGCCTCCTTCCAGCTCACCGTCAACCTGGGCACCCATACCGTGCGCGGCGTGGTCACCGTGAGCGCGGCCGATACGATCGCCAACAACGGCCTCGGCTTCCTCAAGGAAGACCTGCTGGCGGCCATCCAGGCCACCGAATTCACGGTCATCGCCTCGCCTGGCGGCCCGGCCCTGGGCAGCACGCTGCATCTCGACACCACCCAGATCGAAGTGGGCCTGGATGACGGTCACCTGATGTTGCGCGGCTATTACGACATCACCCTGGAAAGCGTGAACGGCGGCCATGCCGAACGTCTCGGCTTCAGCCAGTTGGCGGACGGCCCGGCGCAGTCCGGGCGCGGTTACGCCATCGACGCGCCGATGCGCGGTTCGGTGGTCAATATCGGCAAGGCCGACGCTCCCGGCGGCGAAATCACCATTTCCGGCTGGATTCGCGGTTACCAGGGCATCAACCTGTACGCCGGCAACGACGCCGCTGGCAACCAGAACGTCAACCTGGAAGCCACCGGTCTGCTGGAAACCCTGGATGGCGGCATGTACCTGAACCCGGCCGGCCATGCGGTGCTGGCGGGCGACCTGGTGGCGCGCGGCCGCTATGCCTCCATCGTCATCGATGCAAAGGACACACTTGAACTGCGCGGTGATCTGACCGCCCAGCGCGACATCCTGATTACCGCCGGTTCGACGGTGACCCATGGCCAGACCAGCATCGAAACCTTCGGTACCAGCCAGCTCACCACGATCGACTCGGGCGGCCGCATCATCATCAGCGGCGTCAACGACGTCATCATCAACAGCACCATCGGCAAGGACAATCCTGGTCTGGGCCTGCTGCAGATCACCTCCCAGAACGGTAGCCTGGTGGTCGATCACGAATCCGGCTGGCTCGAAACCGGCGCCCAGATGATCCTCAGCGGTCAGGATGTGGACCTGGCCGGCGTGGTGAAGAGCTATGCCGCGACCGCGGCCGCCTACGACTGGGAGGTCATGGTGACCTCCAGGGGCGATGTGCAGATCCATGGCGACCTGTCACTGGCCGGCTCCATGTGGGTGGATGCCGCCGACGACATCGATATCTACAACACCGCCCTCCTGGTGGAAGGCGCCGGCCAGCGCCTGAAGCTGACCGCAGTCGATGCCATCAACCTGGGCAACGTCGCGGGCCATACTGGCGGGGCCATCCTGGAAGCCGCCTCACTGCTGGACATCAAGGCTGGCGGCCAGGTCAACATTGGCGACAGCGCCAAGCTGTACAGCGCGGAAAATGACAGCATCGTCCGCATCCAGGCGGGTGTCCTGAATCTGGCCGGCAGCATCCAGGCCGGCAAGAACTATGACCTCGACAGCAACAGCGATGCCTGGTCCGGCCAGCGCGCGCGCGTGGAAATCAAGGCGGCGCGGGAAGTGACCCTGGGCAACGTCGATTTCGGCGGTAGCATCTGGAGCAGCGGCAGCATCGACATCCAGGCCGGCAGCAATACCCTGGGTCTGGGCTTCTCCATGACCAGCGGCAGCTTCCTCAAGGTCGACGCCACCGGCGAGGGCACCTGGGCCGAGGACCTGCCCGGCATGGATGGCTCCATCGTCCTGAAGGCCACCGGCGACATCCAGATTCGTGGCGCCATCACGGCTGTCGACATCGGGTCGGACATCACGATCGAGTCCCGTTCCCAGGTCCTGATCGACAGTCTCGTCTCCGCCAACGACCAGCTTTCCATCATCGGTGGCAGCGATCCCACCCGCATCGGCATCCATGTCAGCACCCTGGTGCTGGACGCCAACAACGAATACGTCTCCGGCGGCACCCTGGATACCGCCGCCGGCGGCAAGATCATTCTGTCCGCGGCGGATGGCATCTACATCGACGGTGTCGTCGGCCAGCGCGACCTGGGCGAATCCAAGGTGGGCCTGCTGTCCATCACGTCCAGCAGCGGCGACATCACCGTCAACCGCAACGTCGACGTGCGTGACCAGGTTGACATGAAGGCGGCCAATATCTACGTCCTGGCCGGCAGTTACATCTACGCCACCGGCGAAGATTCCGACGTGCGCATGCAGGCGCGCGGCCAGATCCTGGTGGCGGGCAAGGACGTCGCGCCGGATCCTGACCTGTTCGAGGCCATCGTCAAGGCGGACCGGCTGGTCCACCTGCTGGCGCCCGCCATCACCGTCAACGGCATCGTCCTGGCCGGTCTCACCGGCAAGGGCGCCAGCGACGGCCGCATCCTGTTCAACTCAGGCGGCAACCTCAACATCCAGGGCCTGCTGCAGTCCAACGACCGCATCCAGCTCAATGCCGGCGTCAATCTCAACTGGACCCGCGAGCAGCTCGAAGGCGTCTTCACCCGCAGCCAGTTGTCCGGCGGCAACATCTTCATCAGCGAACAGGGCTTCCTGGAGGCGGAAGGCGCCATCACCATCCAGGCGGGTGGCGATGTCACCCTGGACGCGGCGGCTTCGGTGTCCGGTACCCGGGAAGTGACCGTCACCAGCTACAACACGGTGGAAGAAATCGTCCAGGTTCCCACCGGCCAGTATGTCCAGGTGGAAGACGGCACCATGGTCGTGCCGGAAATCACCTGGGTCACCACCAGCATCACCGAACAGGTGGGCACCGAGAAGGTGAAGGTGGGCAGCCAGTACACCACCATGGACGTCACCCTGTCGCAGATCGGCTACTACAACCCCAATGCCAGCGGCGACGCCAAGTTCCGCGAGACCTTCATCGAGGGGGTGCATTACCTCAACAGCCAGATCAGCTGGGGCGCGGCCGGCACGCCCGCGGCCGGCACCACCTTCCAGGGCCTGCTGTTTGCGCAGAAGGAGAAGGTACTGACGCAACTGGGCTACATGCGCCTGTACGACTTTGATTACAGCAACGCCAAGCTCAACAAGACCCTCAACGGCAACACCACCACCAATGTCTGGGTACCCGACTGGGCGGCCAATGCCGAGAAGGTCTACTACGTAGACATCGACGGCTGGCGCGACAAGTACATCGTCATGCCCAACGGCGCCCAGGAAGACCTGCTGCGGGTGGTGAGCCAGGGTGAGGCGCGCTTCCTTTCCGGTGACACGACCTTGGACGGCCAGAGCAACGGCACCTGGGGCGCCACCGATGTCGGTGAATGGGTGGGTCGCTACGAGGATACGGCCATCGCCCGCTACACCCAGGACAAGTCGCACTACACCTTCAACGGCGCGGCCTCCGAGGGCGAGGATTTCGACAATTCCGACGCCCGCTGGAAAGTGACCTATGCCGTCGGCAGCGGCCAGCGTCATTTCGAGTTGCAGAACGGTTTCCTGAATGCCAACACGACTCCGGAAGAACTGCCCTGGGTTTACATGGATCCCATCTGGAAGAGCAGCGACACCAACAACTACGGCACCGCGTCCCTGACCCAGGAATTCGCCGATGCCGATACCGGCACCGGTTATCAGGGCACCCGCCTGACCGCCGCCATCTACGCGCACAACGACTTCATCAGCGCGCTGCAGACCGATACCAAGAGTTTGATCTACGTTCCCGGAAGCCAGTACACCAATTACGGTGTCCAGGTCGGCTGGGGCTATGGCGGTGGCAACGTCACCTTCTACGAGCACTCCAACTTCACTGGCACTTCGGTCAATTACACCAATGGCACCAGTTGGGTCGGCAGTAACCTGAACGACATTTTCAGCGCCATCCGCTGGTGGTATCCCACCTACAAGTTCGTCGCCTATCAGCACATCAATTACGGCGGCACCGCCTGGACTTTCCAGAACGCGCCGTACCCCTCCGGCTGGGGCGACGCCATTTCCAGCGTCAAGGTCTATGGCTACAAGTTCGAGGATTACCAGAACTATTCCTACACCTGGACTTCCGACTGGAAGGACATCTACGACCAGCGCGCCCAGTACCACTACCAGGCGGTCTACCAGGACGAGGACATCTACGACTATCGTCCGATCTACCAGACCAGCACCAAGCAAGTGATGCAGGTGGTGGACCGGGTCGTGACGGTATGGAAGAGCGTGCCGGTCACCGTGCCGCAATCCGTGCTGCATACCGTGGTGAGTGTGAGCAATGAAACCTTCGGCAGCGGCACCAGCGCAGGTGAGTCCATTCTTGGCGCCTCGATCAGCATCGATGCCGGCGACGACGTCAGCCTCTCCGGCAAACTCAAGGCCGATGCCGGCTTGTCCATCCTGGCGCGCGGCGAGATCGAGCTGAAAGGCAAGCTGAACGGCGGTGAGCAGGTCACCACCCAACTCACGGCGGATACCCTGACCCTCACGGCGGGGACCGATCTGATCGTCGATGACACTGCCATCCTTGATGCCACCGCCACCAGCGGCATCAGCGTCCGCCTGTCCGCCGGGATCGACACGATCCTGGGCGGCGAGATCACCACCAAGGGTGATGCGGCGCTGGACGTGGAAGCCGGACGCGACGTGGATCTCTCCGGCCTGATGTCCGCGGCTTCCATCCAGATCAATGCCGGCGCCGGCGTCAGCCAGGATGGCGGCATCAGCGGCGACGCCGAAGCCAACCTCCTGGCCAGGACCGGCAACATCGAACTCACCGCCGGTCTCTATGGCGGCCACATCGCGCTGACCAACAGCAGCCTCACGGCCCAGGCGGCCGGCGCCCGGATCGACCTGGAAGCGCTGGGCGGCCGCATCAGCCAGACAGCCACCCCCGATGCCAACGGTATCCTGCCGCGCCTGGAGGCCGACTTCGTCAACGCCAGCGCCGACATCGGCATCGCGCTGAGCACCGCCACGTCGGCCGTGGACCTGCAATTGTTCAGCGCCGGCAACATCGATCTGACCAACCTGGGTGACCTGACCCTGACCCGCGTGGTCGCGGCGGATGGCGGCATCACCGTGCGCAACACCGGCCACCTCACCGCCACCCGGGTGGAAACGCAGGAAAACAACGACCGTAACGACATCACCTTGTCCGCCTACCGTACCGAGGCGGGCCTGTCCGACCTGATCCTGGTCGATCTGTCCACCGGTACCCGGGGCGACATCACGCTGAACGTCGAGGGTGCCATCAGCCATGTCGCCGACGCGCTGAGTGTGCTGAACCCCCTGATCGCCGATGTCCTGGACATCACCTCACGTGGCGATGTGTCGCTGAGCAGCAATGTCAACCGCCTGTTCGTGGACAGCGCCTATACCGGGAATGTGACCCTCACCCAGGGCAACCGCGCCCTGGTGGTGGACGACGTGGCGGTGGCGGGCGGAGACTTCACCCTGACCGCCGATGGCAATGTGGACCTGGCCAACCTGCGCCTGACCTCCAACAACGATGACTTTGATGTCAACGTGACCGCCGGGGGCAACATCCTGGTGCGCTACGTTTCCGCGGGCATCTATCTCAATGTGGGCGATACCCTGCCACAAGTCGAGGACGCAAACGGCAACCCCGTCGTCGTCGCGCAAGTGAGTTCCGCCGGTGATGTCACCCTGAATGCCGGTGGTTTCATCACCGAGACCCGGCCCGATGCCGGTGTCGACATCGTCGCCGACCGTTTGACCCTGGTGGCCGGCAGTGGCATTACCGGCCTGGAAATGGCGGTGAACAGCCTTGATGCGCAGACCACGGTGGGGAACATCGATCTGGCCTCCTTCGACGGCGAGCACGAGAAGAGCATCGGCCTCGATGTGGTGCGTGCCACGACCGCCCTCAATAGCGACTCCAGCGTGCGCATCAACGCCGAGCAGGAACTGCGCGTGGGTGCCGGCGGCGTGGTCCAGGGCGATACCCTGTATCTGATCAGCGGGACCAACATCGACGTCGACCAGCCCACCGCCGGGGACAGCCTGCGCTATACCGCCGGGGTGTCGTTCGTCGCCGGGGACGTGATCTCCCTCTACAAGTTCTTCACCGCGCCCACGCTCATGGAATACCGGGCCGGCGACTTCTTCATCTTCGGCGAGGGTGCCGCGGCCACCAAGCTGCTGCCCAGCACGCTCAGCGCCGATACCCTGATCCTGGAGACCGGCGGCACCCTCAGCATGGGTATCCCGGACAACCCGGTCACCACCGGGGTGAACGAAGCCGTGCGGGCTTCGCTGTCCGCCGGCAAGCATCTGGAACTGGTGGCCGGCGAGAACATCATCTTCTATGGTGACATCACCGCCATCCCCAGCGATGCCGACGGCAAGATCGACAACGTGCTGATCAAGGCGCGCGGCACCCAGAACGTCACCAAGGCCATCGACCTGAACGGCGACGGCGATTTCGTCGACGTGATCGCGGAGACCAAGCGCATCGCCGACTACAACCATGATGGCGATTACGACGACATCCTCAACGAGTACCTCGACAACATCGATTACAACGGTGACGGCGACAAGCTGGATGTGGCGCTGCGCGAGTCCGAGCGCACCGACCTCAATGGCGACGGCGATTACGACGACGATGTGAGCGAGGCCGGCGTCTCGCTGCCCAGCGGTTATATCAGCCTGCAGCTGGGCGTGCTCCAGGCGGACAACTTCCAGTTGCGCGCCCTGCGCGACATTGCCCTGGCCCAGTCTTCCAGCCTGGTGCTCACCGGCTTCATCGGGGGTCTGCAGAACTTCGACTCAGCCCGCAACGTCACCCTGGACATCCAGGGCACGCTGACCGTGGAAAGCGGCATCGTCGCGGCCGATGTGGCCCAGGGCGTGCTCAAGCTCAGCGCCAGTTCCATCAGCGCGGACAGCGCCTCGGTGTTCATCGCCAATACCCTGGAGGTCTCGGCCAGCAACGGCGTGCAGCTCAATACCCTGGTCGACACCATCCGGGTGGAATCGACGGTCTCCGGCAACATCAGCATCAACGAAGCCGATGGTCTGGTCGTGGAACGCGTGGTCGCCAAGGACGGCGCCATCGACATCTACGCCACCAGCGATGTCTACCTGCGTTCGGTGAGCAACAACGCCGACGGCGACAGCATCACCATCAAGTCTGGTCGCGACATCTACGTGGATTACGTGGAAGCGGGCACGGCGGCGGGCACCCAGAAGACCGGCGGCACCGTGCTGGTGGATGCCCGGCGCAGCGTCTACGAGTGGACCGCGCCGCAATACAACGCCCAGGGGGCCGTCACCGGCTACGCCTACGACAACAGCAGCGCCGACCTTTATGGCTACCGTGTCGAGGTGAGGGAGGGCGCGACTTCCAACAACGTTCCCGCGCCCAAGCAGTTGTTCACCAGCGCCGACTCCGGCGTCGGTGACGAAGTGGAGGTGCGCACGACCGGCGGTGGTTATGCCCATGGCGACACCCAGGTGAACGTGAATACCCTGTATGCGGCAGGCGGCGGCGTCTACGGCATCACCAATGTGCTTGATACGGCGGCCGGCAGCTCGGTCGCGCAGATCAGCCAGGTGGTGTTCGGCGACGTGCTGGCTGCCGGTTATACCTACACCGTGGTGGTCAACACGCACACCTATTCGGCCACTGTGGGCCTGAACGGCGTGACCGCCAGCTGGAGTTCCGTGCTTGGCAGCCTGGAAAACCAGATCGAGACGGGCGAAGCCATCGCCGTGGCCATCTCCGATACCCGTCTGATCCTGACCGCCGAAGCCGCCAATGTCGCCTTCAGCGTCGATGGCGTGAGCGTCTCCGAACCCTACAGCACCACACTGCTGGGCAGTGTCGATGATTCCGGCAGCACGCTGCGCGCTGCGGGCGAGAACCGCTACCAGTCGAATGTGGTGACCTTCGGCAGCAGCGTTACCGTAACCGCCGGCAATCTCTACAGTGTCGTGGTCAATGGCGCCGAATATGCCGCCCAGGTGGGGGACAACTACTTCATCAATCTGATGGGCGCGAATGGCGCCGATATCCGCTTCGACGCCACCGGTCCCATCGCCGGCGTATCCGGTGCCAGCATCAACACCGCCGACATCGCCGATCCCAACTACGATCGGGTGATCGACCTCTCCGGCATCACGGTGGAGAACAACAAGACCTACAGCATCACGATCGGAAACACCCCCGCCTTCACCTATACGACGGACAGCAGTGCCACCCTGGCGGAAATCATCAACAATCTGGGCGCGGCCATCCATGGCCATGCCAGCTACAACGCCAGCTACGACCCCGCCAGCGGTATCACGGTGACCGATGGCGCCGGCATCGTGGCGATCAGCTTCAGTGCCCCGAGCAATGCAGCCACGATCAACGCAGCCCATGCTTCCGACGTGAATGCCGACCGGACCATCGACCTCTCCGGCATCGCCGTGGTGAACAACGCCACCTACAGTGTCACCATCGGCGGTTCCCCGGCCTTCACCTTCACGACCGACAGCAGCGCCACTCGCGCGGAGATCATCAATGGTCTGGGCAACCTGATCAACGTCAGCGCCAGCTACAACGCCAGCTACGATCCCGCCGTCAACAACACCATCACGGTGACCGATGGCGCCGGTACCTCCGCGATCTCGTTCAGTGCCCCGAGCGCGGCCGCCACCATCAACGCGGCAGACATCGCCGACGCGGATTTCGACCGCACCATCAACCTCACCGGCGCCAGCGCGGTGGAGGGCGGCACCTACACCATCACGGTCAACAGCCTCGATTTCGACTATGTCGCGCAATACGGCGACGACCTCACCGCTATCGCGGCGGGCCTGGCAAGCGCCATCCAGGACGACCCGGGCACGAGCTATCTCGCCAGTTCCACGGGGTCTACCGTCACGATCACCAGCGGCGCCGGGACCCAGGTCATCACCGCCACCGGCATCGGCCCGGTGGCCGGCCTCGAACTGATCGGCGTGGCCGACACCAGCCAGGCCGGGCGGGTGGTCAACCTGTCCAACCTGGCGGCGGTGAACAACGCCACCTACAGCGTCACCATAGGCGCCACCCCGGCGTTCATCTATCACTCGGATGCCAACGCCACCCTGGCGGAAATCGTCGATGGCCTGACCGACAAGATCAACGACAACGCCACCTATGCCGCCACCACCGCGCGTAGCGTCACCGTGGCAGCCAACTGGAATTCCCTGCTGACCGAACTGAAGACCCAGATCGAGGCCGGCGAGGCGGTGGGTGTGGTCAAGGACAACGGCAACCAGCGCCTGACCCTGACCACGGAAGTGCTGAACACGCCATTCAGTGTCGACCAGGTGGCGGTAACCGCCATCGCCGACCTCTACAAGCGTGGCGCCGAGGTGAGCCAGGTTGCCGATGCCACCCATCCGCAGATCAGCGTGGTCGGCTTCGCGGGTGCCACCAGCGCCGGCGATGTCTACAGCGTGCTGCTGGACGGCAAGGCCTACTACGTGCGAGTGGGCGACAACGATATCCTGTTCCTGGATACCGATGCCGATCTCGCCGCCATCTCCCTCGGTGTGACCGTCGCCAGCACCGGAGCGGCGGTGACCAACGCCGGCCATGAGACGCTGCGGGTCAGCGGCATGGACCACGGCATGAACCGCAACGTCTACCTCAACGACGTCGTGGTGACGGCGGGGAACTACTATCGACTGAGTATTGGAGACGAGAGCTTCGGCTATCTGGCCCAGGCCGGCGATACGGCGGAAAACCTGGCCATCGGCCTGGCCGCCGCCATCAATGCGGATACGGTGACCAGCGTCGACGCCACCTCGGCGCGCGTCAGCGTGGCCAACACCTGGGCCGGTGTTCTGGATGGCCTCAAGAACCTCATCGACAGGGATGACCGGGTCACCGCGACGGTGCAGGCCGCCACCCAGTCCCTGAGCCTGCAGGCCGACAGCAACGACGCACCGTTCCGCGTCAACGCCGTCACGGTCAGCACGGTGGCTGCACTGGCGACGGATGCGGCCTCGCCGACGGTGACCGCGGGCCATATCGCCAAGCAGCAGAGCCGCGTGGTGTTCGACAACCCGGCGGATGACCCGGCGGATCCCGATGATGCCGTCTACACCCTGAGCAATGGCCACCGTTTCACCATCATGGTCAATGGCCACACCTATACCAGCACGGTGGGCACGAACGGCGTCACGGCCACCTGGGCCTCCATCCTGGGGAATTTCGAGACTCAGATCGAGGCCAACGAGCCCATCGATGTCACGGTGGATGTCGCCCAGTTCAAGCTCACCCTGGATGCGCGCACCGACAACACGAGCTTTACGCTCCAGGCCAACGCGGTCGAGTTCGTCGGCGCCCGTGACGCGGTCGGCGGCGTCGTCTCCGATGGTTCCACGCCCAGCACGCCGGCAGGCGCGAGTGCTTTCCAGAAGAATGTCCTGACTTTCCCCGCCCCGGCGGGCGTCGCCCTGAGCGATCTGTCCTTCCGCATTGCCGTGGATACGGCCAACTACGCCGTAAAAGTCGGTGACAACATCGCCGGTTACGGCGTGGTGGCGGCGAACTGGACGTCCATCCTTGGCGCGTTGGAACACCTCGTGGAAGGCGATGGCGAAGTCACCGCGGTGGTGAATGCCGGCAGCCGCACGCTCACCCTGGAAGCAACCGCCGCCAATACGCCCTTCAGCGCCAGTGGCAGCGCCGTCAACGACACTCTCGGCGGCGCCAGCAATCCGGTACCCGTGGTCGGCAACTACGTGTTGATCCTGCCCACACGCGACATCGGCAGCTTCGGCATGAACGTGGATGCCGGCAATGGCCAGAACGGCAACCTGACGGTGGTCAACCTGCCCACCCACGCCGACCAGAACGAACTGATCAACCTGTCCGCGGAAGGCGCCCTGGTGGTGGTATCCGAGATCAACGTCGGCACCGATGCCAGCAATGGCGGCGCGGTGATCCTCGATGCCGGCGCCGGACTCACCCTCGGCGACAAGATCACGGCGCGACAACTCACCGTCAGCGCCGGCGGCAACCTGACGCTCAACAGCAACGTCGTGGACATGTCGGTCACCCTGTCCGGCGCCGGCGACCTCACCATCGACCAGACCAGCGACGCCAATGGCAATCCCGCCCTGGATCTGGATCTGAGCGGCATCGCCATGGACGGCGGCGACATCAACATCATCGCTTATGGCAATGTCAACATCGACGCCATCACCGGCACGGCCGGCAACATCCACATCATCTCGCTGCACGGTGCCATCACCATCGGTGACATCGCTTATGCAAACAGCGTCAGCCTGCAGGCGGCCGGCGCGGTCAGCGTCGATCTGGACGCGGCGACGCTGGATATCGTCGCCGGTGGCGCCGTGACCGTCACCGAGGACAATGCGCTCACCATCACCCGTCTCGACAGCGGCGGCGGCGCGGTCAACGTCAGCGCCGGCGGCAACCTGGTTCTGGATGGCGCCATGGTCGCCAGCGGCGCCAACGCGGTGAACCTGACCTCCAGCGCGGGCGGGCTCCATCTGAACCAGACCATCAACACGGTCGGCGGCAGTGTCACCCTCGGCGCGGCGGCCGGCATCTGGCTGTCCGAAGAGGCGGCCATCACCAGCGTTACCGGCAACATCACCCTGGACGCGGGCACGGGTGTCCTCGAGATGACCAGCGAAACCACCCTGGACGCCGGTTCCGGCCGTATCTCGCTGGAGGCCGATGGTTCCATCCTGCTCGGCAAGTTGCGCACCACCAACGTCAATGACGTCCGCATCATCAGCGGCGGCGTCGTGGATGCCGGTGAAGGGCCGCTCGACATCATCGCGGCGGACGCGCGCCTGGTCATCGTCTCCAGCGGCGGGATCGGTTCCGTCGCCAACCCCATCGAGACCCAGGTGCGGGCGTTCGATTTCACCAATACCGGCGCCGGCGAGATTGCCGTCGAGGAATACGATGACCTGGTCATCGAGCGCATCGACCAGCGGGTGGGCGACGTGGTGGACATCGCCACCGTTAACGGCGCCATCACCATCAGCACCCATGGCATCAGCGCCACCAGCGGCAGTGTCAGTCTCTATGCCGGCGGTATCGGCGGTGAAATGAACGTGAATGCCGGCATCAGCACCACCGGCGGCAACATCACCCTGACCGCCGAGGACGGCGATCTGACGCTGGGCGCCAAGATCAGCGTGGCGGGCAGCGGCAATATCAGCATCCGGCTGCCGGAAGGCTCCCTGGTGAACGCCCACGGTAATGTGACCGACGGTGCCGACATTCGTGTCGCCGGTTGGCTCACCGTGCCTGACGGCCCCGATGTCGGCAACGAGCGGGACTTCAATTCCGAGATCAACTGGGCCATGAGCCGGGGCCTGTTCGTCATCGACGAACTGACCGGCCTGGTGCTGGCGGCCAATGTCACCAACAGTCAGGTGATCGCTGGCCATGTGCCCAATGGCACCGTGCTGCGCGCAGCCGATGGCCCGATGCTGCAAAGCACGGGCGGCGGCATCGACATCCAGGTGCGCAACAACATCGGCGAACAGGTGGACGGCTTCCTGTTCAGCCCGCTGGCCATCGTGATCGATGCCAATACCCTCTCGGTATCCAGCAGCGAGCGCCACGACATCGCCCTCCTGGCCACCGGCAGCGTCTCCGTGGTCGGCGGCGGCGCGACCGGCGCCAAGGGCGGTTCCACCCAGGTGGGCACCCTTGGCGGCAACCAGTCGATCAACAATCCGGTCGATGCCGGTGGTGAAAACCTCACCCTGCGCGGCAACGACATCACCATTGGCGGCGCGGTGCGCAGTGCTGACGCGGACGTGCAGTTCACCCCGCTGAATCCCAACGCCAGCATCGTCCTTGGCAATGCCACCAATCCGGGCGGCATGCAGCTGGACAACACCGAGCTGGGCTATCTCCAGGATGGTTTCAGGCAGATCGTGATTGGCGGCCCCGAAGGCGCCTACAGCATCATCGTCGGCGAGGCGGGTGGTGATGCCGTCACCCTCAACGACAGTCTGTTGCTGTGGACGCCGGGCGAGGGCGGTAACGTCCAGATCAACACCAATCTGACACTGGGGGGCGGTTCCTCGCTGATCATCCGCGGTTCAGGCCACACCACCACCTTCACCGGCGCCAGCCTCGGCGTGACCGTCTCCGACGATCATCTGATCGGCGACGCGGTGTTGATCAACGGTACCGTCACGCTCACCGCCGGCAGCGACGGCAGCGGCTCCATCCATCTGGGGGATGACCCGACCACGAATCCCGTGACTGCCTTTCCGCTGGATGGCATCGCCGACGGCACGCCCGACCGCCTGACCCTGCTGGCGCCGGATGACATCCGTTTCTACGGCAACGTTGGCGCACTCGACGCGCTCGACAGCCTCACCATCGCCGGCATCCCCGGCAACACGGCCAACAACGTCACCTTCGACGGCAGCCTCACCGTGGATGGCGATGTCACCATCACCGCTTCCGGCATCGTTACCTTCAAAGGCGATGTCACCCTGAACAATGGCGGCAACCTCACCATTCTGGGGGCCACCCAGATCGTGTTCGAACAGGACCTGCGTCTGAACGGCAACGGCAATCTGTTGCTGGAGGGCGACGAGGTCGACTTCAATGGCGGCGCGCTCTCCGTGTTCGGCACCGGCACCTTCACCCTGCGTCCCGCCACGGTCGGCCTCTCCATCGAGGTCGGCACCCCGCCGCTGTCGCAGGATGCCAGCACCCTCAATCTCGATGACACCGACCTGCACGCGCTCAATGACGGTTTCCGCACCATCATCATCGGCCAGCAGAGCGGTGGCCATGCCGCCGCCACCGCCGGTGCCGTGCGCATCGCCGCGATCTCCACGGCGAGCCAGTCGACCCTGCGCGACGACACCGAGATCTATGGTGGCAGCATCATCGTCGAGGATTCCGATAACGCCAGTCTGAACGTGACCATCAGCGGCCGCATCCTGTTCGACGCGGTCCAAGACATCGTCATCAACAACCGCCTGAACGCAGGGACCGGCAACAACCTGCATGACGTCGTCCTGTATTCCGCCAGTGGTTCGATCAGCCAGGGCAACGCCACCACCGACGGGCTCTCCGGCGAGGCACTGCATGGTCGCGACCTGAATGTGCGGGCGGCCAGTGGCATCACGCTGAACTACACGGAAGTCGTCAAGGTCACTGCGCTCAATACCGGTCTGGTTGGCGACATCCAGATCAACGAAACCAGCGCCGGCGGCGCGCTCGATGTGGTTTCCGCACGTCAATCCAATGCTGCGGGCGGCAACAACATCCTGATTGGCACGGCTAGCGGCGATCTCACCCTGCTGGCCAGCGGCAGCGGCGTCACCACCGCCGGCGCCGGCGCCATCGAACTGACCTCTGGCGATGACCTGTTCATCAACCAGGTCGTCAGCAGCGGCGCCGGTGCCATCGAACTCGTCGCGGCACGGAGCCTCATCAATACCGGCAATGCCACGAATTTCGGCACCATCAGCAGCGCCGGCGGCACCATCAGCCTGACCTCGACCCTGGCCGACATCCGGATGGCCGGCAACGTCGATTCCGCCGGCGGCCTCATCGACTTCACCGCCGCCACCGACATCGTCATGAGCGACGGCAAGAAAGCGTCCTCGCTGAACGCGGGCGATACCGGCACCGTGCGGATGAACGCGGGTGGCAACCTCCACGTCAGCCTGATCGAGGCGGATGGCACGTTTGCCCTCACCGCCGGTGGCTCCATCCTGGACAACCGCAGCGGCGACAGCCCCAACCTGGAAGGCGCGTACGCCGACGCCAACCTGGCCGCCGGCACCGGCATCGGCACCGGGGCCGCGCACTTGCGCACCCATGTGGAAAATCTGTCCGCCAGCAACAGCATCAGCGGCGGTATCCATATCCTGGAATCCGATGATCTGAACCTCGCCGTCACCGCGGGCGGTGCCAGCGCCATCACCCTGTCCGGCGCCAGCCTCAACCTGTCCATCGCCACCCTCGATGGCGACCTGGTCGTGCTCGACCAGGTTCAGAGCACCTCCAGCAGCGGCCACCTGCTGCTGGCGGCCGGCGGTGCGGGTCGTGACCTGCACCTGCGCGCCGATGTTTCCAGCGTGGCCGGCAGCATCAGCCTGACCGCCGCCGACCAGGTGGTGATGGATGACCAGGAGGCCAATTACGCGCCCAAGGTCCAGGTCTATGGCGTGAACCAGAGCATCGACATCACCGCCACCAACGCGCTCATCATGGAAGCCAGCGCCCAGGTCATCGGTGCCGGTGGCAACATCCGCCTGGCCAACCAGGCGGGCGATATCACCCTGGGCGTGGTGAACGCGGCCACGGGGTCTGTCAGCGTGGTTTCCGCCGGCGCCATCATCGATGCTGACTCGGCTGCGGCGACACCGCAGAAGATCAATGTCTACGCCGGCCAGCTACGCCTGCAGGCGGCGAGCAGCATCGGTTCCGCCGCCAATGTGATCGAAACCCAGGTGGCCACCCTGGCTTCCACTTCCAGAGACTTGTTCATCTATGAGCGCGACGCGCTGGTGATCGGCCCGGTCGGGGCCATCACGGTCAATCGCATCGCTGCCGACGGCGCGTCGACTCCGGTGACCGACGGTGCCCTGGCGGGCGCCGTTGCCTCCGCCGGTCCGCTGAGTGTCCAGAGCGGCGCCAAGATGACCGTCAATTCCGGTATCGGCGTGAGCGGCGGCAACCTCTATCTGGAGAGCGCCGCCTCCATTGAAGTGAACACCCTGGTCAATGCCGGCAGCGGCCATCTCACCCTGCTCGGCGGCACCGGCGTCAGCATGGGTGCGAGCGGCGTCCTGGCCACCGCTGGTGGCACCATCGAGGCGCGGGCCACGGCCGGCGCCATCGCCATGGAGCATGGTTCGGTCGCCCGTACCGACGCGGGCCACATTCGCCTGCAAGCCAGCGGCAACATCACCGTCGGCCTTCTGGATGCCCGTAGCGCCGCCGATCGCGCCAGTTCGAGCCTAGCCGGACAGGCGGGTTGGGGCGATGTCAGCCTGGTCGCGGGCGCGTCCATCCTTGACAACGACGAGGCCTTCACCGATGTCTACGCTGGCGACCTGCGTCTTGCCGCCAGCACGGCCATCGCTGCTCAGGCCAACCGCCTGGAGACCGAAGTCGCCACCCTGAGTGGCGTGGCGGGGGCGGGAGGCCTGTTCCTCACCGATGCAGGCAATGTCGCGGTCGGTCTGACACCGGCCATCTCGATCGAGCGGGTCGCGCGCGACGGCGTCACCCTGAGCGTCATTACCGATGCCGCCCAGAGCCAGCTCATCAGTGGTGGCGCCCTGGCGCTGGGCACCACGGCGGGTTCCATCACGACGCTGGCGACCGGCGCCATCACGGCCGCTGGCGCCACCTCGATCACCGGTGGCGGCGCCGGCTCTTCCGTGACCCTGGGGGCCGCCGTCAGCAGTGGCGGTACGCTGGACATCAGCAGCGACGCCGGTGACATCACCAGCCTCGCCGCCGGCGTGATCAACGCCACCGGCAATACCCGGATCGCCGCCGCCGGCGCCGATTCGGACATCACCCTGGGCGCCGCCGTCACCACCGGCGGCACGCTGACCCTGAGCACCACCGCGGGAGACATCACCAGCCTCGCCGCCGGCCGGATCAACGCCAGCGGCGCCACTGTGCTGCAGGCGGTGGGGAGCGGGTCCGACATCACCCTGGGCGCGACCCTGACCAGCGGTTCCACCCTGGTCATGACCACCACCGCGGGCCACATCAGCAATACCGCCGCCATCACGGCGGCAGGGAATACCCTGGTGCAGGCCGTGGGCGCGGGTTCCGACATCACCCTGGGCGCGAATGTCGGCATCACGGCCGGCCACGCCAGCTTCAATGCCGGGCGTGACCTGCTGCAGATCTCCTACGCCGACATCACCGCCAGCGGCAACGGCAAGACCATCGACGTCATGGCGGGCCGTCACATCACCATGCAGGATGGCGCCGACATCTTCAGCAACAATGGCAATGTCGTGCTGCTGTCCACGGCGGGTGACATCACCGTCGAATACATCGGCGCGGGTACGGCGAACGTGGCGCTCACCGCCCTTGCCGGCAGCCTGATCGATCAGGAAAGCTTCGGCGACAGCCAGAACGACCTCACCGCCGCCGGCGTGCGCCTGTATGCGGGCAATGCCATCGGCTCCGCGTTCAATCATCTGGAAATCACCGCCACCACCCTGACCGCGCAGGCGGCAACCGGTGGCGCATTCCTCAGCGAGAGCGCCGGCCTGATCGTGGACAGCCTCACCGTTGAAGCACAGCGGGTCGCCAGAAATGCCACCGCGAGCAGCACGGCCTATGGCCAGCAGTCCGGTCTTGCCGCCGGCGGCAACCTGATCCTGCTGGTCAACAGCGGCGATCTGACGATCAGCGATGACGTCGCGGCCGGCGGCAAGCTCCTGCTGCAGGCGGCGGGCGCCATGACGCTGAACAACCCCGTCAGCAGTGGCGCGGCAGCCAGCCTCAGCGCCGGTGGCCAGTTCACCCAGAAGGCGGACATCACCAGTGGCGCCAGCCTGGACGTGCAGGCCGGCAGCGGCATCACCATGAACAACGGTGCCGATTCCGTCGCGACCGGCAACATCCGTTACGCCACGCCGGGCGCCATGACCGTGGGCAGCCTGAGCAGCGGCAATGCCATCAGCGTGACCGCGAGCCGATTGACCGACAGCGGCAGCATCGATACCGACTTTGCCGGCAACACCCTGCGCATCGTGACCACCGGCCTCGCCGCGAGCGACAGTGTCGGCACCACGACGCAGCACCTGAAGCTGGCGGTCAATCGCCTGGCCGCGCTGGTGCCCGGTAGCGGCGGACTGTTCCTGGATGAAACCGACGCCATCGAAATCGGCGACACGGGCAGCATCGCCGTCAGCCGGGTGGCGGGCAACGCCACCGTCAGCACGGTGACCGACGCCAGTCTCGATCGTATCGTCAGCGCCGGCGCGCTGACGCTGACCTCCCTGGCTGGAAGCATCACCACCCTGTCCAGCGGCGCCATCACGGCGGCGGGCAACCTGCTGCTGCAGGCCGGTGGATCGGGGTCCGACCTGATCCTGGGCGCCACCGTCAGCAATACCGCGGGCCATACCAGCCTCAACGCCGGTCGAGATCTGCTCGGCAATGCCGACATCACCAACAGCGCCGAGGGCAAGACGCTCGATCTGATGGCCGGCCGCCATGTCGTCATGGCCGACGGAGCCGATCTGGTCACCAGCAACGCCAACATCGTGGTCAATGCCGTCGGCGGCGATCTCACGCTGGAATGGCTGGACGCGGGCAGCGGCAACGCGGCCCTGCTGGCCGGTGGATCCATCCTCGATCAGGATGGCGCCGGTGACAGCGGCATCGATGTGCTGGCCAACAGCCTGCGCATGACGGCCGGCGGCGCCATCGGCCAGGCGCTCAACCCTCTGGAAATCAATGTCGCGACGCTGACTGGCAGCGCCCAGGGGGGCGGCCTGTATCTGACGGAAAATGCCGGTCTGCTGGTCGACACCGTTTCGGTCGAAGTGCAGCGTGTCACCGGCCAGGCCAGCGCCAACAGCACCTTCTATGGCCAACAGGGCAGCCTCAATGCCGCTGGCAACCTGGTTCTCGTGGTCGCGGCGGGCAATCTCACCTTGAGCGATCCCACGAACGCCGGCGGCAACCTGCTGCTGCAAGTGGCGAACAGCCTTACCCAGAACGACGCCATC
>CAYMUY010000001.1:0-323625 GCA_964393825.1 uncultured Thiobacillus sp. | reverse complement strand
GCTGTCCAGCGGCGCCATCACGGCGGCGGGCAACCTGCTGCTGCAGGCCGGTGGCAGCAACGCCGACCTGATCCTGGGTGGCGCCCTGCTCAACACGGCGGGCCACAGCAGCCTCAACGCCACGCGTGACCTGCTGCAGAACGCCGACATTGCGGCCACGGGCGCGGGCAAGACGATCGACCTGGTGGCCGGACGTCACATCAGCCAGGCCGAAGGCAGCGACATCGACAGCACCGACGGCAACATCCTGCTGCTGGCCGGCAGTGGCGACATCACGGTCGAACGGATCGCCGCCGGCGCCGGCAGCATTGCGCTGACCGCCACGGCGGGCAGCGTGCTCGACCAGGACGCCGCTGGCGACAGCGACGTCGACGTGATCGGCGCCGGTCTCAAGCTGTATGCCGGCACGGCGATCGGCCACGCGCTCAACCATCTGGAAACCAGCGTTGGCACGCTCAGCGGCCAGGCCCTGAGCGGCGGTATCGCCGTCACGGAAAGTACCGGCCTGCTGATCGACAGCCTCGCGGTCGAAGTGCAGCGGGTGAACGGCCAGGGCGGCAGCGCCCCGACCGCCTACGGCACGCAAGGCGGCCTCGGCGCCACGGGCGACCTGCTGCTGGTGGTCAAGGCCGGCGACCTCACGGTCAGCGATGACGTCGGCAGCGGCGGCAACCTGCTGCTGCAAGTGGCGAACAGCCTTACCCAGAACGACGCCATCAGCAGCGTGGGCAACGCCAGTCTGGTGGC
The DNA here is from genome assembly GCA_964393825.1 of uncultured Thiobacillus sp. Classification (GTDB taxonomy): domain Bacteria; phylum Pseudomonadota; class Gammaproteobacteria; order Burkholderiales; family Thiobacillaceae; genus PFJX01. The sequence continues at coordinate 322,878 of CAYMUY010000001.1, read as the reverse complement.
GGGTGGCGCGATTGCGCAACACGCCGACATTGGCAGTGGCGGCAGCCTGGACGTGCAATCCGGTGCTGCCATTGCCATGGACGACGGCACCGACGGCGAAGCGACCGGCACCATTCGCTACGCGGCGGTGGGGGCCCTGACGCTGGGCCGCCTGGCCAGCAGCGCGGGCGACATCAGCCTGCAAGCCAGCCGGATCACGGACAGCGGCACGAGCGATGTCGACCTGATCGGCGGCAAGCTGCGGATCGTCACCACCGGCACGGGCGCGACAGACAGCCTCGGCACGGCGGCGCAGCACCTCAGCCTGCAAGTCAACCAACTCGCCGCGGAAGTGGCGGGGCAGGGCGGCGTCTGGCTGGACGAAGCCGACGCGCTGACGGTGGGCGCCACGGGCACCCTGAGTGTCAACCGGGTCAATACGGACGGCACGGTGACGGTGATCAGCGATGCCAGCCTGTCGAATCTGGTCAGTGGCGGCGCCCTGGCGCTGGCCACCACGGCGGGCAGCCTGACCACGCTGTCCAGCGGCGCCATCACGGCGGCGGGCAACCTGCTGCTGCAGGCCGGTGGCGCGGGCTCGGATCTCGATCTCGGCGCCGATGTGTCGAGCACGCATGGCGTGCTCACCGCGAAGGCCGCTGATCGCATCGATCTATCGGCGGATGTGGTGCTGACCGCGGCGGCCTCGGCTTCCCTGACTGCCGCCAGCATCACGATGGAGGTGACATCCGGGCTGGTGTCCCAAGGGGGCAACCTGCGTATGCAGACGGCCGGCGGGATGACCCTCGGCCATCTCGAGGGCATCGATGTTTCGCTGCTGGCAGGTTCTTCGATCAACAGCGCGACCGGCAGTGACCGCAATGTCGATGCCACACGTTTGCGCATGCAGGCGGGCGAGGCCATCGGTGTGAGTGGCAAGCCGATCAAGATGGCGGTGACTACCCTCTCGGCGCTGGCTGAAGGTAACGGCGCCAGAGGCGTATTCCTGCAGGAAGCCGATTCGATCCGAATCGATACGGTTGCGGTAGACGTGACCGAGTTCAATGCCGACGGCAGCACCAGCCTGCTGAGTGATGTCGCGCAGGCCGACCTGGTTGCCGGTAACACGGGTGTCCTGGTGTTGACCACGACGGATGGCGTCATCAACCTGGTGGACGGCAACGGCGATGGGCGTGCCGTCAGTGCCGGCGGCAATTTGCTTCTGCAGGCCGGCGGCATCGGCGGCGACATCATCGGCACGGCGGCCATCCGCAGCGCGGGTGGGCATCTCACGGTACAGGCCGCGCATGCGCTGTTACTTGCCGCGGATGTCGAAACCAGCGGTAACGGCGACATCAACCTGGAAGCGCTGACCGGTGGCATGTTCTTCGCCCCGGATGCCGATGTCCGTACCGGGTCCGGCGACATCCGCGTGGTGAGCAAGCTGGATATCACCCTGGGCGGCGTGATCCAGACCAGCGGCAACATCGCGCTCACCAGCGTCAGCGGCAACATACTCGATGGTGACAACGATGCCGGCATCGATCTGGAAGCCTCCGGTCTGCGTCTTTATGCCGGTGGTGGCATCGGAGTCGGCAGCAACGCCAACCCGGTGGAAATCGCGGTGACCAGTCTCTCCGCCAAGTCCCTCAATGGCGACATCAGCCTGCTCGAACGCGACGGACTCACCGTCGCAAGCAATGGTGTCACCGTGTCGGTGATGAAGGTCGCGGAAAGCGGTGGCATCACATTGCTGAGCGAGGTGCCGCAAATCGGTGTGGTTGCCGGCAGCGGTCGTGTCTACCTGACCTCCCAAATCGGTCAGATCGTCCTCGACGAGGAAGTCGACGGCCAGGGCGAGGATGTCGACCTGGTCGGCGACCTGATCGACATCAACCAGCCCCTGCCGGGCAGTGGCGGCACCCTGACCATCCAGCCGAACGACCCGGGCCGCGGCATCCAGATAGGCGATGCCACGGCCGTTGATCTGCTCTGGCTGGGCCATGACGATCTCGGCAACATCCTGGATGGATTCCGCCAGATCGTCATCGGCAGCGGTTCGGCATCGGTCGCCCAGGAAATCCGTCTGGTGGGCGTGCAGCAGGAACTCGTCTTCCTCGATCCGTTGCTGCTGGACGCCACCGGCGCCGGCAGTTTCGTTCATCTGGAAGGTGGCATCAGCGCCGAGACGATCGCGTCGAACGGCCCGGTGCAGATCTCCGGCACGGTGAACCTGGCGGCCGGTCAACTCGCCTTCTCGCAATCGCTCGACGGTGAAGTCAATGCGCAGGTCAACCGACTCAACGTCGATGCCCGCAACGGTGATGTGCTGATCGGCGGTGTCGTGGGCGGCAGCCAGCCGCTTGACGGCCTCATCATCGACAACGCCGACGACGTGACCTTCTCGCAGGCGGTGACCCTGACCGGTGATCTGATGATCCACGCCAGTGGCATCGTCCGCTTCGACGGGCCGCTCGACCTCAACGGCGGCACGCTGACCATCATCGGCGCCAGTCAGGTCATACTCGGCGGCGGTACGATTGGTTTGGGCGTCATCCGTTCCGATGGCATCCAGGTATTGGCAGGCCTGCAGGGCGGGAGCCTGCAACTGCATGCCAACGACCCGGCACGGACCATCAACCTGGGTGGCGCCAATCTGGCCGGCGCGTACAACATCAGCGCCGCCAGCCTTGCCAATCTTGCCGGCCTGAGTGGTCTGGTGATCGGGGAGCGTGGCGGGGATGGCCATACGGCGGTAGATGCCGGCGACGTTCATATCGCGGCCATCGATCTGTCCGGGTTTGCCACCCGTATCGATGTCCACGGCAATCACATCACGGTCGAGAACAACCCGAACGGCAACCTGCTGCTCGGCAACGGCCTGAACCTGGAGGCGCTCGGCAATATCCGTGTCGAGGACTCCATTGCCACGGCCCGTGGCGACATGCGCATGGTCAGCCTGGGCGGCGACATCAGCATGACCGCCGGCAGCCAGTTGACCGCACAGGGCGACAGCATCGAATTGCGTGCCGACGGCAACCTCATTCTGGGTGGTGTCGATGCCCAGGGTAGCCAGATCAATCCGGCCGGTCGCGTGGTACTGCAAAGCCTGGGTGGCCAGATTCTCGATGCCGATCAGGACGATGCGGTGAATGTGCGTGGCGAGGAAGTGCTCATGCGCGGCCTTGGCGCCGGACAGGGGCAGAATGCGCTCGAAGTCGAAGCCAGCCGGATCAGCGTCGCAGCGGGTGGGGGTGTCGTCTACCAGGATGTCACCCCGGATGGAAATGTCCACTACATGCTGATGCGTGGCGGTCTGGTCTACGAACAGTTGGTCAGCCTGGATGATGCAGTCCGGGTGACCGATACGCCCGACCCGCGCGGTGACGACTTTGTCGGTGGTCCGGTCAACGCGCTGCCGCCCAGTGCTCAGGCGACGGGTGGTCTGTTCGGCAACTTCTGGTCGGGTGGGACGATGGCGGCGGTTGCCAGCGCCCACACCGCCGAATATCTGAGCCAGTACAGTGGCGCGGTGACGCTGGATCGGGGTGACAGCCTGCTGTCGGATCACTCCTACGGCCTGGGCAGCGCTTACACGCTGCTGGGCAGCCCGGGCATGCAGACCTGGAGTACCGGCGAAGCAGCCAATGACGAGGAGGCATTCGATTACTGGATCGAAAGTCTCGCCCTGTAATTCGACGTACCGAACCCGCTGTCTCCGCTTACTTCCCGGCCACGATCCAATGGGTCATGGTCGGGGATCAGTGGCCGACGCGGCTCTGATGCGCAATTAGCGGCCTAATTCTTTCTCCCTGCCTATACAATGAGGAGCGGTAAAAACTGCCGTTGCCACCTTTCAGTTGTATCTTTTTTTCAACAATGGAGAGCACAGATGTTCCAGAAATTGGTTCCAGTCAATGCCGAACGCCACGCAAAATTGAAAGTCAAGCAGGTGGAAGGTTTCGCCTTCGCAACCGGTTTCCATATCGCCTCGGTCATGCTGCACGAATTCGTGCGCGCTGCGGCGATCTATCCCATCGTGTTCCTCGAGGACAAGCAGAAAGACGAGTTCAAGCCGGTCGCGCTGTTGGGTCTGGATGCCAATGAAAACCTGTTTGTCGGCGAAGACGGCAAATGGCAGGCCTCCTACGTCCCCGCGATCATCCGCCGCTATCCCTTTGCCCTTGCAGGTTCCGGACAGGAAGGCCGCTTCACCGTCTGCATCGATGAGGACAGCAGCCTGGTCAGCGAAAGCGAAGGCAATGCCCTGTTTGACGACAAGGGCGAGCCGACGCAAGTGATCGAGAACGTCAAGCGTTACCTGGGCGAACTGCAGCAGATGGATGCCATGACTCAGACCTTCTGCAAGTTCCTGGCCGAAAACAACATGCTCACGCCGCTGAACATGCGGGTGCGTGATCACGATCGCATTCGCAACATCACCGGTTGCTATGTGATCAACGAAGAGCGTCTCAACAACCTGTCCGACGAGAAATTCCTGGAAATCCGTGGCAAGCGTTTCCTGCCCGCGCTCTACGCGCAACTGGTTTCTCTGGCCCAGATCGACCGTCTGGTGCAACTCAAGGATGCTCGCGTCGCCGAAGCCGCCCATGCAGCGGAGGACAAGCCCCGGGTCACCCACTGACCATGAGGGTTCGCCTGGTTCGCGGCCTGGGGCTACTCGTCCTGTGCTGCGTCTCCGCTGCCTCCTCAGCGGAGACCGCCGTTCCGGCCAGCGGGGGCGCCGTCGCGGCGCTTCCGCTGCTCCCCATTCAGGGTGTTTGGGAGATCACCCCCAAGCAACTGCTGCAGCAGGTCATCGCCCGCAACGCCGATGCCCTCTACGCACGCCTGCAAACGCAGGTGGCGGGTCAATTGCTGGAGGCCGAGAGTGCACTCGGCGAGCCGGTTTCCTACGCCAGCTTGCGCCATGAAGACCGGTTCCGGCAGCGCACTGCCCAGGAACTCAATGCAACTTCCAGCCTGTTTTCGGCGCAGAGTGAACTCGATGAACTGGTTGACACCATTGAACTCGGTGTGCGGGAGCGGCTTGCCAGTGGCGGCGAGGTCAGCCTGTCCTACCGTTATACCGATCGCCGCAACAACATCATTCGCTCCACCACTACTAATCCGGCCGAATACGACGGCGCCCTGACGCTCACCCTGAAGCATCCCTTGCTGCGCGGCTTCGGCGCCGCTGCCGTCGATGCGGACCGTCAGGTGGCGGAACTGGAGTGGGCCATCAGCCGCCAACAATACAAGCAGCAGATCCTCAAGGTCAGCAGCGATGCGCTGACCACCTACTGGCAACTCTATAAGGCGTACGAACTCAAGCGCATGCGCGAGGAATCGCGCGACAACGCCCTTCGTGCAATGGATGACGCCAAGGCGCAGGTGGTCGCGGGACGCATCTCGCGGACGGCGGCCGGAGAGGCTCAGGCCCTTCTGGGATTGCGCAATGTCGAAGTGATGCGCGCCGACCAAGGCGTCAGCGAGGCCGAGGCGCGGGTCAAGAACCTGCTTGCCCTGCCTGGGCATACTTACGCAGGCTTGCGGCTGAAACCTGTGCTGGATACAGAGCCCGCGGAAACGCCCGTCACTGCCCGGCCGCTCGACGATGCCCGCCTTGACGCCGCGCTCGATGCCTGGCCACCCTGGCAGGTGGCGCAGTTGCGCCGGCGTCAGGGACTGGTGCGCCTGGAATACGCGCGCAACCAGGTGAAGCCTGCACTCGATGTAGTGGCCAGTTGCAGTACTTCACGACTGGCTTATTCCTCCGGGACCGTCACCGATAACGTTTTCTCCACCCGCTATCCGGATTGTTACCTTGGGCTCAACCTGGAAATGCCCTTGCAGGGAAATCGTCGCGCCAGCGCGCAGCACGGCGCGCAGAAGTTGCGCATCGCCCAGTCCGACCTGGAGCTGGAAGCGGTACGCGGCGCGATGGCCAACGATCTGGTGAGCCGGCAGGTGTTGTGGACCAGCTCGATCACGGAAGTCGAGGAAATCCGCCGCGACGTGGCCCTGCGCGAGCAGTTGCTCGAGGCGGAACGCGTGCAGATGGGGCTGGGTCTGTCGCGCCTGGCCCAGGTGATCGAGCGGGAGAACGCACTCAATGATGCACGCGCCCGTCTACTCGAGAGCATCACTCGCCAGGAACTGGCGCGCACGGCGCTGCGCCTGGCGGAAGGCAGCCTGCTGCAGCGACACGACATCGAACTGGGAGAGTGACATGAGGTTTCTACACGGACTGGCTTTCTGCCTGGGGCTCGGTGTTGCCGCGACGGCCGTTGCCGAGGACTACGTCGGCATCATTCATCCTCTGCGTGACCTCACCCTCAGCATCGGTGTCGGCGGTGTCGCCGCCAGTGTCAACGTGACGGTCGGAGAAAAAGTGCGGGCGGGGCAGTTGCTGCTGGCGCTCGACGATCGCATGCAGACCGTCGAAACCGAACGACGTCGCGTGGTGTCGGAGGATCAATCCGAGCTCAAGGCGGTGGAAGCCCGCATCAATATCGTCAAGAGCCTGTACGAAAATGCGCGAGTCCTTTACGAGAAGACCGGTGGAATCAGTCATGACGAACTGCAGAAACTGGAACTCGAACTGATCGCCACGGAGGGTCGGGTCGATCAATTGCGGGCACAGGAAGCACGGGAGAAGCTTGAATACGAGGGCGCGAAGCAGGAGCGCCAGGCCATGCGACTGCTGGCGCCGATCGACGGCGTGGTCACCCAGATCGATCTCGATGTGGGGGAATGGAACAAACCCGGTGAGCCGGTGTTGCGCCTGGTCAACAGCGACGTCTGCTATCTCAATGTCAGCGTCAGTCGCCGCGCGGCGTCCGGCCTGAACCGCGGAGACCGCCTGAGCGTGCAGGTGGATGGACAGCGCAGGCTGATTCCGGGCCGCCTGACCTTCGTGTCGCCGGTGGCGGATGCCGCCAGCGGCCTGGTGGAATTGCGGGTGGAGTTCGACAATCCGAACGGCCAGGTGAGACCCGGCGCCACCGGGCGGGTCCGCCTTTCCACGCGTGGCAACTCCTGAACCCCTCCGTATGGATCGCATCCCGGCCCAACCCCGCGAGGACCTCGACGCCCGCAGCCTGATCGAGGCACTCCATGCATTGCGCGCGGCCCCGCGCGACGTCGACTGGTGGGATCGCTACTGCGCCCTGCTCGCGCCCCTGGCGCGTGCCCGCGCGGCCCTGGCGCTGCGCCGCGAGGGGGACGACTGGACGGTGTTGGGCGCGGCGACCGGCGGTGGCAACGACGACTGGCTGCTGGCGACCTGGCCGGATCTGCTGGAAGAAATAACCAATCGCGCGCAAGCCAACGGCTACGCCTACAGCCCCGCGCGCGACGCCCAGGGCAAGCCACGGCTGCTTGCCGCCGTGCGCGCGGGTGGCGAAGCCTTGCTGTTGCTGGATATTCCAGAACAGGAGCGGCCGCGCCTGAACGAACTCCTGCTCCGCGTGCAACTGGTGGCGGATGCCCCGGCAACGGCGACATCCACCCTGCCGGTGCCGGTGCCGCCCAGCGGCGCCGGCTTGCCGGCCTTGCCGGTCGCCGCCTCGCTGCTGGACCTGCTCGATCTCGCTGCCGTGGTGATGCGCGAGCGCCATTACGGCGCCGCCGCACTGGCATTGGTGAATGGCGTCGTCGCCCGTACCGGTTGCACCTTCGCGGCGCTGGGCTGGCGTCATGGCGAGCATGTCCGGATCGAGGCGATCAGTCATCTGGACCGCTTCGAGCGCAATACCGAATACGTCAACCTGCTGGAGAACGCGGCCGAGGAAGCCCTGGACCAGGGCTGCGACATCGTCCACCCGGCGCCTGACACGGCCCCGGGCAGCGCTCTGGTGACGCAGTCGCATCAGCAGCTCTATCGCGGTCTCGGCTTCGCGCGGGTGCACAGTCTGGTACTGGGCGAGGGGAGTTCGGAAGCCGTGCTGCTCCTGGCGGAACAGGAAGTCGATGGCGATGCCAACTGGCTGTCCCCCTTGCATGTCAGCCTGGGCTTGCTGTTGCCCTGGCTGGCCCGGTTGCGCGCGGCGGATCGCTGGTGGGGAGCGCGTTTCGGTGGCTGGCTGGAGGCACGCCTAGGCGACATGATCGGTCCTAGCCATGTCTTCGGCAAAGTGGCTGTTGTGCTGCTCTGTGGGGGGCTGCTGTATGCCGTGTTCGGCACGCGTGAGTACCGCGTCGAGGCCACCGCCCAGATGGGCACCGATAGCACCCGACTGATCGGCGCCAGTTTCGATGGCTTCCTGGAGCGGGTGGAAGCCAGTTCCGGGGATCTTGTGCACGAGGGCACGCTGCTGGCGGAGTTGGATACGCGTGAACTCGAACAGCAGGAGGCCGAGACGCAGGCGGATATCCAACGCTATCGTGCCGAGGCGGACAAGGCGCGCGCTCTTGGTAACCTGGCTGATGTCGAAATCGCGCGACGGCGCCTGGCTCAGGTCGATGCCCGTCTGCGCCGGCTGCGGCTGTCGCTGGCGCAGGCGCGCATCGTTTCACCTTTTGATGGCGTCGTGGTGGAAGGGGAGCGCAAGGAGTTGCTGGGCGCGCCGGTGCGCAAGGGGGATCGGCTCTTCCGGCTGGCGCGCATCGAAGGCCTCTATGGCGTGCTGCACGTGCCGGAAAGCGAGATACGGCATGTTGCCGCTGGTGCCCGTGGTGAACTGGCCTTGCTGGCACGACCGGACCGGAGCATTCCCTTCGTGGTCGAAACGTTGATCCCCATCGCCCAGGTAAAAGGCCAGGAGGGTAGCCATTTCGCCATCAAGGCGCGTTTCTCGTCGCCACCTGAGGCCTGGTGGCGGCCGGGTATGAGCGGTCTGGCGCGAATCGACGCGGGACCGCGCAACATCGCCTGGATCTACACCCACAAGGCACTGGATCGACTGCGCCTGTGGCTGTGGTGGTGAGAACCGATTCATGAGTGGCGCCGCATTCAGCGATGCCTGGCACCGCCTCGCCAGTGCCCGGGTGGGCTTGTTGCCGACGGTCCAGGTGCGCAAGCAGACCTATCGCCGACAGACCTGGTATGTCCTGCAGGATGCTTTTTCACAGAAGTTCTTTCGCGTCACACCCCAGGCCTGGCGTTTTCTCGCGCGGCTGACGCCCCGTCGCAGCGTCGATGAGACCTGGCGCGAACATGTCCGCGAGTTTCCCGAAGAGGCGCCAGGCCAGGAGGAGGTGGCACAGTTGCTGTCGCAGCTGAACCTCGCCAGCCTGCTCTATTTCCGTCACCAGGCCGACAGTGCAGCGATCTATCAGCGCGATCAGACCCGACGCCTGCGCGAGACCCGCGCCAAGTGGATGGCCTTTCTCTATATCCGCATTCCCTTGCTGGATCCGGATACCTGGCTGGACCGTGTTCGTCCACTGATCGCGGCCTTCACCCACCCGCTGGCGGCGCTGGTCTGGCTGGCGGTGATCGGCATGGGGGGCGCGGCGGCATTGGCCGAGCGCGAAGCCCTGGTCGACGGCGCCCAGGGACTGCTCGCCCTGTCGAACCTCCCCTGGCTTTACCTCAGCCTGGCCGTGCTCAAGTTGTTCCATGAACTGGGGCATGCCTTCATCTGCAAACACTTCGGCGGTCAGGTCCACACCCTGGGTGTGATGTTCCTGATCTTCACGCCGCTGCCCTATATGGATGCCTCCGCGAGCTGGCGTTTCCACTCGCGCTGGCAGCGTGCCCTGGTCGGCGCGGCGGGCATGATCGTGGAACTCTTCCTGGCCGCCCTGGGCGCCCTGGTCTGGGCCAACAGCGGCGAGGGCCTGGTGCATAGCCTGGCGTTCAACGTCATGGTGGTGGGTTCCGTTTCCAGCCTGTTGTTCAACGGCAACCCGCTGCTGCGGTTCGACGCCTATTTCATCCTCGCCGATCTGCTCGATATCCCCAATCTCTATCAGAAAGCCAGCCAGCAATGGCTCTACTATGCCGACCGCTGGCTGCTCGGCTCGTCCCTCGCCTATCCGGCGGCACTGGACAATTGGGAGCGTGGCTGGTTGACAGCCTACGCACCCTTGAGCTACGTCTATCGCCTGTTCATCACCTCCGGCATCCTGCTGTTTGTGCTGGACCAATGGTTCGTGGTCGGTCTGGTGATGGTCGTCATCGCCTCCTGGACCTTGGTGTTCCAGCCCCTGGTCAAATTGTTCGTGCATCTGACCGGCGCGCGCACCCAGCGCAATCGTGTCCGTGCCTGGCTGGTCGCCAGTACCCTGGTCCTGGCCTTGTTTGCCATCGCTGGGGGGGTGCCCCTGCCGCACGCGATCAAGGCCGATGGCGTACTGGAAGCGGAGCGGTCCAACTCGGTTGTGACCGGGGTGGATGGCAGGCTGGCGCAACTCGAAGTGCATTCGGGCGATACAGTCATCACCGGTCAGGTGATTGCACGCCTGGACAACCCGGAACTGCGCCACGACCTTGAAGTCACCCGCCAGCAGATCGCTGAAATCGCCACCCAGCGTCGCCGAGCCCTGGTCGTCGCTCTCGGTGATCTGGAGCCCCTGGCGCGACGGGAACGCTCCCTGCGGGATCGGCTGCATGAACTTGAGACGCTGCGTGGCGAACTGGTGGTACATGCCCCTCAGGCTGGCCGCTGGGTGGCGCCGAACCTGCATGAACTGGAAGGGACATGGATCAATCGCGGTACCAATCTGGGTGAAATCGTCGGGGAGGGCGGCTATCGCTTCACCGCCATCGTTGCCCAGGAAGACGCCGAACAACTGTTCCGGCAGCGTGTCACGGGCGTCGAGGTTCGTCTTAGAGGGCAGGCGGATCACTTGATCCATGCCAGTGCGGTGACGTTGATTCCCTATCAGCGTCAGAAACTGGCTTCCTCGGCGCTGGGCTGGATGGGTGGGGGGAACTTCGCGGTACGCACGGATGACCAGAGCGGCAAGCAGGCCGCCGAAGCCTTCTTTGAATTGCGCGCGCGGATACCCAATGAGGCGCTGCAGGGCCTGGTCGCCCTGCATGGCCTCACCGGTCGCCTGCGGGTGCCCCTGCCCGAGCAACCCCTCCTTCAACGTTTGCGCGAATCGATGCGGCAGCTCGCACAGAAGCGCTACCATCTATGACCCGGGAGGGCGTGGTCTCCTTGCCGCGATCCTCCGCGGTTCCCGGCTGTCACGCGCCCAGGTCATGAGCTACACGCCATCCGCCCTGCACAGGCGCCGCTTGCGGCGCAAAGCCACCATGGTCGAGGCCGAAGCCGCACGCTTGCGGGATCTCGACGCAACAGCGTTCGCGGATTCCCTGGCCGTGACCCGCACTGCCCTGCGGCTCGGGCGCGCCGTTGCCGGCGAACTGCCTTCGACCGTCTTCGCGTTGGCCCACGTGGTGGTGATTGCAAAGCGCGCGTTGGCGCTATCTCCCCGTTCATTGCAGATCCAGGCCGCCTTGGCCATGTTTCAGGGCAGGATCGTCTGGATGCCGGCGGATGCCGGGAAAGCCCTCGCCATCGCGCTGGCCGCGGTGCTGCATGGCTGGAGCGGTCATCCCTGCCGGATTGCGGCGGCCAGCCCCTATCTGGCGCGCCGCGACAGCGAACGCCTGCGATCCTTGTACGCAGCTTGTGGCCTCGATCTCGCCTGCGTGACCGAGGTCATGGCGTCGGACCCGGCCGCGCTGTTGCAGGCCTATGCTGCCGATGTGGTCTACGCCGGTGCGCGTCAGGCGCTCGCGGACAATCTGCGCGAACAGATCCTGCGAGGCGCCGTCGACGACCCATTACGCATGCGCTTGCGCGGACTCGGCGCCGCTGGCGGCAGCGTGCCACCAAGGCAGATCGCGATGCTGGTCGACGACGCCGACCTGGTGCTAAACGATGATGCGGGCACACCGCTGATCATCAGCGCACCGGGCGACAATCCGCTGCTGCTCGATGCGCTGCGCGCGGCGCGAGAGGTGGTGGCGGAGTTGCAGCCTGGACGCGATTACCGACATGTGCCGGCACGGCGCGATATCCAGCTAAGTCCCGATGGCTGTGTGCGCCTCGAAGAGCTTGGCGAGCGCCTGCCCGGCATCTGGCACGAGCCGGACCGGCGCGACGACCTGATCCGCCAGGCCATTGGTGTGCGCGACCTGCTGCAAAACGGCCGCCACTATCGGGTGGCCGAAGGCAAGGTCATCATACTCGACGATGGCATCACCCGGATGTTGAGCGTGCGTGGCTGGAGCCAGGGCCTGATCCAGGCCATCGAGGCGCGCGAAGGTCTGGAGTTCACCATGCCTGCCCGTACCCTTGCCCGGATGAGTTACCCGGTTTTCTTCCGCCGCCACGCCTATCTGGGAGGCGCAGGACGCGGCTACAAGGGGATCGATGCGCTGTTGCACGATGCCTACCGGCTCGACTGCTTGCGACTGGCCGAGGCCGAGGGCGTGCCAGCGGTCCAATGGCATACCTATCTTGATCGCGAAGAAAAACTCGATGCGCTGGCCGATCTGGCCACCAGATTGCGCGCGGCCAGACAACCGGTGTTGATCGTCAGCCGCCGGATGGGTGATAGCGAAGCCTTGTCGCGGCGCCTTGCGGCGGTCTCGGTCCGGTGTGATGTGCTCGATCCTCGCAATATCAATGACGATATCCTCGCCCACCTTGTCGAGCCGGGCCATGTCAGCGTGGTGCAAAGTAGCGCGCTGCAGGGTGTCACCCTGCCACAACCAGCGCGTGAGGCATTGCACTGCCTTGTCGTCGAGCCACATGACCTCGCCCATGCCGACCATCGTGTCGCGGGGCTGAACAGCGGCGGCGGACATTTTTTTCTCTCGCTTGACGATGATCTGCTGCTCCAGCATCTTCCACGAGCCAGCGCCTGGCTGCGGCACCGGCGGGATTCCCGTCGTTGGCTGCCAAAACTGGTCCGGCTGGCCCAGTGGCTGGCGATGCGCGCCGCGCGTAAACAGGGCAGACTTGTCATTCGGCGCGATGCCATGCTCAATCAGCAACTCGCATTCACGGGCGAGCAGGACATCGATCTCGGCATCTATGCCCTAGGTAACCCAGCAAAGGACTGAACATGACCCAGACCATCACGCGCGCGATCTCCATACGTCCGACCGCCTTGTTTGCGGCAGCCTTGGCCGTGCTTTTCCTGTTGAGCGCGTGCGGTGGGGGTGGAGGTGGGGGGGGCGGTGGGGCGGTAAGCATCGCGGTGGTGGGTGCGGCTCAGAAGGGTCCATATCTCAGCGGTGCCATGGCCAACGCGTGGCGGCTCGATGCTGTCAGCGGTGTTCGGACCGGCACGCCCGTCTCCACGACCACCGATGCGCGCGGCAACTTCAATCTCTCCGCCATTCCATGGACCGGGCTTACTGAAATCAACATCTCCGGCCGCTACTTCGATGAAGCGGCGAATGCGGAAAGCAGCGGCAGCCTCAGCCTCTCGGTGCTGCTCGACCTGCAAGGCAACACGACCGTCCGGGTGAATCTGTTCACCCACCTGCTGGCCGGTCGCATACGCAACCTGATGGCGGCGGGCCAGAGCTATGCCGCCGCGCGATCCCGGGCGCTGGCAGAACTTGCCAGCCGCTTCAGCCTGAATCTGAGTGGCGGCGTCGGACCGGAAGCGCTGGACATGACCGATGGCGCTGGCATCCACCGTCAGGACAATGCGAACCTGCTGCTGTTCTCGGCCGCGTTTCTGGCTGCCGGCATCGACACCCAGGCCGAAATCGATGCGGTGCGCGACGATTTTGCGGCTAGCGGCAGGATAGACGGGGCTGCGCTTGACGCCATCAAGACCGCGGCCGACGCGCTCAACCTGGATACGACGCGGGGCTACATGGTGACGCGCTATGGCGGTGATGCCCCGGGTGCAGCCGATCTTCCGGCGAGGCCGTCATGGACATCGGCCACGCTGAACGACACCGGTGCCGCGCTCTGCTCGAATGGCTCGACCCTCGTGGCTTGTCCGGTGGCGGGTTACCCAGGCCAGGATGCCCAGTCCGGGCGTGACAGCAACAGTCAGACCAACGCCAATGACGATGGCCACGCGGGTTTTTCCTATACCAAACTGGGTAGCTCTGGCCAGTCCCTCGCCAGCAACGCGGCGACCTGGTCCTGCGTCAGGGACAATGTCACCGGCCTGATCTGGGAGGCCAAGAGCGACGATGGGGGCGTGCATGACAAGGACAACTTCCACACCCATGCGGACACCGGCGCCCTGGTCGCTTCGAGCAATAGTGGCCGGCTCTGTGGCTTTGCTGACTGGCGCCTGCCAACGCCGCAAGAACTCGCCTCGATGCTCGATGCCAGCCTTGCCAGTGGCGCGCTGGTGGATCCTCTTGCATTCCCGCTGCAGAAAGCAGCAGCTTATTGGTCTTCGGTCGGTGCGGACGCGGCAGGAGATGCCTCCGCGGCCTGGTCGCTGGACTTTTCCAGCGGCTTGATCGCCTACCAGAACAAGGCCAGCGCGCCGGCGTACGTGCGTCTGGTGCGCTCCAGCGTGCCACCAGTCGCGGCTCGCTTCGAGTCCCACAACGACGGCACGCTGAGCGATCATCAGACCGGCTTGATGTGGCGGATTTGCAGCGAGGGGCTCACAGGCTCGACCTGCACAGGAACCGCCCAGGCTTATTCCTGGCAAGGCGCCTTGCAGCGGGTGGCCACTGTCAATGCCAGCCCTGCCGGCCTGGGTCTGGGTCATGGCGACTGGCGCCTACCCAATCGCAACGAATTGGGTTCCATTGCCGATATGACGCGTCATCCGGCGATCAATGCCTCAGCCTTCCCGGGTGTCCAGGCGGCGAGCCACTGGACATCGACCCCGGACGCTCTCCACCCGGGCTACGCGTGGGTAGTGGAATTCCTGACAGGCGGCAGCATTCCGGTGCCGGTCGCCGGCTCGCGCTTCGTGGTGCTGGTCCGGGATAGATAAACGAGACATTACTTTTCCGGGCGTGGCCGCGGCGGGGATCGCCTGGCGGGCGGCGACGTCCGGGCCAGGGTGGGGCCTTTCCGTCGCGTCGCTCCAGGCTGGGCACGAATCGTCATGGCGGTGAAGCCGATATCTCTAAAGTTTTTACCGGCCTGGCCGCAATAGAGGGCGATTCCAACACCGTGATCAGAGACTCATCATGTTCGACAAATTGCAAATCTCGCACCGACTCTGGCTGATCTCTGCACTTGCAGGATCACTATTCATCATCTCTGTCGTGGTCGGATTCAACGGATTGCGTTCGGCAGAAAGTTCACTCAAGTCGGTATTCGAGGATCGTGCGGTACCCATGCATGACCTGTCGCGAGTGGGATCGCTGATCCAGGACAATTCCGGGCACATCCTGAAGGCATTCCAGCATGATCCTGGCGGCCCCCTGCATGCGGTCCATGACCATCCCATCGAGATGCATCTGGATGCGATGGCCAAGAACAAGACGGAAATCGATGCCATCTGGTCTAAGTACATGGCCACTTTCCTTACTGACGAAGAAAAGCTGCTGGCGGCTGACTTCACCGAGAAACGTGGTGCCTGGGTGGCAAAGCTGGTCGAGGCACGGGACGCGGTCAAGGCCGGCAACTTCAGCACGGCGGCGATGGCGAGCTTTCTCAAGGGTGGTCGAGAAGAGGGCGCGGCGGCGCAACAGGCGCTGGACAAGCTGATGACCTATCAGGAGACCGTGGCACGGCAGGAGTATGAGACGGCGAAAGCACGGGCTCAGAAGACCCTCTGGTTGTTCGCCGTATTGATCGTGGTCGGCGTCGTCGGGGTACTTGGGCAGTCCTACCTCACCATCCGACGCATCACCAGCAGCCTGCATGAAGCCGGTGCCGCGGTCGAAGCCATTGCCGCCGGCGACCTGACCCGTACCGTCCCGCGCGCGGGCAGCGACGAGATAGGGGTGATCCTTGGCAAGCTGGGGACCATGCAGGGAAACCTGCGCGACCTGATCGGCGCGGTGCGCAGGAATGTGGAGACACTCAATCGGGCCGCGATGGAGTTGTCATCGGCCTCTTCCAGTACCGCGCGCGCCAGCGAGTCGCAGTCGGAGGCGGCTTCCGGCATGGCGGCCTCGGTGGAAGAGTTGTCAGTCTCCATCGACCAGGTGGAAGAACACGCGCGCGAGGCGCGCGGGGTCACCCAGACCTCCGGCAGCCAGTCGGAGGAGGGCGGTCGCATCATCCATCAGACCGCCGAGGAAATGCGGAATATTGCCGGGGCGGTCACCGCCACCGCGGACACCATCCGCCAGCTGGAGGATTTCTCCGGACAGATCTCCAGCATCGTCAACGTCATCAAGGACATCGCCGACCAGACCAACCTGTTGGCACTTAATGCCGCGATCGAGGCGGCCCGGGCCGGCGAGCAGGGCCGCGGTTTTGCCGTGGTGGCCGACGAGGTGCGCAAATTGGCGGAACGCACGGCCAATTCCACCCAGGAGATCGCGGGCATGATCGGCAAGATCCAGCAGGGCACCCAGCGTGCCGCCCAGGAAATGGAATCGGGTGTGCAGCGGGTCAACGAGGGCGTCAGCCTGGCACACAAGGCGGGTGATTCCGTGATCGGCATCCGCGCCAGCGCCGAGCAGGTGACTCGCGCGGTGGATGACATCAGCCTGGCCCTCAAGGAACAGGCCGTTGCCGCGCGTGATATCGCGCAAAAGGTCGAGCGCATCGCCCAGGGGGCGGAGGAAAGCAGTGCGGCGGTCAGCCAGACTGCCGCCTCGGCCGATCAGTTGCGCATACTCGCCGGCGATCTGCAAAAACTGGCGGGTCGTTTCCAGGTTTGATGCCATCGGTTGGCAACTGCCGGCGTGCCGGCGCTTGCCAACCACCGATGCGGTGGCTAACGGCGGGCCGCCAGCCCATGTGTCGAAATATCGCGCGGGTGTACGGCATAATTGACGTCCTGCCTCCCCATGACGCTCCCGCATGCAAACCCACTCCACCCTGGCCGCCATCGACCTCGGCTCCAACTCCTTCCATCTCCAAGTCGGGCGGGTAGAGGGCGAGCAGCTGTTCTACCTCGATGCGATCAAGGAATCGGTGCGCCTGGCGGGGGGCCTTACCGCCAACAAGCGTCTGGATGGTGCGTCGCAGCGCAGGGCGCTGAATTGCCTGGCGCGGTTTGGTGAGCGTCTGCAAGGCATGCCGGCGGGCGCGGTGAGAGCAGTGGGCACTTCGGCATTGCGGGTGGCCAGGAATGCACCGGAATTTCTAGACAAGGCGCGTGCCGCGCTCGGCTTCGATATCGAAATCGTCGCCGGCCGCGAGGAGGCACGCCTGATCCATCTGGGGGTGTCCCACAGCCTGCCGTTGAATCCGGAACCGCGTCTGGTGGTGGACATCGGTGGCGGCTCCACCGAGTGCATCATCGGCACTGGCTATGAGGCGCAGGAGCGGGAAAGCCTGCGCATGGGCTGCGTGGTGTTCAGCAATCGTTTCTTCCCCAAGGGCGCGATCGACAAGGCTTCCATGAAGGCCGCCGAGATCGCCGCCCGGATCGAGACACGCATGGTCGCGGGGCCATCGTTCGCCAGGGGCGCCTGGACGGAAGCCGTCGGATCCTCCGGTACCGCACGCGCTCTGGGGGATATCTGCCGCCAGAACGGACACTCCGATGGCGCCATCACCCTGGGCGGCCTCAGATGGTTGCGCGAGCACCTGATCAAGCAGGGCGACTGCGGTCGTCTGGATGTCGCCGGCCTGAAGCCGGATCGGCGCCCGGTCATCGTCGGGGGGCTCGCCATCATGCTGTCGCTGTTCGAGGAACTGGACATCGAACAGATGACCGTGGCGCAAGGCGCCATGCGTGAAGGCATCCTCTGGGATCTGCTGGGTCGCGTACACGACCGTGACATGCGTGAAGTGACCGTCAGCCAGTTCCAGCGCCGTTATCAGGTGGATATGGCACAGGCGCGGCGGGTTGAAAGCCTGGCGTCAGCCCTGTTCGGCACGCAGATGGAGAATGAGGCAGCCGCGCGGCGTCTCGCCTGGGCGGCGCGATTGCACGAGATCGGCATCTCCATCGCTCACTCCGGTTTCCACAAGCATGGTGCCTACATCCTGGAAAACGCCGACATGCCCGGCTTCTCCCGCCGCGACCAGGTTGATCTGGCCCTGTTGGTCCGCGCCCTGCGCGGCAGTCTCGACAAGCCTGGGATCGAGGCGGGCTCCGCGGTCTGGCCGCTCATCCTGTGCCTGCGCCTGGCCGTGCTGTTCAACATGAGCCGCAGCGATGCGCCGATCCCGCCGCTCTCGTTGTGTTGTGAGGCCGGCGTTTGCCGGCTGGAGGTTGCATCCATATGGCTGGAGGCCAACCCGCTCACCCGGGCCGCCCTCGACGATGAAGTGCGCCAGTGGGAAAAGGCAGCGGCGGGCTTGCGCCTGGTCCTGGCCTGAACCGCTGGCTGTTCCAACTGATTATTCCTGGCTCCGTCATGGGTAATGGGCACGCGACCGTGGCAAATTGCCGGGGAACATCCGGAGCGCCGACAGGAGCGGGTGGATTCGCTATCATTGCGCCCCTTTGGCCAGCAGTACCCAGGAGCTCGTTTTGTCCGAACCCACCGATTCCAGCGCGGAGACTCGCGATGCTGGCGATATCACCCGCCAGGTGCGTCGCCGTCGCACCTTCGCCATCATCTCCCACCCCGACGCCGGCAAGACCACGCTGACTGAAAAACTGCTCCTGTTCGGAGGCGCCATTCAGATGGCGGGCACGGTCAAGGCGCGCAAGAGTGGTCGCCACGCCACCTCCGACTGGTTGGAAGTGGAGAAGCAGCGCGGTATTTCCGTGGCCAGTTCGGTGATGCAGTTCAACTATGGCGACTGTGTGATCAACCTGCTCGACACGCCGGGTCACCAGGATTTTTCGGAAGACACTTATCGGGTGCTGACCGCTGTGGATGCCGCGGTGATGGTGGTGGATGCGGCCAAGGGCGTCGAGGAACAGACCATCAAACTGCTTGAAGTTTGTCGGCTGCGCAACACGCCCATCATTACTTTTATCAACAAGATGGACCGTGAAGTTCGTGATCCACTTGAAGTTCTCGACGAGATCGAGTCGGTATTGAAAATCCACTGTGCGCCGGTGACCTGGCCTATCGGCATGGGCAAGCGCTTCATGGGCGTGTACCACCTGCTCAAGGATGAGGTGATGCGCTTCACCCCAGGAGAGGAACGCGCCGACGGGGCGGTTGAAATCCTCCGAGGCGAGGCCATCGAGAAGCTGGGGGCACTGTGCCCGCAGGAATTCGAGCAGATGCGTGGCGAGACCGAACTGGTGCAAGGCGCCGGCGCCAGCTTCCATCTTGATGACTTTCTCCGTGGCAAACAGACGCCGGTGTTTTTTGGTTCCGGCATCAACAACTTTGGCGTGCGCGAGATCCTGCAGGCCCTGATCGACTGGGCGCCGCCGCCGCAGCCGCGCGAAGCGGTCGACGCGAAAGGCGAAAGCCGCATGGTGGCGCCGGACGAGGCGAACTTCACCGGCTTCGTGTTCAAGATCCAGGCCAACATGGACCCGAATCACCGCGACCGCATCGCCTTCTTCCGCGTCTGTTCCGGGGAATACACGCCCGGCATGAAGGTGAAGCAGCGTCGCACCGGCAAGGAGATGAAGATCGCCAATGCCGTGGTGTTCATGGCCAACGAGCGTTCGCGCATGGAGGATGCTTTTGCCGGCGACATCATCGGCATCCACAACCATGGCCAGTTGCAGATCGGCGATGTGCTGACCGAGAGCGAACTGTTGACCTACAAGGGCATTCCCTATTTCGCGCCCGACCTGTTCTCCCGCGCCCGTCTCAGAGACCCGCTCAAATCCAAGCAGCTCAACAAGGGGCTGCGCGAATTGGGCGAGGAGGGCGCCATCCAGGTGTTCGCGCCACTGGTGGACAGCACGCTGCTGCTCGGCGCCGTGGGGCAATTGCAGTTCGAGGTGGTGGAGCACCGCTTGAAGGCGGAATACGGTGTCGATGCCGTGTTCGAGCGCGCCGGCATCCATACCGCGCGCTGGGTGACCTGCGACGATGCCGCGCATCTGGCGGAGTTCGCCAAGGCTCAGCAGCAGCGGCTGGCCAGGGATGTCGATGACAACCTGGTCTATCTGGCGGACAACCGCGTGAACCTGTCCCTGGCGATGGAACGCTGGCCGCGGGTGAAATTCCACGACACTCGGGAGCATGGACAGCAGTTGTAGGTTTCGGAGCCGGCCTCCTTCTGGCGCACACCCGGGAACATGAGCAGTGACGTGGGGTGATACAGTCGCGGCAAACCTGCTCCGCACATGGAAACCCTCACCCTGCTCGCCATCCTGGCCGTGATCATCGTGTTGCTGTTCGATTACACGAACGGCTTTCATGATGCCGCCAACATCATTGCGACGGTGATCGCCTCGCGCGCCATGCAGCCGATGCAGGCGGTGATCCTGGTTGGATGCTTCGAATTTCTCGGGCCCCTGTTGGGCGGCACGGCGGTGGCCAATACCATCGGCAAGTTCATCGACCTGTCCGACCTGCCGCCCGTGATGTCGGTGACCATCCTGGTCAGTGGTCTGGGCGGGGCCATCTTCTGGAACCTCATCACCTGGGCCAAGGGCATTCCCTCGTCGTCCTCGCATGCCCTGGTCGGCGGTCTCATCGGCGCCATCCTGTTGGCGGTGGATGCAAGCCATGTCGTGTGGGGATTCGAGGAACTGCTGCGCCACGGCCACCTCACCGGCGTGATGAAGGTGTTGCTGGCCCTGATTCTTTCTCCCATCGTCGGTTTCTGGGTGGGCTATGGCGTGCACAAGTTCTTCGCCATGCTGTTCCGCGCCGCTTCGCCGCGCATCAACAGCAAGCTGCGCTGGAGCCAGTACTTCACCGCCGCCGGACTCGCCTTCTCGCACGGCGCCAACGACGCCCAGAAAAGCATGGGCATCCTGACCCTGGTGCTGCTGCTCGGGGGCTTCATCCCTAGTTTTGTCGTGCCGCTCTGGGTGATGCTGGCCTGTGCCTCGGCGCTGACCCTTGGCATTCTCTCGGGCGGCTGGCGCATCGTTCGCACCCTGGGGTTCGCCATCTACAAGGTACGCCCCTTGCATGCGCTGAATTCGCAGCTCACCTCCGCCAGTGTCATTCTCGCGGCATCGCTGGTGGGGGCGCCGGTGTCCACCACTCACGTCGTCGCCAGTTCCATCATGGGAATTGGCGCCTCGGAGCGGCCACGCGCGGTACGCTGGGGCAAGGCGGGTGAAATCGTGATGACCTGGCTGATCACGATTCCGTCCGCCGCCTTCGTCGGCGCGGTCATCTACGCATTGATCCAGGCATTCCTCCGCAGAGGCCAGCTATGAGTGAACACACCTATTCCATTGTCCACCGCGTGCTTGACCGCATCTTCCCCAAGGTGCCGGATTTTTTTCTGCTATTGCATGAACAGGCGCGTCAGGTGACGCATACCGTCGGGCTACTGGTCGACTTCATGGGTACGGGCGAAGCGGAGATTGCCAGGCAGATCAAGCAGGATGAGCACGCTGCGGACGCGATCAAGGTGAAGAACATCCACACCCTGAACGAAGCCTTCGCCACCCAGATGGATCGCGAGGATATCTACCGCGCCATCATGGATCTCGACGAGATCGTCAACTATTGCAAGGACTGCGTGAACGAGATGGACATCCTCGGCGTGGCCCCGGACAAGTTCACCTATGAGATGGCCGCCGCGCTGCGCGATGGTTGCCAGTCACTCAGCCAGGGCTTCACCCAGCTCGGCACGGCGGCGGCCGCCGCCGCGCAGTATGCCGATAGCGCGCGCAAGGCGGGGCGCCGTTCGGAAAAGCTGTACCGTCGCGCGCTCGCCGAACTGTTCCAGGGGGAGGACTACCTGAACATGCTGAAACGCCGCGAGATCTACCAGCACCTCGATCGCGCGGCTGGGCGCATGGCGCACTGCGCCAACACCCTGCATGACATCGTGGTGAAAATCAGCTGAGTGGCTCGCCGGCCCGGAAGGCCACTCCAGTGGGCCTACGCCGGCAGCCAGCGTTTCGGGTCGATGCCCCAGGTCTCGTAATCTTCGTGCCCGGTGATCTTGTCCTGGCAGCCGCTCCAGGAGAGGTCGAGGATTTCCGGTTTCAGGTAGCGCTGGTGTACCGCGTGGAAGATGAGATTTACCCGTGGTTTCATCATGTTGTCGGCATTTTGTTCCACCACCACGCCGAGGCGGCCGCTCTCCATGCGGACGAGCGAGCCGCTCGGGTAGATGCCGAGGCTCTTCACGTAGGCCTTCACCAGCGCCGGATCGAAATGGTAGCTGCTCCATTCCAGCAGGCGGCCCAGCGCGGCGCTGGGGGTCATGCCCTTGTGATAGACACGATCCGAAGTGATGGCATCGTAGACATCGACGATGGCGCCCATGCGTCCGTAGAGAGAAATCTGATCGCCCTTGAGGTGGTTGGGATAGCCGCTGCCGTCGAAACGCTCGTGGTGCTGGCCGGCCACATCGAGGGCGATCTGGCTGATGCCCGGGGTGTTCTGAAGAATGATGATGCTTTGCACCACGTGCGACTTCATCTTGGTGAATTCGGCATCGGTGAGCTTCGCGGGCTTGTTCAGGATTTCGTCCGGTATGCGTGCCTTGCCGACGTCGTGCAGCAGACCGCCGATGGCCAGTTCCTTGATGACGGGCCGCTCCAGTTTCAGGCCGCGGCCAAAGGAGACCAGGAGCGCGCAGACCGAGACCGAATGCTGGAAGGTATAGCTATCGTGGTCCTTCAGTCGTACCAGGGGGAGGAGTGCGTCCTGGTTGCGGAAGATGGAGTCCACCATGTTTTCCACGAGGGGTTCCACCTGCTCCATTTCGATCTGTTTTCCCAGGCGGATGTCCTGGATCATCGAACGCACGATACGGTTGGCATCGCTGTGCAGGCGTTTGGCGCGCTCGATTTCGGCAGCGAGCGATACCGAGCGGATGTCTTCCGGAGCTTCGCTGGCGATCGCCGCCATGCGCTCTTCGATCTCGTGAAGGACCTCGGTCTCACTGGGCGCATCGGCGACGTCGGCACCACGCACGATATCGATGTAGACCTCGTGGATGCCGAGCGCCTTGATCTCGTTCACGCGCTTCTTGTCTCGTACCTCGAAGCTGTTGGTGACGAAAGGGTGGTCCAGCCAGGAACAGTTGACGTCATGGATGAACATCCCCGGCCGCAGTTGAGCGACCGGTATTTTCTTGATGCTGTCAGTGGAACTCATGGCGCGATCAGTTGGAAGCGAAGCCCATTAACGGCAGCCAGGCTGGGGACTTGAGCCCACAAAAGGCATACTACTTCTGAAAGTGGGAGGTCGCCTTTTCGAAAGCTTCCCGCATGGACGCCCAGGCGGCATCGGCCCCGCTGATCATGTCCTTCCACGCCTCACCGCTGCTGGCCTGGATTTCCTTGAGCTTTTCCATGGCGTCGTCACGGTGCTTGCGCAAGGCCTCGAGCTGCATCTCGTATTCGATCTGCATGTCGGTCTTCGCGACCTTGGCCTTGGCTTCCCACTTGGTGATGTCAGCATTCCATTTGTCGAGATTCTGTTTCAGGTGTTCGACATATTCAGTGCGATTGGTCATGGATCTCTCCTGCGGATGGTTGATCGGGCGATGCGGGTCGTCCCGCATTCCGATTTCAGCTTACGCAATAATCTCGGCTTTATCGACATCGAAATGCGTTATTAACCGCGACGGACCGCGCGGCTCAATGCCTCCGCCAGCGCGCCACCGGGTTTTTCCGGCTGCCGGGCGAGATGCTTTGCCCGCGCGCCCGCCATGCCGGGCGCCGTTTCCGGCCGTGCCGGCTTGACTTCGTCCTTCATGCGCATGGTGAGGGCGATGCGCTTGCGGGCGACGTCGATCTCCAGCACCTTGACCTTGACGATGTCGCCAGCCTTGACCACCTCGCGCGGGTCCTTGACGAATTTTTCCGAGAGCGCGGAGATGTGCACCAGGCCGTCCTGGTGCACGCCAATATCGACGAAGGCACCGAAGTTGGTGACGTTGGTGACCACGCCTTCCAGTTGCATGCCGGGCTTCAGGTCCTTCAGGTCATGGACCCCTTCCTGGAAGCTGGCGGTCTTGAAGGCGGGGCGGGGGTCGCGACCGGGTTTTTCCAGTTCCTTGAGGATGTCGCGTACCGTCGGCAGGCCGAAACGGTCGTCGACATACTTGCCGGCGTCCAGGCGCTTGAGCACATCGGTGTTGCCGATCACGCTCTTCATGTCCAGGCTCAGGTCGGCCAGGATGCGCTGTACCACGGGATAGGCTTCCGGGTGGACTGAGGATGTGTCGAGCGGGTTATCGCCGCTCGGCACGCGCAGGAAGCCCGCGGCCAGTTCGAAGGTCTTGGGGCCGAGGCGGGAGACCTGTTTCAGGGCCTCGCGATTCGGGAAGGGGCCATGGGTGTCGCGGTGGGCGACGATCTGGTTGGCCAGCGTGGTATTGAGGCCGGACACGCGGGTGAGGAGGGCGGCGGAGGCCGTGTTCACATCGACGCCGACCGCGTTCACGCAATCTTCCACCACGGCCTCCAGCGCCTGTCCCAGCTTGGCCTGGCCGAGATCGTGCTGGTACTGGCCGACACCGATGGCCTTGGGCTCGATCTTCACCAGTTCCGCGAGTGGGTCCTGCAAACGGCGGGCGATCGACACCGCTCCGCGCAGGCTCACGTCCATGTCCGGAAATTCGCGCGCGGCGAGTTCCGAGGCGGAATAGACCGAAGCGCCGGCTTCGCTGACGGTGACCTTGCTCAGGCCGAGTTCCGGCTGGAGCCGCATCAGGTCGGCGGCCAGTTTGTCCGTCTCGCGGCTGGCGGTGCCATTGCCGATGCTGATGATCTCCGCATGGTGCCGGGAGGCCAGCCGTGACAAAGTGGCGAGCGCGCCGTTCCAGTCGTTGCGCGGTTCGTGCGGATAGATGACCGCGGTCTCCAGCACCTTGCCGGTCCGGTCCACCACGGCCACCTTGACGCCGGTGCGGATGCCCGGATCGAGGCCGATCACCGCTTTCGGCCCGGCCGGCGCCGCCAGCAGCAGATCCTTCAGGTTGCTGGCGAAGACGCGAATGGCTTCCTGCTCGGCGCGCTCGAACAGGGCATTCATCAGGTCCAGTTCCAGATGCAGGGAGAGCTTCACCTTCCAGGTCCAGCGCACGCAGTCGAGCAGCCACTTGTCGCCGGGGCGGCCCTGGTCGCGCAGGCCGAAGTGGGCGGCGATATGCCCCTCGCAGGGGCTGCCGGGCAGGCCCGCCAGTTCTTCCGGCAATTTGACGGTGACCGACAGGACTCCTTCATTGCGTCCCCGGAACAGCGCCAGGGCCCGGTGTGAAGGCATCGCCTTCCAGGGCTCGTCGAACTCGAACCAGTCGCGGAATTTCTGACCCTCGGATTCCTTGCCCTCGATCAGGCGGGAGACGACGCGGCCGTTGTCCTGGAGATGCGCGCGCAAGCGTTCGATCAATGCCGCGTCTTCCGAGAACTGCTCCATCAGGATCTGGCGGGCGCCATCCAGCGCCGCTTTCACATCCGCGATGCCGAGGTCGGGATTGATGTAGTCCGCGGCCTCGGCTTCCGGAGTCAGCATCGGGTCGGCGAACAACTGCTCCGCCAGCGGCCCGAGTCCCGCCTCGCGGGCGATCTGCGCCTTGGTGCGGCGTTTCGGCTTATAGGGCAGGTAGAGGTCTTCCAGGCGCTGCTTGGTTTCGGCGCCGAGGAGGTCGGCGCGCAGTTCCGGGGTCAGCTTGCCCTGCTCATCGATGCTGGCGAGCACCGCGGCGCGCCGCTCCTCCAGTTCGCGCAGATAGCCCAGCCGTTCTTCCAGATGCCGCAACTGGGTGTCATCGAGTCCGCCCGTCGCTTCCTTGCGGTAGCGCGCGACGAAGGGCACGGTGGCTCCGTCATCGAGCAGCGCCACGGCGGCGGCGACCTGGTTGGCGTGGACGTTGAGTTCCTGGGCGATGCGGGATTCGATGGACGGCAGCATGGGATTCCGGACGACGAAAAAGGTGCGGCAGGATGGGGAAATTCGGCGTGCCCGGCAAGTCTTGACAGGTCGGTGATGGCGGGGCTGCGCTATAGTCGCCGGACCATGCCCACGTCTTCGGAAATCGCCGCGCGCCTGGTCCACGCCTATCGCGCCCATGATCGCCTCAATGCCACCGGCACCACCGCGCCCGCCGGCGTCGAGGCCGCCTATGCCGCGCAGCATCTGGTCTGGCATTCACTGGTGGGAGAGCAACGCCCGCAAGCCTGGAAAGTAGGCGCCCAGACGCGGGAGACGTCGCCCTTTGCCGCCGCCATCTTCCCGTCCCGGGTTGTGGTCAGTCCCGCCCGGTTTGCCCGCGCGGATTTCTTTACCCTGGGTGTCGAAGCGGAAATCGCCCTGTGTTTTGGCCGCGACCTGGCCGCCGACGCCACGCGGACGGACATTCTCGACGCCATTGCCAGCGTCCATGTCGCAATGGAAATGGTGGATAGCCGGCTGATCGATGCCGAAGCCGCCGGCCCGCTCTGGCGCCTGGCCGACAACCTGCTCAACGGCGGCCTCGTCCTCGGTGAAGCAATCACCAACTGGCGCGAGGTCGATTTCTCCCGGTGCGTCGTTCGCGTGCTCGCTGATGGCCAGCCTATCGCCGAAAGCATGGGCCGGCCGCCACTGGATGATCTCTTTCACTGTCTGCCCTGGTGGTTGCGGCATGTTGGTGGCGCCCGGGCCGGCGACATCGTCACCACCGGTGCCTGGAGCGGCGCGCACCCTATCGGATTGCCCGCGCGAGCGGGCGTCGAATTTCTCGGTCTGGGCGGCGTCGAGGCGGTGGTTCGCTGAACGCGCCGGTGTTTATCCGCCGCCGCGCGCGCCGCTTACGGAGCAAAATTGCACCTTTGGCGACTGCGGGCAGACGGATCGACGGGTTGATCGCATTCGGGCCAACCCGGCGTACAACCGAGTTGTTCCATATCTCCAGCCTTGACCCGGGGCAGGGCGCCGGCGCGTGTTAGAATTTTTCGCCCTGTTTTATGTCGGTTCGGTTGCCATTTGGTATGAAGTGGATGTAACCGATTGATTTTTAACACTGCGAAAGTGGCGGAATTGGTAGACGCACTGGATTTAGGTTCCAGCGCCTATGGCGTGGGGGTTCGAGTCCCCCCTTTCGCACCAGCCACACCTGGTTGTATTCGAGACGATGCGCGTCGGTTTGGCGTGAGCCAGACAGAAGGGGTTTGCCGGACCTGGTGGTAAACCCGTTGATTTAACAGCAATTCGCCTTTGAATGCGGTTTGGTATGAATCTTGATAACTCGTTGATTACTCGTGGATAACATGACTGCAACCCTGGAAACCCTGGACGGACTCTCCCGTCGTATGACCCTGAACCTCAATCCCGCCGAAATCGAGGGCGAAGTCTCCAAGCGTCTGGCCAAGATCGCCAGGAACGTGCGCATGGATGGTTTCCGGCCCGGCAAGGCACCGCTCAAGATGGTGGCGGCTCGTTATTCCGGCGAGATTCGCGGTGAAGTGCTTGGAGATGCCCTGCAGCAGCGGTTTGCCCAGGCCGTGCGCGAACAGAACCTGAACGTCGCCGGCTATCCCCAGTTCGCGCCTGCCGCCGATGGCGCCTTCACCGCGACCTTCGACGTGTACCCGCAAATCGTGGTGGGCGACCTTTCCAGCATCAAGGTGACTCGCCCCGTGGTCGAGGTCAGCGATGCCGATGTCGATCGCACTCTCGATGTCCTGCGCAAGCAACGTGTCCAGTACCACGCCGTGGAGCGCGAGGCCAAGGAAGGCGATCGTGTCCATATCGACTATGTCGGGATGATCGATGGCGCGCCCTTCCAGGGCGGCGAAGCCAAGGACTTCCCGGTGATCCTGGGCGAGGGACGCACCCTGAAGGACTTCGAGGGCAGCCTGATGGGCATGAAGGCCGGTGAAAGCAAGACCTTCGACGTGACCTTCCCCGAGGACTATTTCGCCAAGGAGCTGGCCGGCAAGACCGCCACCTTCACCGCCTCGATGAAGTCCGTGCATGAAGCGACGCTGCCCGAAATCGACGAGGCCCTGGCGCAGAGCCTGGGCATCCACGACGGTGGCGTGGCCAAGCTGCGTGAGGAAATCAGTGGCAACCTGGCGCGCGAGGCCAAGCGTCGCATCCAGACCCGGATCAAGGAACAGGTCCTTAATGGCCTGCTGGAAACCACGCCCTTCGATGTACCCGCCGGCCTCGTGGCCATGGAGCAACGCGCCCTGCTGGAAAAGGCCGTGACCGACCTGAAGGCGCGCGGCATGCGCGAGCAGGACATCCAGATGCGCGACGAGATTTTTGAACCTCAGGCCAAGCGGCGTGTCGCACTCGGGCTGCTGATGGACGAACTGGTTCGCGCCAATGGCATCACCGCGCCGGAAGAGCAGGTCAAGGCGCTGGTCGACGAGTTCGCCCAGAGCTACGAAGACCCCTCCGAAGTCGTGGCCTGGTACCACCAGGACAGTACCCGCCTGAATGAGGCGCGCGCCCTGGTCCTGGAAGAAAACCTGGTCAACTGGGTGCTGGAACGCGCCCAGGTCACCGATGAACCTTCCACCCTGGAAAAACTGATGGGGAACAAATAATGCCCTGGACGCAAGAACCCTCAGACCTGGGGCTGGTCCCCATGGTCGTCGAGCAGAGCGGGCGCGGTGAACGCGCCTATGACATCTACTCGCGGCTGCTCAAGGAACGGGTCATCTTTCTGGTCGGCCCGGTCAACGACATGACTGCCAACCTGATCGTGGCGCAACTCCTGTTCCTCGAGTCGGAAAACCCCGACAAGGACATCTACCTCTACATCAATTCGCCGGGCGGCTCGATCACCGCCGGCATGGGCATCTACGACACCATGCGCTTCATCAAGCCGGATGTGTCCACGCTTTGCGTGGGCCAGGCGGCGAGCATGGGCGCTTTCCTGCTCGCCGCGGGCGCCAAGGGCAAGCGTTTCGTCCTGCCCAACTCCCGGGTCATGATTCACCAGCCCCTGGGTGGTTTCCAGGGCCAGGCCTCGGACATCGAGATCCACGCCAAGGAGATTCTCTACCTCAAGGCGCGTCTCAACGGACTTCTGGCCGAGCACACTGGCCAGACCCTGGAGACCATCGAGCGCGACACCGAGCGTGACAATTTCATGAGCGCAGAGACGGCGGTTGCCTATGGCCTGGCCGACAAAGTGATGGCCAGCCGAGATCAATCGGCGTAAACTTGACTCAAACACTCGGGTATATTTTTACGGGACTGAACCATGGCTGACAGCGCCGAAAAACTTTTGTATTGCTCTTTCTGCGGCAAAAGCCAGCAGGAGGTGCGCAAGCTCATCGCCGGTCCCTCCGTGTTCATCTGCGACGAATGTGTTGACCTGTGCAACGACATCATCCGCGAGGATGTGCAGAAAGACGGAGACACGGAAGTCAGCGACAAGCTGCCCACCCCGCTGGAGATTCGTGATGCCCTCAACCAGTACGTGATCGGCCAGGACCCGGCCAAGCGCGCCCTGGCGGTAGCGGTCTACAACCACTACAAGCGCTTGCGCAATCCCGGTGGCGGCAAGGACGACGATGTCGAACTGGCCAAGAGCAACATCCTGCTGATCGGTCCCACCGGTTCGGGAAAGACACTGTTGGCGCAGACCCTGGCTCGCTTGCTCAACGTGCCGTTCGTGATTTCCGACGCCACCACCCTGACCGAAGCCGGTTATGTCGGCGAGGACGTCGAGAACATCATCCAGAAGTTGCTGCAGAAATGTGATTACGACGTCGAGAAGGCGCGTACCGGCATCGTCTACATCGACGAGATCGACAAGATATCCAGGCGCTCGGAAAACCCCTCCATCACCCGCGATGTCTCGGGTGAAGGTGTGCAGCAGGCCCTGCTGAAGCTGATCGAGGGCACGGTCGCCTCGGTGCCGCCGCAAGGCGGGCGCAAGCATCCCAACCAGGAGTACATCCAGGTCGATACCTCCAACATCCTGTTCATCGTCGGCGGCGCCTTCAGCGGTCTCGACAAGGTGATCCGCAACCGTACCGAGAAGTCCGGCATCGGCTTCGGCGCCGAGGTGAAGAGCAAGGACAACCGCAAGGATGTTGGTGAGGTGTTCCGCATGGTGGAGCCGGAAGATCTGATCAAGTACGGTCTGATCCCCGAGTTCGTCGGTCGCCTGCCGGTGATCGCCACGCTGGAAGAACTCGACGTCAAGGCGCTCATGCAGATCCTCACCGAGCCCAAGAACGCGCTGACCCGCCAGTTTCAGAAGCTGTTCAAGATGGAAGGCGTCGACCTGGAATTTCGCGAGGAGGCGCTCACCGCCATTTCCAACCGCGCGATCAAACGCAAGACCGGCGCCCGCGGCCTGCGCTCCATCATCGAACACAGCCTGATGGACATCATGTTCGAGCTGCCCAGCATGGAGAACGTGACCAAGGTCGTGGTCGACGAAAAATCGGTCAGTGGCGAAGGCAAACCGCTGTTGATCTATTCCGAGCCGGCCCAGGCCGTCGGATGAAATACCTCCCGCGCCGGGTTGAATTCCAGCTCGGCGCACTCAGTTAGCTCACACCGCCAGGATGACCGCATTTTGTGGTCATCCCCAAGTGGCCGAATCAGTGGCCAACTCGCCGGAGATCTTAATGAGCCAAACCACGTTGTTTACCGCCCCCGTCAAACTGCCCCTGCTGCCATTGCGCGACGTGGTGGTCTTCCCGCACATGGTCATTCCGCTGTTCGTCGGGCGCCCGAAGTCCATCAAGGCGCTGGAACTGGCCATGGAAGCCGGCAAGCACATCATGCTGGTGGCGCAGAAATCCGCCGCCAAGGACGAGCCCAGCTTCGACGATCTCTATGAAGTCGGCGCCATTGCCAGCATCCTGCAGATGCTCAAGCTCCCCGATGGCACCGTGAAGGTGCTGGTGGAGGGCAACCAGCGCGCCCAGATCCAGGAGTTCATCGACGCCGACAGCCATTTCCTGGCGCGCGGCGAGCCCATGGCCGAGATCGGCCTGGACGACAGCGAGATCGAGGCCATGCGCCGCGCGCTTCTTGCCCAGTTCGACAACTACGTCAAGCTCAACAAGAAGATCCCCCCGGAGATCCTCGCCTCGCTGGCGGGCATCGACGATGCCGGCCGTCTCACCGATACCATCGCCGCGCACCTGCCGCTGAAGCTGGACCAGAAGCAGGCCATCCTGGAGATGACCGAACTGAAGGCCCGCCTCGACCATCTGATGGGCTTCCTGGAAACCGAGATCGACATCCTCCAGGTGGAAAAGCGCATCCGCGGCCGCGTCAAGCGCCAGATGGAAAAGAGCCAGCGCGAGTACTACCTGAACGAACAGGTGAAGGCGATCCAGAAGGAACTCGGCGACGTCGACGAGAGCGGCGATCTGGACGAACTGGACAAGCGCATCAAGGCGGCGCGGATGTCCAAGGAAGCCCAGAAGAAGGCCGAGGCCGAGCTGAAGAAACTGAAGATGATGTCGCCCATGTCGGCCGAGGCCACCGTGGTGCGGACCTACATCGAGACCCTGGTCAACCTGCCCTGGACCAAGAAGACCAAGATCAGCAAGGACTTGCAGCGCGCGCAGCAGATCCTGGATGAAGACCACTACGGCCTGGAGAAGGTCAAGGAACGCATCGTCGAATATCTCGCCGTACAGGAACGCGTCGGCAAGCTCAAGGCCCCCATCCTCTGCCTGGTCGGGCCGCCCGGTGTCGGCAAGACCTCGCTTGGCCAGTCGATCGCCCGCGCCACCAATCGCAAGTACGTGCGCATGGCGCTGGGCGGCGTGCGTGACGAGGCCGAGATTCGCGGCCACCGCAGAACGTACATCGGCTCGATGCCGGGCAAGATCCTGCAAAGCCTGACCAAGGCCACCGTGCGCAACCCCTTCTTCCTGCTCGATGAAGTGGACAAGCTTGGCCAGGACTTCCGCGGCGATCCCTCGTCGGCCCTGCTGGAGGTGCTCGACCCCGAGCAGAACCATACCTTCCAGGACCATTACGTCGAAGTCGATTACGACCTGTCCGACGTGATGTTCGTCGCCACCGCCAACTCCTTGAACATCCCCGCGCCGCTGCTCGACCGCATGGAAGTGATCCGCCTGTCCGGCTATACCGAGGACGAGAAGATCAACATCGCGCTGCGTTACCTGCTGCCCAAGCAGATGAAGAACAACGGCCTCAAGGAAACCGACCTCCACGTCACCGAGACCGCGCTGCGCGACATCGTCCGCTACTACACCCGCGAATCCGGCGTGCGTAGCCTGGAGCGGGAAATCTCCAAGATCTGCCGCAAGGCCGTCACCGCCCAGTCGCTGAAGAAGGTCAAGGGCAAGATCAGCGTCAACCCGAAGAACCTGGACAAGTATCTCGGCGTGCAGCGCTACACCTATGGCATGGCGGAAAAGAATAACCAGGTCGGACAGGTCACCGGTCTAGCCTGGACGGAAGTCGGTGGCGAGCTGCTCACCATCGAGGCCACCGTCATGCCCGGCAAGGGCGGCATCACCCGCACCGGTCAACTGGGCGACGTGATGAAGGAGTCCATCGAGGCGGCCCGCACCGTGGTGCGCAGCCGCGCCGCCAGCCTCGGCATCAAGGGCGATGCCTTCGAGAAGAAGGACATGCACATTCACCTTCCTGAAGGCGCCACGCCCAAGGACGGCCCCTCCGCCGGCGCTGCCATCACCACGGCGATGGTCTCGGTGTTCACCGGCATCCCGGTGCGTTGCGAAGTGGCGATGACCGGCGAGATCACCTTGCGTGGCGAAGTACTGCCGATCGGTGGTCTCAAGGAAAAACTCCTGGCCGCGCACCGGGGCGGCATCAAGAAGGTGTTGATCCCGGAAGGTAACGTCAAGGACCTCACCGACATTCCGGACAACATCAAGAATCGTCTGGAAATCCAGCCGGTGAAATGGATCGAGCAGGTGCTCAGTGCCGCGCTGGAACATGACCCGGCGCCGCTCACCGAGGACGAGATCAGCGCCACCCCGGCACCCGTGCAGGCCAGCGAGGAAAAACCCGCCGTCATCAAGCATTGACGCGGATTCAGGCTTGCCGGCCTTGACACCGGCAAGCCTGATCTTCAACATGCGCGCCTCGGATTACAACCGAGTGGGCGCGTTTTTCCGGAGGGGGTGCTGTGAATAAATCCGAACTGATCGAGGCCATGGCCGTATCCGCGGACATCTCCAAGGCCGCCGCCGGGCGTGCTCTGGAAGGCGCGCTGGCCGCCATCACGAAATCCCTTGAGCAAGGCGACGTGGTCACCCTCGTCGGTTTTGGCTCCTTCCACTCCGTGAAACGCGTCGCGCGTGGTGGTCGCAATCCACGCACGGGCGAGGCCATCAAGATCAAGGCCGCGAAAGTGCCCAAGTTCCGTCCTGGTAAAGCCTTGAGGGACGCGCTCAACTGAATTCAGGGTGCTTAGCTCAGTTGGTAGAGCGTCTGCCTTACACGCAGAATGTCAGCGGTTCGAGCCCGTTAGCACCCACCAAGTCAAGACATATCAGTAGTAATACGTAGTATAAAAACCCGCCCAAGTGCGGGTTTTTTCTTGGCATTCAGTTCTATGCTGCTGCTATCTTTGTAAAATCACTTACACGAAAGACATAGAGCTAAAGGACATCAATGAAGCCAGCATCCAGCCCGACACAACATGAGGTGCTTCTCAACGAGTCCGATGTCATTATTTCCAAGACAGACTTGAAGGGGCGCATCACCTATGCCAACCGTGTCTTCATGCGCATCGCAAATTACCCGGAAAACCAGCTATTGAATGTTCAGCACAACATCGTCCGTCATCCGGATATGCCGCGCGGGGCTTTCAAGCTGTTGTGGGACATGCTGAAGGCGGAGCGGGAATTTTTCGCCTACGTCAAGAACATCACGGCCGACGGCGATTTTTATTGGGTATTTGCCAACATCACGCCTGACCGCAATTCAAATGGGGATGTTGTGGGTTACTTTTCCGTGCGACGCAAACCCAAGCGAGACGCCATCCAGATCATCGAGCCGATTTACCGGGAAATGCTGGAGGTGGAGCGCCGTGCCGGGCCAGCTGCGGCGCCCGCTGCCTCGGTCGCCTTTCTGACCGACAAGCTCAAAGCGCTTGGCAGCACCTATGACCAGTTCATTCTGGGACTGTAGAGACCGAGACCCGCCATGAAAATCAACGCGCCTGGAATCAGTGCAAAGATTCCCTATTACCGACACCAGATACTGTATGCATGCATTGGCTTTACCCTCCTGGTCATGGCGTTGGCTGGCTGGAATATGGTGCAGTATGGATTCAACTGGTTAACGCTCATCATCCCACTTGTGGCCGCCATCTTTGCCTGGTATGCCTGGAGCCGCTCTTGTCGTCCTCTCGATGTGCTGGAACGTATGCAAACGCTATTGGCCGATTCACGAAAAGGCCAGTTGCACCTGCGCATGACGAACACGGCCGGTCTGGGCGAGATCGGCAAGGTAGCCTGGGAACTGAATGAATTCTTGGACATCATCGAGATGTATTTCAAGGAGATCAGCACCTGCTTTGAACAGGTTGGAGAGGGACGTTTTCATCGCAAACCATTTGCCGAAGGGATGCCAGGCCAATTTTCCCAGTCGATGCAACGGATTGACCTGGCCATTCGCGCCATGGAAGAAAACCAGCAATTGATCAACAGAAATGACCTGGCCAGCCGACTGCACACGTCAAATACCAAGGATCTGCTGAAAAATCTCAAGCTCAGCCAGCAGGACATGCTGCAGACCAGCAAAGAGATGGACGAGGTCGAAGGCATCGCCCGGACCAATCGGGAAGCCGCTGCCAGCAGCCTGGATTCGGTAGGCCAGATCAGTCATGCGTTGACCGGTATGACCGAGCGCGTCGATGAAATGGCCCGCGCTGCGCAGACACTGGGTACGGAAAGTGCGGCGATCAATACGGCGATCAAGATCATTGCCGATATCGCCGACCAGACCAATCTGTTGTCCCTCAACGCAGCCATCGAGGCTGCCCGCGCCGGGGAAATGGGTCGGGGATTTGCCGTAGTTGCGGATGAGGTGCGCAAGCTGTCCGAACGGACCAAGGCATCCACCGCGGAAATTACCGCTATCGTCGAAAGTTTCACGCGGCAGGTGAACACCATGGTGACCGTGACCGGTGCCGCCAATCAGGTGGCTGCAGAATCCAACCAGCAGATGGCCAGGTTCAAGGTCCGTTTCAACGAGTTTTCCACCGCTGCCGACACCACCATCAGGCAAGTATCGAAATCCAAGGACCGTTCATTTGGTTCCCTGGCCAAGATGGACCACATGATTTACATGCAAAACGCGTACATGGCGATCCAGAAGGCAACCGAATGCGATGAAGCCAAGGCCACGCAAACGGATCATCACCACTGTCGGCTTGGTAAATGGTATTACGAAGGAGAAGGAAAAACCCTGTTCGGCAATACCAGCGCCTTTGCCAGGCTGGAGCGTCCCCATGCCGGTGTCCACGACGCCGTTCACCGGGCAGTGGAACTCTCGCGTAGCGATTGGATGAGCGACGCGTCGTTGCGGGAAGCGCTGGTCCGGGAAATGGCATCCGCCGAAAAGGCCAGCGGCGAGGTGATCGGATTGATCAACGAGATGCTGCTTGAGAAGTATCAAAGTGCAATTCCGGGCCGACCCGCAAGTTGATGGATTGGTATTGCGTCGCCCCAGACTGACGCGGCACGGCTATCGTGATTTCAAGTATCAAACCAGCAGACGTCCCATTCCGGGACCGGTCTGTATGTGGGGGCCGATCGCTCGCAAGTTGCCATCAAGCCGGCCATTTGGTGTGATCCGGACCATTTGTGGTGGCCTCGGGTATGGCCGCCGCTGGCGGCGTCCAGCCTAGCCGACCCGCAACCCGTCGAGCAGCGCCTTTTCCAGGGCAAGGCGCTTGCCCGGTTTCTCGAGTGCTTCGCCTTCCAGCACGAAAACGTCTTCAGCGCGTTGGCCGAGGGTGCTGATGCGCGCGGTAACGACGCTGGCATGGTGTTCGGTGAGGATGCGCGCGACCTGGGCGAGCAGGCCGGGGCGGTCTCCCGCGCAGAAGGTGAGGACATAGTCCTTATGGTTGTCGCTGGCGGAGAGGCTGATTTCCGGCTCCAGGGGAAAGGCCTTCAGGCGACGTTCGAGCCGCCCCTGGGGTACGGGGCCCAGCGGTTGATGCGCGGCGAGTTCGGCGGCGAGTTCGTGCTCGATGTAGTTCAGGAAGTCGCGATAGGCGACCTGGGGATGCTCCGGGTCGATGGCGTAGAAGGTATCGAGGGCCTGGCCGTCTCGGGTGGTGTGGATGCCCGCCGCGAGGATGGTGTAGCCGATCCGGGCAAAGAATGAGGAGATGCGGGCGAACAGGGCTTCCTCGTCGGGCGCGAACACCAGTACTTCGACGCCTTCACCCACCGGCGCCAGGCGGGCGCGCACGATCAGGTTCTGTCGACTGAGCAGGGGGAGCAGGCGGCGGGTCTGCCAGGCGATGTCGCGCGCGCCCTGGCGCAGGAAATAGACGTCGTCGAGGCGCTTCCATAGCGCTTCTTCCGCGCCCGGCGGGTAGCCGTAGAGTCGCAGTTGCGCGCGTGCGCGTTCTTTTTTCTGCTCCACGCTGTCGATCACGGGACTGCCTTTTTCCAGGACGTGGCGGGCAGCCAGATACAGTTCGCGAGTGAGTTTTTCCTTCCAGGCATTCCAGACCTTGGGGCTGGTGCCACGGATGTCGCAGAGGGTCAGCAGGTAGAGCGAGGTCAGGCGTTTGACGTCGCCGCAGCGCGCCGCGAATGCGCTGATGACATCCGGGTCGGTCAGATCCTGTTTCTGCGCAGTCTGCGAGAGCATGAGGTGTTCAGCGACCAGCCAGGCGACGTGATCGGATTCTTCCTGTGACAGGCCATGGCTCAGGCAGAAGCGACGCGCATCGGCCGCGCCGAGGCTGGAATGATCGCCGCCGCGTCCCTTGGCAATGTCATGGAAGAGTGCCGCCAGATAGAGCAGGTCGTGACGCTGGCAGGCGCTCATGAGGCGGTGCGCCAGGGGGAATTCGTGAGCGAATTCGTTGAGCGCAAGACGGCGCAGGTTACGCAACACCATGAGGGTGTGTTCGTCCACCGGATAGATGTGGAACTGGTCATGCTGCATCTGTCCGGTGATGCGACCGAATAGCGGAATGTAGCGTCCCAGGATGCCGAGTTGATGCATCAGCTTGAGGGCGCCGCTGACGCCATGCGGTTCACGCAGCAATTCCAGGAAGCGGGCATGGTTCTCGGGGTCACGCCGGAAAGCGGCATTGATCCGGCGTCCGGCGCGGGCGAGTGCGCGCAACAGGGCCGGCGTGCAACCGGTCAAAGTGTGCTCGCGCGCCAGCACCAGGAAGGTTTCCATGAGCCGGCCGGGCTCTCTCACGAGCCATTCTTCGTCGGCGTCAAGTAGCTTGCCCACCGCGCGGAAGCCCGGACGGCCAGGCAGATCAAGCGGGGCGGGAGGGGGGTGGAGACGGTTGCGCAGTTCGCCCAGCACCAGGTGGTTGATCAGGCTGATCCGGCGGGAGGCGCGATAGTAGCGCTGCATGAGGCGTTCCGAGGCGCGTCGGGAATCATCGGCATGGACACCCATGGCGGCGGCGATGCGCTCCTGGAACTCGTAGAGCATGCGGTCTTCGCGCCGATTGATGGCGAGATGGAGCCGGATCCGCATGTTGGAGATCAGGTGGTAATCGGTGGTGAGTGCGCGCGCCTCCGCTTCGCACATGACGCCGGCGCGCACCAGGTCGCCGAGATGGTGGCCGGGCTTTTTCGTCAGGCCGGCCGCGCGGCAGACCCAGAAGATGTTCTGGATGTCGCGCAGCCCCCCCGGGCTTTCCTTGAGATTGGGCTCCAGCAACAGGGCCACCTCGGAATGACGGCCATGGCGGGCTTTTTGTTCCAGCGATTTGGCCTGGAAGAAGGCCTGGGTGTCCATTTGCGCCGCCAGACCGGCCTGCAAGCGCTGGAACAGCGTGGCGTCACCCGCCAGATGGCGGGCCTCCAGCATATTCGTCTGGATCGTGATGTCGGCCGCGGATTCGCTGAGGCATTCGGACAGGCGTCGGACGCTGTGGCCGATCGGCAGGCCGACATCCCAGAACAGGCCGATCAAGGATTCGAAGCGGTTGATTTCGGGGTCCGGCAGGTCGTCGTCGAGCAGGATCAGGAGATCGACATCCGAATGCGGATACATCTCGCCGCGACCGTAACCGCCGACCGCGACCAGGGCAGCCTGCCCGGGCAAGTCATGTGAGCGCCAGATGTCCTGCAGGACCTCATCGGTCAATTGGGTGAGGCCGCTCAGCAATGCCTGCGCGCGTTGCTGAAGCTCGTAGGCGGCGAACAGGCTGGCGCGGCCTGCCTTGAGCGCGTTGCGCCAGTGACTCGCGTCGGGAGGGGTCATGGCTTGACCACGGGGCACGGCGGACGAGGCGCGATCATGTCACGCGGTGATGAACGCCGGTGGCGGCGGGCATTCAGCGGACAGCGTCAGCACTTCATAACCTGTTTCCGTGACCAGGATGGTGTGTTCCCACTGCGCGGACAGGGAGTGATCCTTGGTCACCACGGTCCAGCCATCCCCGAGCACGCGAATGTCGCGACGCCCGGCATTGATCATGGGTTCGATGGTGAAGACCATGCCGGGTTCGAGGATCGGCCCCTCGCTGGCCTTGCCGTAGTGCAACACCTGGGGTTCCTCGTGGAAGCCACGGCCGATGCCGTGGCCGCAGAATTCGCGCACCACCGAGTAGCCATTGGCCTCAGCATGCTTCTGGATGGCGGCGCCGACCACGCCGAGGTGGACACCGGGCCGCACCGCGGCGATGCCCTTCCACATGCATTCGTAGGTGATCTGGGTGAGGCGGCGCGCCAGGATGCTGGGCTCGCCGACAAAGAACATGCGCGAACTGTCGCCGTGCCAGCCATCCTTGATGACGGTGATGTCGAGGTTCACGATATCGCCGTTCTTCAGCCTCTTGTCTTCACCGGGGACGCCGTGGCAGACCTGATGGTTGATCGAGGAACAGATCGACTTGGGGTAGGGTTTATGGCCGTGCGGGGCATAGTTGAGCGGCGCCGGAATGCTGTTCTGGACGTTGACCATCAGGTCGTGGCACAACTTGTCGAGCGCGTCGGTGGTCACGCCAGGCTTGACGAAGGGCTTGATGTAGTCCAGCACTTCCGCGGTGAGTCGCCCCGCGATGCGCATTTTCTCGATTTCTTCGGGGGTCTTGATGGTGATGGACATGGTTGCGATGAAACAGAAGGGTGGGGCAGGATAGGAGTGGGACAGACGAAAGTAAAGGCGAGCGGCAGTGGGGGTATTGGGCCGAGACCGGAGTTTTCTATACTGGTCCCAACGTTGATCGAGGCTAACCGGTATGGCGATTTCAGGCGTGAGTGGTGCATCCGAACTGGCTGGCGGCCTGCGTGCCAGCGGCGAGGCCACGTCACTCAGTCCTGAACAGCAGCAGGAGGTGAACCGACTGCGGGCCATTGACCGCAAGGTGCGGGCCCACGAACAGGCGCACATGGCGGCTGGCGCGGGCGTGACCGGGGGCGCCAGCTTCCAGTTCACACGCGGTCCGGATGGTCGCCAGTACGCGGTGGGCGGCGAGGTGAGGATCAATGTTTCCTCCGGGCAGACGCCGGAATCCACCATCGAGCGGGCGCGCACCATCCAGGCCGCCGCTCTGGCGCCGGCCGATCCCTCGTCGCAGGATCGCGCGGTGGCCGCGCAGGCGGCGATGCTGGAAAGCCAGGCGAGGGCGGAGTTGAGCCGGATGAAAAAAGAGGAACAGTCCGCGGGGCCAACAAGCAATCCGACCGCCGAATCGCTGAAACAGGCCACCGCCTTGCGTGCGTATGCGCAGTCTGATGCCGCCGAGACGAGCCGCGTTGCCTTGATCGACCAATACGCCTGAGTCGTAGCGCCGGCGTCATGTCCCGACGGGACGCTATCCTTCAGCGCTCGCCGGCGTTGTGGGCCTGATCAGAAGAACGATGCCGGCGCTACAGTGTTACTCCCGCTCAGGCGCTGGGCCTTCGCTCGAACGTGCTGAACGCGCCCTCGGCCTCGGTGATGTCGATGTTCTCCACCCGTGCCGCCGGCGGGCCGACACGGCACCAGGCAATCATCGTCGCCACCGCGCTTTCCTCGCCCTGAACCACCGCTTCCACCGCGTCGTCGCCGCGATTGCGCACCCAGCCGGTCACACCCAGGCGCTCCGCTTCCAGGCGCATCGATTCGCGGTACCAGACGCCCTGGACGCGGCCGCGGATGCGCAGGTGACGGGTCACCCTCACTTGATCCGCATCCCCGGTTGCGCGCCGGAATCGGGCGAGAGCAGGAAGGGGCCGCCTCGCTCGTCGCTGGCGGCCAGCACCATGCCTTCGGACAAGCCGAACTTCATCTTGCGCGGCGCCAGGTTGGCGACCATCACGGTGAGGCGTCCGATCAGGGTTTCCGGCGCGTAAGCCGCCTTGATGCCGGCGAACACGGTACGGGTTTCGCCGTCCAGATCCAGGGTCAGCTTGAGCAGCTTGTCGGCGCCCACGACATGCTCGGCATTGGCGATGCGGACGATGCGCAGATCGACCTTGGTGAAGTCATCGATGGTGATGAACGGTTCCCAGGCTGATTTTTCATCACTGGCGGCGGCTTCGGCCTTGACTTCGTTCTGCTGGTGCTCGGCGTGCTTGAGCGGAGCCGGCTCGGGTGTCGGGGCGAGGCTCTGCTTGTTCTCCTCCACCATGGTTTCAATCTTCTTCGGGTCGATGCGGGTCATCAGGTGCTGGTATTCGTTGATGGCGTGGCCGGTGGGCAGGGGTGTCCAGGCACCGGTCCAGGCCAGCGGCGGGATATTGAGGAAGGCTTCCACCTGTTCAGCCAACTTCGGCAGCACCGGCTTCAGATACAGGGTGAGGTCGCGGAACTGGGTCAGCGCCGTGGAACAGACCTCGTGCAGTTCCGCTTCGCGGCCTTCCTGCTTGGCCATGGCCCAGGGCTGCTTCTCGGCGATGTACTGGTTGGCCACATCGGCCAGCCGCATGATTTCGCGCAGCGCGCGACCGTAGTCGCGATCCTCGTAGCTTTGCGCGATGTCACCCTTGCTGAAGGCGGCGACGAATTCCGCCGTGGCGGCCGTATTGCAAGTGCCCAGCCTGCCGCCGAAGCGCTTGCTGATGAAGCCCGCGCAACGGCTGGCGATGTTCACGTATTTGCCCACCAGGTCGCTGTTCACCCGCGCTGCGAAGTCTTCCAGGTTCAGGTCGATGTCTTCCATCGAGCCGTTCAGCTTGGCGGCGTAGTAATAGCGCAGCCATTCCGGATTGAGGTGGTTGAGGTAGCTCTCGGCGGTAATGAAGGTGCCGCGCGATTTCGACATCTTGGTGCCGTTCACCGTCAGGAAACCGTGGCAGAAGACGCCGGTCGGCGTGCGGAAACCCGCATGGGCTAGTTCGGCCGGCCAGAACAGGGCGTGGAAATAGAGGATGTCCTTGCCGATGAAGTGATACAGCTCGGCCTCGGAATCCGGTTTCCAGAATTCATTGAAATCCAGGCCGTTGTTGTCGCAGTAATTCTGGAAGCTGCCCATGTAGCCGATCGGGGCGTCGAGCCAGACGTAGTAGTACTTGCCTGGCGCGCCGGGAATCTCGAAGCCGAAGTAGGGCGCGTCGCGCGAGATGTCCCAGTCGGAGAGGCCGGCCTGCAGCCATTCGTTCAGCTTGTTGGCGGCTTCGGTCTGGACATGATCGGGGTGGCCGATCCACTCCTTGAGGAAATCCGCGCAGCGTGGGTCGGACAGGCGGAAGAAGTGATGGTCGGAGGACTTGCGCACCGGCTTGGCGCCGGAGACGGCGGAGTAGGGATCGATCAGGTCGGTGGGCTGGTAGGCGGCGCCGCAGGCTTCGCAGTTGTCGCCGTACTGGTCCTTGGCGTGGCACTTCGGGCATTCGCCCTTGATGAAGCGGTCCGGCAGGAACATCTCCTTCACCGGGTCGTAGAACTGCTCGATGGAGCGGATCTCGATCAGCCCCGCTTCCTTCAGCCGGGTGTAGATGGTGTCCGAGTAGTGCCGGGTCTCTTTCGAGTTGGTCGAGTAGAAGTTGTCGAAAGCGACATGGAAGCCGTCGAAGTCGCGCTTGTGCTCGTGCCAGACCCGGTCGATCAGCTGTTCCGGGGTGATGCCTTCCTTCTCCGCGCGCAGCATGATCGGCGTGCCGTGGGTGTCGTCGGCGCAGCAATAGATGCATTGGTGGCCGCGCATTTTCTGGAAGCGCACCCAGATGTCGGTCTGGATGTATTCGACCAGATGGCCCAGATGGATGGAACCGTTGGCGTAGGGCAGGGCGGAGGTGACGAGGATCTTGCGGGACATGGATTCGGCCGGGTGCGTAAAGTCGCGCAATTCTAGCTGTCGTCCCCCTTCACTGCACGGTCGCCGCGCCGTCGCCGCGTGTCGGGCAGGTACCCGCCCGGGTTTCAGCGCGCTTGCGTGACCCGCGCCGTGGCGCCACCGCGGGCGAACACCAGTTCCAGGCTGGCGCCCTCGCTCAACGCGGCGCCATCGCGCACCACCCGGCCCTCGGCATCACGCGTGATGCTGTAGCCGCGCTCCAGGACCGCGCTCGGGTTGAGGTGGTCGAGGTGCGCGGCCAGGGTGGCCAGCCGGCTGCGGTCGGGGTGTTGGGTCCAGACACGCGTGAGGTCGCGCCGCAGTCGCGCGACCCGCTCGCGTGACGCCGCCGCATCCGGTCGGCAGGCGCGCAGGCGCTGGTTCAGGCGATCCAGCTTCTGGCGCGAGCGTTCCTGCTGGGCGACCTGGCCAAGCTGCAGGCGATCGAGCAGATGGCCCAGGTGTTGACGCTGCGCGGCCAGTTGCTGCGCGGGATGGCGCAGGCGTCGGGCGAGGCTGTCCAGCCGCTGCGCCAGCGTATCCAGATGGCGCCGCCGCGCGAGGCGAAGCCGCCTGTACAGGTGGTCGAGGTGCTGCGTGAGTTCCTCGCGGTCCGGGGTGGCCAACTGGGCGGCACCGGTGGGAGTGGGCGCGCGCAGGTCGGCGACGAAATCGGCGATGGTGAAGTCGGTCTCGTGGCCGACGCCGCTGATCACCGGGAGGGGGCTGGCGGCGATGGCGCGCGCCAGGCCTTCATCATTGAAAGCCCACAGGTCTTCCAGGCTGCCGCCCCCGCGCACCAGCAACAGGACATCGCATTCCTGTCGACCGATGGCCCGGGATAGCGCCGCGCGCAGGCCGGCGGGGGCCTCGGCACCCTGAACCGGACTGGGGTAGAGCACCACGGCGGCGGCCGGCCAGCGTCGCTTCAGCGTGGTCAGCACGTCGCGCAGGGCGGCGGCCTGGGGCGAGGTGATGATGCCGATGGCGCGCGGGTAAGGGGGCAGGGCGCGCTTGCGTTCCGCCGCGAACAAGCCCTCGGCTTCCAGCTTTGCCTTCAGCTTGAGGAAGGCCTCGAACAGGGCGCCGGCACCGGCGCGACGCATCGCCTCGACAATAAGCTGATAGTCGCCGCGCGCCTCGTAGAGGGTCGGCTGCGCGCGCAGTTCGACACGGTCACCCTCGCGCGGTTGCCAGTCGACGAACTGG
Organism: uncultured Thiobacillus sp.; assembly: GCA_964393825.1. Lineage (GTDB taxonomy): Bacteria > Pseudomonadota > Gammaproteobacteria > Burkholderiales > Thiobacillaceae > PFJX01. The sequence continues at coordinate 279,259 of CAYMUY010000001.1, read as the reverse complement.
TTGCGATTGCGGAACATGGCGCAGCGCACCCCGGCCTGGGCGTCCTTGAGGGTGAAATACCAGTGCCCGGAAGCGGCGCGGCTGAGGTTGGAGATTTCCCCGCCCACCCAGCACGAGGGCAGCGCCTTTTCCAGGGCCAGCCGGGCGAGACGGTTGAGTTCGGAGACGGAGAGGATGTCGGGCTCAGGGATCAAAGGGTCAAGGGGCAAGGGGCAAGGGGCAAGGGGCAAGGGGCAAGGGGCGGCGCATGTTTTTCCTTGCGCCTTGCCCCTTGCCCCTGTCATTCCGCGAAGGCCTCGTCGATCATGCCGCACCAGATGTGGCCGATGAGGATGTGGCACTCCTGGACGCGGGCGGTCGCCTTGACCGGCACCACCATGGCATGGGCGACCCTGTCCAGCATCCTGCCGCCATCGCCCCCGAGCAGGCCGATGGTGACCACGCCCATCTTGTCCGCCTGCTCGACCGCGGCGATGACATTGCCGCTGTTGCCGCTGGTGGAAATGGCGATCAGCACGTCGCCGGGCCGCGCCAGCGCCTCGACCTGGCGCGCGAAGACACGCTCATAGCCGAAGTCGTTGCCGATGGCGGTGAGCGCGGAGGTGTCGGTGGTCAGCGCAATGGCGGGCAGGGCGCGGCGGTTGGTCTCGAAGCGGCACACCATCTCGGCGGCGATGTGCTGTGCATCCGCGGCGCTGCCGCCATTGCCGCACAGGAAGATGCGATTGCCGTAACGCAGGCAGGTGATCAGTTGCGCGCCCAGTTCCTGAATGCGGGTTTCCTGAGCGCGCAACGCGTGGATCGCGTCGAGATGGGCGTCGAAGATGGCTGAAATCGAAGGCATGGCGTGTCGGCCCAAGTAGAATACGGGCCGATTTAACCATCCATTTCCTTGCTCATGCATTTGAAATTGCCCGATTTTTCCACCGCCTCGGTTTTGATCGTGGGGGATGTGATGCTCGACCGTTACTGGCAGGGCACGACGTCGCGCATTTCACCCGAGGCCCCGGTGCCGGTGGTCCGGGTCGAGGGTGACGAGTTGCGTCCCGGCGGCGCCGCCAACGTGGCCCTCAATGCCGCCGCGCTGGGCAGCCGGGTGGCCCTGGTCGGTCTGGTGGGCGAGGACGCGGAAGCAGGTCTGCTCGCGGACCGGCTTGCCGCGCGCGGGGTCAGCAGCGATTTCGTGGCGGTGACGGGGAGTCGCACCATCACCAAGTTGCGCATCCTGTCCAAGCATCAGCAACTCATCCGCCTCGATTTCGAGGATGGCTTCCTCACGAGCGATGCCGCCAGCATCCAGGCGCGCTTCCTGGATGCCCTGCCGCGAGCGAAGGCGGTGGTGCTGTCCGATTACGCCAAGGGCGTGTTGCGCGATACCCAGCCGCTGATTCGTGCCGCTCGGGAGCGAGGCCTGCCGGTGGTGGTCGACCCCAAGGGCACGGATTTCCAGCGCTATCGCGGCGCCACCCTGCTGACCCCCAATCAATCCGAGTTCGAGGCCGTGGTCGGCCCGGTGGCGGATGATGCCGACCTGGCCACCAAGGGCGCCGCCCTGCGCGACGCGCTGAATCTGGAAGCGCTGCTGGTCACCCGCAGCGAGAAGGGCATGTGTTTGCTGCAACGCGGCCACGCGCCGGTGCATCTGCCGACGCGCGCGCGCGAGGTGTTCGATGTCACCGGCGCCGGCGATACCGTGGTGGCGGTGCTGGCGGCGGCGCTGGCGGCCGGCGAGTCGATGATCGATGCCGTGGCCCTGTCCAACCTCGGCGCCGGCGTCGTGGTCGGCAAGGTGGGCACGGCCACGGTCTCGCCCGCCGAGTTGATCGCGGCCATGGAAGAACACCTGCCGATCCGGCGCGGCGTTGTCGCCGAAGATGACCTGCTCGCCCTGGTGGCGCGGGCGCGGGCGGCGGGCGAGCGCATCGTCATGACCAACGGCTGTTTCGACATCCTGCATGCCGGTCATGTCACCTATCTGCAGCAGGCGCGCGCGCTCGGCGATCGTCTGATCCTGGCGGTGAACGACGATGACTCGGTGCGCCGCCTGAAAGGCGAGACCCGCCCGGTCAACCCGCTCGACGCGCGCGCGACCGTGCTGGCCGCGCTGGCGGCGGTCGACTGGGTGGTGCCATTCTCGGAAGACACACCGCAACGCCTGATCTGCCGGGTCTGCCCGGACGTGCTGGTGAAAGGCGGCGACTACCGGCCCGAGGACATCGCCGGCGGCGAATGCGTGACGGCGGCGGGCGGCGAGGTGAAAGTCTTGCCCTTCCTCTCCGGCCATTCCACCTCCTCCATGATCGCAACCATCAAGAAGGGATAACCCATGTACATCATCACCGGCGGCGCCGGCCTCATCGGCAGCAACATGGTCAAGGCGCTCAACCAGCGCGGCATCACGGACATCCTGGTGGTCGACGACCTCAAGGAAGGCATCAAGTTCAAGAACCTGGCCGACTGCGACATCGTCGATTACGTCGACCGCCTCGATTTCGTCAAGCGCCTGCAGGCCGGCTGGGACTTCGGCAAGATCGAAGGGGTGGTACATGAAGGTGCTTGTTCCGCCACCACCGAGTGGGACGGCGAATTCATCATGAAGAACAACTTCGAGTACACCAAGACCCTGCTGCACTGGTGCCAGAGTATCGAAGCCCCCTTCATCTACGCCTCCAGCGCCTCGGTCTACGGCATGGGCCCGGTGTTCAAGGAAGCACGCGAACACGAGCGGCCGCTGAACATGTACGCCTACTCCAAGTTCCAGTTCGACCAGTATTTGCGTCATCACCAGCACGCGCTGACCAGCCAGGTCTGCGGCCTGCGCTACTTCAACGTCTACGGCCCGCGCGAACAGCACAAGGGCAGCATGGCCAGCGTCGCCTTCCACTTCCACAACCAGATCCTCAAGGAAGGCCGGTTGAAGCTGTTCGAGGGCACCGACGGCTACGGCAACGGCGAGCAACTGCGCGACTTCATCCATGTCGACGACGCCGTCGCGGTGAAGCTGTGGCTGCTCGACCACCCCGGCGTCTCCGGCATCTTCAACGTCGGCACCGGCCGCGCCCAGAGCTTCAACGATGTCGCGCGGGCGGTGATCCAGTATCACGGTCGCGGCGAGATCGAATACGTGCCGTTCCCCGATCACCTCAAGGGCCGCTACCAGAGCTACACCCAGGCCGATATCGGCAACCTGCGCCAGGCCGGCTATACGGCCGAGTTCATGACGGTGGAGCAGGGCGTGCCCAGGTACCTGGCCTGGCTGGAACAGAATCCGGCCTGATGCTGGCAGGTCAGGACAACGCTTTTCGCTGTCTGGTCGTCGGCCCCTCCTGGGTCGGCGATATGCTGATGGCACAGAGCCTGTTCAAGGCCCTGGCCGCGCGACATTCCGCCCTGGCGCTCGACGTGCTGGCGCCGGCCTGGTCGCACGGCATCCTGGCGCGCATGCCGGAAGTGCGGCGGGCGCTGGTCGCGCCGTTCGCACACGGCCGTTTCGGCTTGCAGGAACGCTGGCGCCTCGGCCGTGAACTGGCGCGTGAAGGTTATGACCAGGCCATCGTCCTGCCCAATTCCTGGAAATCCGCCCTGGTGCCCTTTTTTGCCGGCATCCCGTTGCGCAGCGGCTACCTCGGTGAATTCCGCCATGGCCTGCTCAACGACAAGCGGCGCCTGGACACAATGGCGATGCCGAGGCTGGTGGAACGCTACAGCGCCCTGGCGGCCCCGGCCGGGACACCGCCGCCTCCACCGCAGCCCCGGCTCAGCATCGACCCGGTCGCCCAGGCGGCCAGCCTGGCGCGACTGGGCCTGATACGTGACCGTCCCGTCCTCGCCCTCTGCCCCGGCGCCGAATTCGGCCCCGCCAAACGCTGGCCGGAGGCGCACTACGCGGCGGTGGCACGCGCCAAACTGCAACAAGGCTGGCAAGTCTGGCTGTTCGGCTCGGCCAAGGACAAACCGGTGACCGGGACGATCAATACGCTGGCGGGCGAGGCCTGCGCCAACCTCGCCGGCCAGACCAGCCTGGAGGAGACCGTCGATCTTCTCGCCTGCGCCGCCGCCGTGGTCAGCAACGACTCCGGCCTCATGCACATCGCCGCCGCCGTCGACGTGTCGTTGGTGGCCCTCTACGGCTCCACCGACCCCGGCTATACGCCGCCTTATTCCGACAAGGCGCAGGTGGTCCGCCTCGGCCTGGAGTGCAGCCCCTGTTTCAAGCGGGAGTGTCCGCTCGGACACCTGGATTGCCTGAACAAGTTGGGGCCGGAAAGGGTGCTGGAGGGGCTGCCGGGAAACGGTACCGTGGCGACGGGCATCATGGCGACGACCGGAAGGTAAACAGGCCATGAAACCCCGCCTCTCCGTCATCCTCATCACCAAGAACGAGGCGTCGCGCCTGGCGGCGACCCTCGAAGCGGTCGCGTTCGCCGACGAGATCGTCGTCCTCGATTCCGGCAGCACGGATGGCACGGTCGAGGTGGCGCGGCGTTATACCGACCAGGTGCGGGTCAGCCCCGACTGGCCCGGCTTCGGTCCACAGAAGAACCGCGTGCTCGATCTCGCCACAGGCGACTGGGTGCTGTCGCTCGATGCCGACGAGCGGGTCACGCCGGAACTGGCGGCCGAAATCGAGGCCGCGATCGCCGCGCCCGCATTCGACATGTACGAACTGCCACGCTTGTCCAGTTTCTGCGGCCGCTCGATGCGCCATTCCGGCTGGTGGCCGGACTATGTGCCGCGCCTGTTCCGTCGCGGCAGCGCCCGCTTCAGCGACGACCTGGTGCATGAGCGCCTGGTTTTCCAGGGCGAGACGGGGCGTCTGAAAGCGCCGCTGCTGCATGAAAGCTTCCGCACCCTGGATGAACTGCTTGCCAAGGTGAACCACTATTCCAGCGCCGGTGCCGAGCAGGCGCTGGCGCGGGGAAAACGCGGCAGCCTGGGCAAGGCGGTGGGGCACGGCCTCTGGGCGTTCCTGCGCACCTATCTGCTGCGCGCCGGCTTCCTCGATGGCCGCGAGGGCTTCATGCTGGCCGTCTCCAGCGCCGAGGCGGTGTACTACCGCTACGCGAAACTGATCTATCTGCGGGAACAGGGACGCGATGGCCGTTGAACCGCCCTCCAGGGCACCTGCCCGAACCTGATCCGCACACGCGACCCATGACCTCCTTCCTGCTGTTCTGCAAGTCCTACGCGGGCGACCTCAGGCGCGTCGAGCGCCTCTGGCACAGTGTCGCGCGCTTCAACCGTGACCGGATTCCGCTTCACATCAGCGTGCCCGCCGCGGATCGTGCCCTGTTCGAATCCACGCTCGGCCATCCGGAGGGCCTGGTCTGGGTCAGCGACGAGGATATCGTCCGCGCCAACCCGCGCGCCCGTCTCGACGATTACCAGTCCTGGGACGGACGCCAGTCGCAACAGGTGGTGAAGAGCGAGTTCTGGCGTTATGCCGGCTGCGACAGCTACCTGTGCCTGGATTCGGAAAGCGAGTTCATCCGCGACTTCACCCTCGCCGATTTTCTTGCCCCGGATGGCACCCCCTACACTGTCATGCACCAGGCCAAGGAGTTGCTGCAACTCGCCCGCAACAAGGGCATCGCCCGCGTGGCGGAGGACCACCATCGCGATTGCGCCCTGCTCAAGGCCGCCTTCGGGCGGGAAGGCCCGGATTACGATTTCGGCCCCACCCCGGTGATCTGGGCGGCGCGGGTCTGGCGCGATCTCGATGAACGCTATCTCCAGCCCCAGGGCATGACCCTCTGGGATGCCATCCGCGAACGGCCCAGCGAACTGCGCTGGTATGGCGAGGCCCTGCTGCATTTCCACAGCATTCCGCTGCTGCCCATCGAACCCTTGTTCCGCGTCTACCACTACAACTGGCAATGGCATGCGCAACGCCGACTAGGTGAGGAGGTCGAGAAACTGAAGGGTGAATATCTGGGCGTGTTGTGCCAGTCGAACTGGCAATATCAGCTCGATCACGGCGAGCAGGCCCGCCGCAAATCCTGGCCTTCGCGCCTGGTGCGCGCGCTCAAGTCCCATCTGGCGCGCTACCGATGAACGCGGCGGCACCCTGGCTGGACATTTTCCTGCTCTGCCACAACCGGCCCGAGTCGGCGAAAGCGGCCATCGAATCCATCCTGGCGCAGGGCAGCGAGGGCTTTCGCCTGATCGTTTCCGACAACTCCAGCGACACGCGTGTGGCCGAGATGGTGGCGCGCGAGTTTCCCGGCACTCGCCTCGTTCAGCGTGGTTGCCTGCCGGCATTGGCCCACTTCAATGCCTGCATCGCGGAGGCCTCGGCGGACTACTTCTGTTTGTTCCATGACGACGACCTGATGGGACCGGATTTCGTCACCGAGATGCGCCGGGCCAGCGGGCGTTACCCCGACGCCGTCGCCTTCGGCGCCAACGCCTGGGTGGTGAATCTGGAAAGCGGCGCGCGGAAGCCAAGCTTCCGAGCCTTCGGCCAATACCAGGTCATCGCATCGGCCCGCGACCTGTTCCGCCGCTATTTCGGTCGCCATCAAACCGGCATCGCGCCGTTTCCCGGCTATGTCTATCGCACCACCGCGGCGGCGGGCGAGCGCATCCCGGAAGCAGGCGGCAAATACGCCGACGTCACCTGGCTGCTGCGACTGGCCACGCACGGCCGCATGGTCTGGTGCAACACCCCCCTGATGGACTATCACATCCACGGCGGCAATGACGGCTTGCAGGAATCGCGCCGGGATCGCCTGCGTTTCCTCGGCTTCATCAAACACTGTCCGGCCTGCGCCAGTGCGGCCGGGTTGAGCGACTACCGCTATTTTCTCTACAAGAAGCTCGTCGGCGGCGGTCATGGCAGTCCTGCGCGCGTGGCGCGGATGCGGCGATTCCTGCGCTGGCAGCAGGTCCGCCGCCGCCTGCGCCTGAGCGAGCTGGGCGCCCTGCTGCGCAAGACGCTGCTCAAACACCTCACCAGGAAGCCAGAATGATCCTCGGCAGCATTTTCCAGGACGGGCACAGCAACAACTCCATGTTCTCCAGCGAGGACTCGGTGCATCGTTTCAACCCGACCTACACCCCCATCGTGCTGCGCCAGGCCCTGCTCGCGCGCGGCATCGAGATCAACACGCCGGACATCAATGCCGGCCGCGAAGTGGCGTTCGAACTGCATGTCGAGGGGCGGCCGTTGCCGGACGCCGATGTGCCGCGTTACCTGGTCGCGCTGGAGAACCCCTACATCAACCGCTTCAATGACGACCGCGACTACTTCCGCCGCTTCCGCCATGCCTTCACCTGGAACCCGAAGTTCTTCGACCTGGACAACGTCACCCCCATCCTGGTCCCCAACCAGATCGCCTGGGAGCCGTTCCCGCCCTTCGCCGAGCGCGACCTGTTCGCCTGCCTGATCAACGCCAACAAGGGGTTTCCCTACGCGCTGGACACCGATCTCTACCAGGAGCGGCTGCGCGTCATCCGCTGGTACGAGCAGCACGCGCCCGAGCGTTTCGCCCTCTACGGCCTGGGCTGGAACAAGCCGGCGCGCGGCCTCGGCGCCTTGAGCAAACTGCGCCGCCGCATCGACCGCCTGCGCAGCCAGCTCTATGGCTACCGGCCATTTCCCAGCTATCGCGGCGAAGTGCGTCTGAAAAGCGAGGTGATGCGGCGCTGCAAATTCGCCTACTGCTACGAGAACGTGCGCGACCTCACCAACTACGTCACGGAAAAGATCATCGACAGCCTGCTGGCGGGATGCGTGCCGATCTACTGGGGAGCCGACAACGTCAGCGAGCTGATTCCGGCGGACTGTTTCATCGACCGCCGCCAGTTCGCGGACATGCCCGCGCTACAGGCCTATCTGGAGTCCATCGACGAACGGCGCTACGGCGAATACCAGGCGGCCATCCTGGCGTTCCTGGAGAGTGAAGCGGCGCGGCGGTTCAGCGCGGAGCATTTCGCCGGCATCGTCAGCGGGCGCCTGGCGGCCGACCTCTCTGGCTGATCAGCACGCGGGGTGCGACCTGATCCAGTCCGCGCTGCGCTGGATCGCCCGTTGCAGCGGGGTGGTGACCTCCAGTCCGAGTTGCCGGCAGCGTGTGATGTCCGGCACGTAGACCGAGCGCTGTCCCGCCTCCACCAGCGCGACCGACGCGCATTCGATGCGCGCCTCCGGCGCCAGGGTGGCGGCCACCAGTTCCGCCAGTTGCCGGATGCTGATGGCGATGTCTGAACCGACGTTGTAAGCCTGTCCCGCGGCGCCCTGCCGCAGCAGGGTCAACACCCAGTGCGCCATGTCGAGGCCATAGAGATAGGACCGTACCGTGTTGCCGTCACCCTTGATGCGCAAGGGGCCGCCGGCCAGGGCGTCACCGATGAAGTTGCCGATCGCATAGGGGCCCGCCAGCGGCACGTGCTCGCTGACCAGCGAGAAACAGCGGGCAGTCACGGTCTGCAGGCCCTGTTCCTGGCAATATACCGTGCAGAGTTGCTCGGCCAGGCGCTTGGCCTGGCCGTAGACGCTGCCGGGAGCGGTGGTGGGCGGGGCGCCGCCGTAATCCTCGGCCAGGTGGGACAGATGCGCCGGCTGCGGGCCATAGACGGCGCCGGAACTCATCGAAAGAAAACGCGGGCTGCCGTGGGCAAGGGCGAAGTCGAGCGCGGCACGGGTGCCCGAGACGATCTGATCGATCCACTGCGCGCCGCTGGCGACCCCATGGGTATCGGCGGCGGCATGAATCATTCCCGTGAAGGCGCCGAGACCGGTCGGCAATCGCAGCAGGTCGCCTTCGACGAACTTCAGCCAGGCAAGGCCGGTGTATTGCGGGTTGCGATCAAGAAAACGCCGCGGATCGCGGCTCAGGACACAGACCTCGAAGTCGGCGCCATGCCGCTGCGCGACCAGGTCGAAATAATCGAGCAGGGACTTGCCGACGAAGCCGGTGCCGCCGGTCAGGAAAATCCGCTGGCCGCCCAGCGGCGGCAGTTCAAAGTCCGGCCAGGGTGGCATGCAGGCTGGCCGCGATGGTGGCCATGTCCAGGCCGTGCTCCCGCAGGAGGTATGCGTAAGTGCCGCAATGTTGCGAGAAGCGGTCGCGCACACCGATGCGCAGGACACGGGTGGGGGCGCGTTCCGAGGCGATTTCGCTGATGAGGGAACCGAGTCCGGCGTAAATCGAGTGTTCCTCGAACACGACGACGACACGGCTGGCCGCGCAGATGGCGGCGACCTGTTGGCTATCGATCGGTTTGATCGTGGGCGCGCTCCAGACAGACGTCTGGGGATAGTGCGCCTGGGCGAGATCCAGCGCCGTACGCAGCAGCGAGCCGGTGGCGATGAAGCTGAGGTCGCCGGGTGCGCCGGCTTTCACCGCCAGCAAGGCGCCGGTCCTGGCCACGGGCAGGGTGGCATGCACATCACCGCGATCCGATTTGCCCATGCGCAGATAAACGGGCGCGGCGGCCTGGTAGGCGAGATCCATGCACAGCGTGGTCTCGAAGCGGTCGCCGGGCGAGTAGATGGCCAGGTTGGGGATGGCGCGGGTGCAGGCGATGTCCTCGGTCGACTGGTGGCTGGTGCCGAGGTGGCTGTAGACGAAGCCGGCGCCGTCGCCGATGAAGATGACCGGCAGGTTGTCGTGGGCCACGTCCAGCTTGATCTGTTCGACCACGCGCACCGGCACGAAGGCGCTCAAGCCGTAGACAAAGGGCCGAAAGCCGGCACGGGCAAGCCCGGCCGCCATGCCCACCATGTTCTGCTCGGCGATGCCGGCATTGATGTATTGCCCGGGGCAGTGGCGGCGGAAATCGTCGAACAGCGCATAGCCATGATCGCCGGTGAGCAGCAGCACCTCGGGGTGGGCACGGGCGAGGCGGACCAGCGCCTCGGAAAAGGCGGCGCGCATCATCGCGGGGTGCTCCCTTCGACTTCGGCAAGGGCTTGTCGGTAGGTCTGTTCATCCAGTCGCGTGTAGTGCCAGCGGTTGTCGTCCTCCATGAACGACACGCCCTTGCCTTTGATCGTGCGGGCAATCAGCGCCTTGGGCGCCCCGGAAGAGCTGGCCAGCAGGGTGGCGAGCGCCTGGCCGATGGCCTCCTGGGAATGACCGTCGACGTGGAGGGTCTCGAAGCCGAAGCTCGCCAGTTTGCCCTGGAGATCGTCCAGTCGCAGGATATCCCGGGTGCGGCCCATGGCCTGGAAGCCGTTTTCATCGACGATCAGCACCAGATTGCGCAGGTGGTGGTGGGCGGCAAAAAGGGCGCCTTCCCAGATCGGGCCTTCATTGAGTTCGCCATCGCCGACCACGGCGAACACGCGTTGATCGGTGCCGCGCAGGCGGGCGCCGAGGGCGAGGCCGACAGCGACGGAAAAGCCATGGCCGAGCGAGCCGGTGGTCGCTTCGATGCCGGGCAGACGGGAATCGGCCAGGCCTTTCAGATGCGTGCCGTCGGCGAAATAGCGGGCCAGATCCTCGCTGCTCAGCCAGCCTTTCTGGTGCATGCAGGCGTACTGGGCCATGACCCCGTGCCCCTTGCTCAACACCAGGTAATCGCGCTCCGGTGACTCCGGATCGTTACCCGGATAGCGCAGATGGTCGCGGTAGAGCACGGCGAGCAGTTCGATGAGCGAGAAGGCGCAGCCGATATGCACGGTGGCGCCGGCATAGGCCATGTCGAGCACGGTCTTGCGCAGGACGCGGGGGTCGTAGGCCTGCTCCGGCATCAGAACTTGAGTCCCAGGATGGTCTCGATCCGGTCCACCGACCAGGCCAGCATTTCTTCCGTCAGCGCCGGCTGCAGGCCGATCCAGAAGGTGTCGTTCATCACCTTGTCGGTTTGGGTCAGTTCGCCCGCGATACGGTAGTTCTGGCCCTTCATGTAGGGCTGGCGGGTGAGGTTGCCGGCGAACAGCAGGCGGGTGCCGACCTTGTTCTGGTCGAGGTAGGTGAGCAGGTCCACCCGGCTCAGCGGCGCGTCGTCGCGCAGGGTGAGGGGGAAACCAAACCAGGACGGTTCCGAGTGGGCGGTGGGCTCGGGCAGGATCAGGAATTCCTCGCAGCTTTTCAGGTGTTCCCTGAGGTAATCGAAATTGCGGCGGCGGGTGGCGATGAAGCCTTCCAGCCGGTCCATCTGGGCCAGCGCGCAGGCGGCCTGCATGTCGCTGATCTTGAGGTTGTAGCCCAGGTGCGAGTAGGTGTACTTGTGGTCGTAGCCCTGCGGCAGGTCGCCGAGCTTCCAGCCGAAGCGCTTGCAGCAGGTGTTGTCCTTGCCCGGCGGGCAGTAGCAGTCGCGGCCCCAGTCGCGGAACGATTCGATGATCTGCTTGAGCTCCGCCGAGTTGGTGAACACCGCGCCACCTTCGCCCATGGTGATGTGGTGGGCGGGGTAGAAGCTGAGCGTGCCGATGTCGCCGAAGCTGCCCACCAGCTGGCCGTCATAGCGGGAGCCAAGGGCGTCGCAGCAATCCTCGATCAGCCAGAGGCCGTGCTGTTTCGCCAGGCGGGTGACCTCGGCCAGGTTATAGGGATTGCCCAGGGTGTGGGCGAGCATGATGGCGCGGGTTTTCGGGCCGATGGCGGCTTCGAGCTTGGCGGGATCGATGTTGTAGGTGGGGATGTCGACATCGACGAACACCGGCACCGCGCCGAACTGCAGGATGGGGTTAACCGTGGTGGGGAAGCCGGCGGCGACACTGATCACCTCGTCGCCCGGTTTCACCGCCCGCTCGCCCAGGCGTGGCGAGGTCAGCGCGGAGAAGGCCAGCAGGTTGGCGGAGGAGCCCGAATTGGTGGTGAGCGCGAATTGCGCGCCCAGGAAGCCGGCCAGCCGCTGCTCGAAGGCTTCGTTGAAGCGGCCGGTGGTCAGCCAGCCGTCGAGCGCGGCATCGACCATCATGCGCATTTCCGGCGCGCCGATCACCTTGCCGGAGGGCGGCACCGGCGTGCTGCCGGGGTTGAACGGCGCGGGTTGCAGGGCCTGGTCGGCATAGCGTGCCACCAGTTCGAGGATTTCCTTGCGTAAGGCGTCCAGATTCATGCTGTCTGCTCTGTGTTGGCCGTGGCCAGATAGTCGTTGATTTGTCGCAATGAGAGGTCACGCATCGGTTCCCCCGCCAGATAGCCCTTGTGCCAGTCGATGATCGATCGCAGCGCGCGCGCCAGGTTCCACCTGGGGTGCCAGCCGAGTTGCATGCGGGCCTTGGAGCAATCGAGCTTGAGGTAGTGCGCTTCGTGCGGCTGCGGCTGGGTGTCCAGTCGCCAGGCGGCGCCTTCGCCCCAGGCGCGGGTCAGCTGCTCGACGATCCATTGCACCGGCCTGGCGTCGTCGTCGGCGGGGCCGAAGTTCCAGCCCTCGGCATAAGCCGCCCCCTCGTCGTGGAGCTTCTCGGCGAGGGCGAGATACCCGTCCAGGGGTTCCAGCACATGCTGCCAGGGGCGGATGGCATGCGGGCTGCGGATGTTGACCGGCTGGCCGGCTTCGATGGCGCGCAGGATGTCGGGAATCAGGCGGTCCGCCGCCCAGTCGCCGCCGCCGATGACGTTGCCGGCGCGCACCGTGGCCAGGGCAACGCCATGACGGGCGTACTCGGCCGGGTTGAAGTAGGAACTGCGATAGGCCGCCGCCACCAGTTCCGCACAACCCTTGCTGTTGCTGTAGGGGTCATAGCCGCCCATCGGGTCGTTTTCGCGGTAGCCCCAGGGCCACTCGCGGTTCTCGTAGCACTTGTCGCTGGTGATGTTGACGATGGCGCGTACGCCGGCCGTCTGCCGCGCCGCTTCCAGCACGTGCACGGTACCCATGACATTGGTGGCATAGGTCTCGACCGGAGCGGAATACGAGTAACGGACCAGGGGCTGCGCCGCCAGGTGGAACACGATTTCGGGTTGGCACTGTGTGAACACCGCGCGGACTTGTTCAAGGTCGCGGATGTCGCCCAGCACCGAGTTCATCCGCTCGCCCACCCGCGCCACCTCGAACAGGCTGGGCGTGGTGGGGGCGGGCAGGGCCAGGCCGGTGACCTCGGCGCCCACTTCCTGCAGCCAGAGCGAGAGCCAGCCGCCCTTGAAACCGGTGTGGCCTGTGACCAGAACGCGCTTGCCGCGCCAGAATTCGGGGTTCATGGCCAGGTCTTCCAGGGGGCCTGGCCGGATTGCCAGAGTTCTTCCAGATAGGTGCGGTCGCGCAGGGTATCCATCGGCTGCCAGAAACCGGCGTGCCGCCAGGCCTGCAACTGGCCTTCCCGGGCCAGTCGTTCCATGGGCTCGCGCTCCCAGATGCTTTGATCGTCCTGAATGTAGTCGATGACCCGCGGCGACAGGACGAAGAAGCCGCCATTGATCCAGGCGCCGTCGCCATGCGGCTTCTCCTGGAAGGTGCGGATCAAATCGCCGTCGAGATCGAGTGCGCCAAACTTGCCCGGCGGCTGGGTGGCGGTCAGGGTGGCCAGTTTGCCACCGCGCTGGTGAAAGGCAATCAGCGCCGTGAGGTCGACATCGCTGACGCCGTCACCATAGGTAAAGCAGAAATCCTCGTCGCCGAGGTAGTCGCGCACACGCTTGAGTCGGCCGCCGGTCATGGTCTTCTCGCCGGTATCCACCAGGGTCACCCGCCAGGGCTCGGAACTGTTCTGATGCACTTCCATCCGGTTATCGCGCATGTCGAAGGTCACGTCCGACATGTGCAGGAAGTAGTTGGCGAAGTATTCCTTGATCAGGTAACCCTTGTAGCCGCAGCAGACCACGAAGTCGTTCACGCCGTGGCTGGAGTAGATCTTCATGATGTGCCAGAGGATGGGATGACCGCCGATCTCGATCATCGGCTTGGGCCTGAGGTGGGTTTCCTCGGAGATGCGGGTGCCGAGGCCACCGGCGAGAATGACCGCTTTCATCCTGTTTTCCTTCCGTACCACTGAACGGTATTGATGGCGGGGAAATGTGCCGCGCGAGGCATGGGTGGTGAGCTTGGCATCATTTCATGATCTGGAAAGAGCAGAGTGCATGTATCGGCGCTTCGATGGCATGGTCCTTCTCCGCGTACCATCGCTTGGGCATGAAGACCAGGGCGTTCGGGTTGAGCGTGGCCGCGGTCAGACTGAACGTACTGTTGGAGCAAATGAGAATCCGGGCGTGGCGCATGATCCGATGCGAGGTGTAGGGATCGATGTTGTCCAGGAAGTAGATCGATTCGAATGCGGGAAGCACCGCATCGCGGAAATCCTGCTTGATGGGCGAATCGGACAGGATGACCGCATGTTTGACCAGGCCGGAAAACTTGTTGATCAGGCTGATGAATTCCTCATCCCGGATCAGGTGGCTGGCAACGTTGACGTAATCGCCACGACGGATGTGAATGCAGAGAAAACCAGACCAGACCTCGTCGGGAAGGACCGAACGATCGGATGAGACGTCCTGGAATTTCTGCTGGATCTCCGGGTCCGCCAATGCCTTGAGTCCCAGTTCCACCATTCTGGCCCCGTCATGCAGGATGTCGGCGTTGTGCTTGTCGAGTCCGGCTTTCTGCTCGAACGATGACTGCGGCAATCCGAACTGGTCGATTTGCCAGAACCAATGGGTGAGCTGGCCTGGGTTGCCGACCTCCGCCATCCTGGCATCGGTAGCGAAATAGGAGAGATCGGCAAAGACGGGCCGGCCTGCCTTCTTCAAGGAAAAATAAACGGCGGCCTGGATGATCTGCGTGCCCATGCCTCCGGCGAATGCCACAACCGTAGGCAGGTTTTTATCGGCGGAAGGGCGTTTGAAAAGGTCAAGGAGACGCATGGCTGATGGGGTTCCGATTCGGGTGCAATGCCCGGTTAGACGGCATAGAGACAACTGGAAATGGTCTCGATGTCCGTTTCCGACAACTCCGGATAATTCCCGCAGTAAAAACCGTTTTCATGCAGGAAATCCGTTCCCGGCAGGGCATGTTGTTCCTTGACGTATTTCGCGTAGAAAGGCTGCCGCTGCATGTTGCCCGCGATCATCGGCCGGATTTCTATGCCCGCGCCCGAGAAACGCGCGAGGTATTCCTTGCGCAATTCCGGGGTCTTGCAGACGATGGGAAAGGCAAAGGCGGACAGCATGCTGATGTGATCGTGTTTCAGATCGATCAAGGCGTCATTATTCAGGACCAGTTTTTCCAGATGCAGGTAATGCTTCTGACGGCTTTGAATGTTCTCGTCCAGGAATTGCATCTGATACTGGCCCAGAAAACCGGTGATTTCCGTAGGACGCAGGTTGAATCCGAGGTCGTAGAAGGTGTACTTGGCCTCGAACTCCGAGGTGATGTTGAATCGCTTGCGCCATTTGTGTTGTTGCTGCGCGGAGAGATTCCTGTCCCAGCCATTGGCGCGGACGATACGCAGCATTTCGGCGAGGTCGCTGTCATCGGTGCAGACCATGCCGCCCTCGATGGTGGACATGTGATGCGCGACGAAGAAGGAAAAACTTGCCGCCAACCCGAAATTCCCCGCTTTGCCGGTCGGCAGTTCCGTGCCCAGTGATTCGCAGTTGTCTTCAAGCAACAGGATGTTCTTGTCCTGGCAAAGGGTGCGGATACGATCCACGTCACCGGTGAATCCCAGCACATTGGTCAGGAACATGGCCTGGAGATGGGTGCCTTCCAGGCGTTCTTCCAGATTGTGGGACATGACATTCAGGGTGGAAACGTCACAGTCCACGGCAACCGGGATGAGGCCCATTTGTATGATGGGCATGGTGTTGGTCGACCAGGTCAACGCTGAAAAACCCACCCGGTCCCCATCCTTCAATCGCCCCAGGTTCTTGAGGGCCTGCAGCATGGCCAGATTGGCGCTGCCGCCGCTGTTGAACAGGATGGCCTCCTTGCGTCCCTGATAGTCGCTGAATTTGCGTTCGAATTTCAGGCATTCCACATCCATGCTCAGTCGGTCGGCCTGCAGGATGAATTCCGCCAGGGCCTTCTTGGTTTCGTGCTCGTTCAGAAACGCATTCTTCATCAAGGGGATCATGCTGCCTCCATGTGTTCTTGATATATCGCGATCATCTGCTCCACTCCCGTCCGCAGGGAGATCTCCGGTTCAAAACCCAGGGCGCGCATACGGCTCACATCCATACACTTCTTCAGCATGCCATCCGGTTTGGAACTGTCCCAGTGCATTTCGCCGGTATAGCCAGTCAATTCGGCGATCATCTGTGCCAGTTCCCGGATGCTGATGTCGACTCCGGTACCGATATTGATGAACTGGCGCTCGTTATAGTGGTCGAGCATGAATACGATGGCCCGGGCCATGTCATCCACATGCATGAACTCCCTGCGCGCGACACCTGTTCCCCACAAGGTGATCGAGGGAGCGGCGGCCGCCTTGGCGTCCATGAAGCGCTTGACCAGGGCGGACAGGACATGCGAGTGCTTGAGATCGAACGAGTCGTTCGGGCCATACAGGTTACAGGGCATCAGGCTGACGCTGTTGAAGCCGTATTGCGTTCGCATGCCCTCGAGCAGCTTGATCCCGGCGATTTTCGCGATGGCATAGCCTTCATTGGTCGGTTCCAGCTTTCCGGACAGCAGGTAGTCCTCACGCATGGGCTGCGGGCACTCCCGGGGATAGATGCAGGAGCTTCCGAGAAAGACCAGATTCCTGACGCCATGCCGCAGCGAGGCATCCATGACGTTGTTCTGGATGCGCAGATTATCCAGGAGGAACGTGGCGGGGTTTTCTATGTTGGCCTGGATTCCCCCGACTTTGGCGGCACAAAGGAGAACGATTTCCGGTTTCTCTCGCGCAAAAAAATGCTCGACCCGCATCTGGTCCGTGAGGTCCAGTTCCCCGCTGCTCGCGGTGATCAGGTTTTCATAGCCCTGCTTCTGCAAGAGCCGCAGGGTTGCCGACCCGACCATGCCGTTGTGGCCGGAAATGTAGATTCTCGAATGGGGTTCAAGTGACATGGTTCATGCGTGTTGCTGACTATTCATGGGGGGCAGGGGGTGTTTCGCTGGTCGGAGTGCGACGCTGTAGCGAGGATGCTTGCGCGACATGGCGATCCCGGCCGGTTCAATGCATCCGCTTCGCCAGTTTCCAGCGCCCCAGTCGGATGCCCTGCTTGCGTCTGGCGTTGGGGACGATGTCTGCTTCCACGACCTGACGCAGGAAGGCCACGTAGCGATTCAGGTCGTAGAAATCGTTGATTGTGTTGTCGTGAAAGAAGGGCTCTTGCAGCATTTTCAGATAGGCATCGTCGTTGTGCTCGATTTCCGCGATGCGGTCCAGGCAGGCGGCTTCGCTGGGGAAGTCGTGCACGTTGATGAAGCTTTTCGGGTTGAACTCGGCCACGATGCCGGGGTCGCCCCAGTAGATGGGGATGCTGCGGGCCCACATGGCTTCGACCAGTTTTTCCGTGACATAGCCGGGCAGGCTCTTGTTTTCGAAACACTGGTTGAAGCGATAGCGGGAGAGGAATGCATGCTTGGGCTGGCCGCCGGGCGGGAGCGGGCCGCCGATGTTGTTGAAGCTGCGGCCACCGGAATACACGGGAATCCTTTCGCGCAGCTTGAGGAAGAAGTCCTTGCGGTACTGCGCGCGGCGGCCGGCGTTCGAAATCACCACGCTGCAGCCATGGCGGTTCTGCGCCAGCACGGCTTCCGCTTCCCCCGGTTGTTTGATGATGTCCTCGGCATCGCATTCGCAGCCGACCACGTAGTAGGGCAGGCGGCAATGGCGGGGATGGTCGATCTGCCGCGGCGTCATGGCGTAGTCGCAGACCGAGAAGTCGGGCTCGGTCGACTCGCCGGTCCAGAAGATGCGCTTGCAGTGGTAGAGCCGGTGCAGGTGGCTGCCGCCGGTGTCGGAATAGAACACGATGTCCGGCTTGTCGCAGATGACGACCGT
The DNA here is from genome assembly GCA_964393825.1 of uncultured Thiobacillus sp. Classification (GTDB taxonomy): domain Bacteria; phylum Pseudomonadota; class Gammaproteobacteria; order Burkholderiales; family Thiobacillaceae; genus PFJX01. Next base: position 261,417 of record CAYMUY010000001.1, on the reverse strand, counting down.
ATAGACCTGAGAAAGCAGGTTGACGAAGAAATTGTTGCACTTGTCGATGAAGCCGAAATCGACGAAATCGACCTTGAGGACCGGCTTGCCCTGATCGGGCGGGTTGTAGCAGAGCAGCATGTGTGCTTCGTATCCGTGGTGTACTGGCCGTGCTTGCGCCCGGTGCCTCCTCGCGGCAGGCAGCATGACAACGCGAGGGCATGAAGGCGGCGAGTTTAATTCACTCTGTCGCCTTTACGTGAGCGGGTCGCCACGCCGCGACGCCCCGTCTCGCCGTGGCGAAGAGCGCATGCGCGGCCGGCGGGGCATTCGACGGTTAGAATGTCGCCGGTTTCGACTCATGGGCCAATCGTCCATGCCGGGCACCCCCTGGCTTTCCTGCCGCGCGGCCGCGGGCAGCGGGGTGTTGCCCGGTTGTTTACCCGCCTCACGCATTCCGCAGGAACCCCAATTGAACGACTCCGCCTTTCCGCGCCGCTGGCTCATCCTCTCCCATGGCTTCAACATGGACGGGCGCGCGGCCAGCCAGACCATCACCGACAAGATTCCGCATCTGCTGGCGGCGGGCCTGGAGTTGCAGGTCCTGAGCGCGGTGACCGGCACGCTGGACCGGCAGGTCGCGCACCGGCAGTTGCTGCCCTGGGGGCCGTCGGGCTTTCGCTTCGATTTTCGTCACTGGCTGCGCCTGCGCATCGGCAAGGGGGCGGCCTACAGCCTGCTGGTGCTGGCGGTGACGCTGCCCCTGCTGCCTTTCATCATCCTCGAACGCCTGCTGCTGGGGTTCACCAGCCAGTGGTCGTGGTCATTGCCCGCCACGCTGGTGGGCATATGGCGGGTGTGGCGCGGCCGGGTCGACCTGGTCTACTCCACCGGTGGCGCCTGGTCCGCGCACCTGGCGGGATGGTGGATCAAGCGGCTGACCGGGGTGACCTGGATCGCCGAGATCCACGATCCGATGATCGAGCCCGGACGCAGCGGCCGCGACACGCGCGACGAGCGCGCGCGCGCCTGGCTGGAGGCGAAGATGTGCGCGGACGCGGATCACGTCTGGTGGTTCACCGAGGGCGCCTACCAGACCGCCCTGCGCCGGCATCCCGGCATGGGCAGCCGGGGCTTCGCGGTGCTGGCCGGGGCCGAGCCGCCGCACATCCAGGGGGAACACCGGTATCGCGACACCCTCGAGATCGGCCATTTCGGCTCGCTGGCGACGGGGCGCACCCTGGTGCCCTTCCTCCAGGCGCTGGCCGAGTTCGTGAAGGAGGACGCAGGCGCGCGTGCCGCCATCCGCCTGAATGTCTACGGTTCCGCCCTCGACGAGGCTTCCGCGCAAGCGGTGAAGAGCCTGGGGCTGAGCGACATGGTGGTCGCGCATGGCCGCCTGGAGCGCGACCCCGCGAGCGGATTGAGCGGCCGCGAGCGGGTGATGCGGCTGATGCAGGAGTGCGATGTCCTGCTGCTGATGCATGGTGTCGACCCGGTCTGCGCGGAATACATCCCGTCGAAGTTCTATGAATACCTGTGGGCGCGCCGGCCGCTGTTCGCGCTCACCCACCTGAACCCGCAACTGGATGCGCTGGTGCGAGAGCGGCAGGGTTACCTGGCGCCGGGCGCCGAACCCGCCGCCGTCCTCGACCAGTTGCGCCGGATGTGGTCCGACTGGCAGGCGCATGCCCTGCGGGTGCCGGCGGTCGGCCCGATCTCGGTGCGCGACGCGGTTCAGACCGTCATCGCGCGGGTGCGCGGCTGACCCAAACGCAGATGCAGCCCGCCGTCATCAACCTGGTCGAGCCCACCCTGACGACCGAGGCTGGCCATTGCTACAGCTTCGTCTCGGCGCTGTGCGCGGCGGCGGACGCGCGGCATGCCTTCCGGCTGTGGATCAATCGGCGCGCCGAAGTCGATCTGGTCGACCGCAGGATCGAGGTGCATCGGCATTTTTCGCGGCGGCTGCGGCGGCCGCAAAGCTATCTGCTGTATCGCCGTCTGCTGCGGTCGCCAGGCAAGGTGTTCATCGCCACGGCGGGGCGCGGCGACCTGCTGATGCTGGACTGGGCGGCGCCCGGCGTGATTCCTCCCGGCAAGGCCTATCTCTATGTGCACTGGTTCAGGAGCAGCGAGAAAAAAGTCGCGGCCTTGCGGAAGATCGCCGCGCGACAGCCGAACCTGGTCATCCTGGCGCCGACGCCTGGCGTGCTCGCGCCTTTCCAGGCAGCCGGGTTCCGCCACGCGAAGGTCGTGCCCTATCCGGTGGCGACCGCGACCGCCGCTCCGGAGTCCGACGGTTTCCGCCACCTGCTGTTCGCCGGCGCGGCGAGGCAGGACAAGGGGTTTTTCCACGTGGTCGACCTGGTCGCATACCTACAGGCAAACGGGTTGGCCATCCCGGTCACGCTGCAGATCTCGGCCGAGCATTTCGGCAAGTACGATGCCGCCACCCAGGCCGACATCCGGCGGCTCCAGGGACTGGCCTATGCCCCCCTGAAGCTGCTGCCGGAAACCCTCGACGCCGCCGCCTATGCCGGTCAGTTTGCCGGCGCGGTGTGCATCCAGTTGTACGACCCGCACGATTTTGCCGACCGCGTCAGCGGCGTGACCCTGGATGCCTTCATGGCCGGTAGCCCCATCGTCACCAGCGAGGGAACCTGGATGGCGCGGATGGCGGCGCGTTTTGCCGCCGGTCTGGCGGTGCGCGATACGACACCGGCGGCCGTGCTGGCGGCGGCCCGAAGCATCATCAGCGACTACCCGGCGTACCAGGCGCGCGCCCGTCTGGCCGGGCAGGCCCTGCGCGTGGAAAACGACGCCGCCGCGCTCTACCGCGCGCTGCACGAAGACTGACCCGACGAGCATCGACATGTACGCCGCCACACAGCCATGAAATTCGCGCGCCCACCCTCATCGGTTCTGCTCATCGCCACCCGCCTGATCGGCGACGTGCTGCTCAACACGCCGCTGTTGCGTTCGATGCGGCGGGCCTGGCCGCACGCGCGCATCGACGTGCTGGTGTTCACGAGCACCACCAGCATCCTGGCCGGCAATCCGGATTGCGACGAGATCATCCGTGTCGACCCGCGTGACGACGGCGCCGCCAAGCGCCGCCTGGCGCGCCGGCTGTTCCGCCGCTACGACCTCGCCGTGACCACCCAGGGCGGCGACCGGCCGTATCTCTACGCGCTGCTGGCCGCGCCCAGGCGGTTAGGACTGATCGGCGACACCGGCCTGAAGACCGTGTGGAAGCGCGCCCTGGCCGAATGCGTGCAACTGGATGACCTGGATACCCACACCGTGGTACAGAACCTGGTGCTGGCGGAACGGCTGGGCATCGCCCCTTGTTACGAAGTGGTGCCGCCAGCCGATCCCGAAGCCGAGGCCGTGCTCGACCGCCATCTGCCCTTCGCCTGGCGGCAGGAGCCGTTTGCCGTGCTGCATCCATTCCCGAACTGGCGCTACAAGCGCTGGACCGATGCCGGCTGGCAGGCCTTGCTGGCCAACCTGCGCGATCGTGGCTGGCGGGTGGTCTTGAGTGGCGGGCCGGACGCGGAGGAACAGGCGAGCTGTGTCAGCCTGGCGGCCGCCTGGCCCGGCATGGCCTGCAGTCTGGCCGGCATGGCCAGCTTCGGCACCCTGGCCCGCCTGCTTGCCGAGGCGCGCTGCTATATCGGGCCGGATACCTCCACCACGCATCTGGCGGCCGCCTGCGGCACGCCGACCCTGGCCATGTTCGGCCCGAGCAATCCGGTCAAGTGGGGGCCCTGGCCGCGGGGCTGCGAGACCCGGCCCAGCCCCTGGCGCTGGGTCGCCCAGCCCTGGCAACGGGTGGGCAATGTCCTGTTGCTGCAGGGCGAGGCGGAGTGCGTGCCATGCCGGCTGGAAGGCTGCGACCGCCATACCGGCAGCGAGAGCCGCTGCCTGACCGAACTGCCGGCGGCAAAAGTCATCGCGGCGCTGGATGCGCTATTGGCGGGGACGCCGGCGGCCTGAGGGCCGCGTCACCTCATTCGCGCTTGAGCAGGACGTCGTTGACGAAACTGGCCAGGCCACCGGCCTTGAATTCGCGTTCCAGTTTCTCGCGGTCGAAGGTGTGTTCCGCCCATTCCAGCAACTCCACGTCCGGATGCTCCTTGCGGTAGGCCAGATAGGCGTCGAAGTAGAAGTCGATCTTGCCGGCGCTGGAGTGGCGGATATGGCCGAATGGCCAGAGCCGGAGCTGGTCGGTCTGCTCGATGGGGATGTGCTGGCGGAAATACTGGTAGAGGGTCGAATAGATGCCGGCCCGGTCAGCCCCTGCCTTGCAGTGGATCCAGATCGGGTAGTCGGCCTGTTCGAACACCGCTTTGGCCTGCCACAGGCGGGCGGCTTCCGGAAATCCGCGCGAATAGATCTGCACATCGACCATGCGGATGCCGAGCTTTTCGCATTGCTCCCGCTCGAAGGCCCAATAGGCGGAGCCGGGGTTGGCGCCCTTCAGGTTGATGATGGTCCGGATGCCATGTTTCTTCACCATGCGCCGGATCTGCCACATGGTGGGCTGCGAGGAGCGGAACGCCTCGTCCGAGATGCGGTGGAAGTTGAAGCGGATGAGGTTGGTGAAGTTGTGTTCCACGAACATGGCATACAGCCACGCGAGCGCGCGTCCCCAAGGCGTCTGCAAGTCGACTTTCACTGATACATGTCCCGGAAATGAACGCAATCGCGCATGAGGTCCGCCTTGCTGCCCTGGCAGACCACCTGGCCGTGCTGGATGAGATAGATGCGGTCGGCGATCTCCACGCTTTTCAGGCGATGCGCGATGACCACGGTGATGATGTCCGGCGCCAGGGCACGGATGGTGTCAAGGATGGCCGCCTCGCTCTGGTTGTCGAGGGCGCTGGTGGCTTCGTCTAGGATCAGCACGCGCGGGTCGCGGAACAGGGCGCGGGCGATGGCGATGCGCTGGCGCTGGCCGCCGGAGAGGTTGGTGCCGGATTCGTTGAGGCGGGTGTGGATGCCTTCCGGCAGGCTGGCGACGTGGTCCCAGATGTTGGCCTTCTTCAGCGCGGTGATCACCCGCGCCTCGTCCGGCGCGGCGCCGTAGGCGACATTGGCGGCGATGCTGTCGTTGAAGATGTGTACCCGCTGGGTGACGATGGCGATCCGCTGCCGCACCGAGAGAAAACTGTAGTCGCGGATGTCGCGGCCGTTCAGGCTCACCCTGCCGGCGCTGGCATCGAAAAAGCGCAGCAACAGGCTGGCGACCGAACTCTTGCCGCCGCCGCTGTTGCCGACGAGGGCGATGACCTCGCCTTTGCGTACCGCCAGGTCGATCCCGGTGAGGGCCTGCTTGTCGCCGTAGGCCAGGCTGACCTTGTCGAAGTGGATCGTCTCGACATCCAGCAAGGCCTGCTCGCCGCTCCGGACCTCGGCCTGCATCGCCAGCAGGGTCTGGATCCGCTCATGGGCGGCCACCGCGTCCTGGATCTGGGTATAGGTCTGGGACAGCCGGCGGATCGGGTCGACGGCCATGAACAGGGCGGTGAGAAAGGAGAAGAAGGCGCCGACGGTCATGTCGCCGTCGATGACCTGGCGGCCGCCCACCGCGATGACGACGGCGCCGGAGATGGCGGAGAAAAACTCCATCAGCGGCACCACCAGGCCGCCGATGCGCACCGATTTCATATTGACGTCGAGACAGGCCTGGTTGGCCTTGGCGAAGCGGCCGGATTCGAAGGATTCGGTGTGGTAAGCCTTGATCGCCTCGACATTGGCGAACATCTCGGACAGGCTGATGGTGAGTTCCGCATTGCGTGCCTGTGCGGTATGCGAGATGCCGCGCATGCGCCGGGAGATCATGTCGACCGGGAAATAGGCCGCCGGAATCACCACCAGGGTGACGAAGGCGAGTGAGGGACTCTGGTAGATCACCACGCCGATCAGGGCCGCCGCGGTCATGCTCTCGCGGATCAGGATGGCGACATCGCTGGATACCGCGCCCTGGATGCGGCCGATGTCATTGGTCACCCGGCTGATCAGTTCGCCGGAATGGTGGCGGTGGAAGAAGACGAGGTCCAGGTGCAGCATGTGTTCGAGCAGGCGGTCCCGCACCTTGCGCACGATGTCCTGGCCGACGTAGCTCATCGTGTACTGCTGGACATAACTGCCGACCCCCTTCGCCAGGTAGGCCAGCAGGATGAACACCGGCACCACGTAGAGCATCGTCTCGTTCTTGTCGAGGAAGATCTCGTCCAGCAGCGGCTTCATCATCCAGGCGATGCCCGCGCTGGCCCCCGCCACCAGCACCATGGCGATGAAGGCCAGCAGCAGCTTGCCGCGGTAGTGGCGATACTCCGGCCAGTAGCTGCGAATCAGCCTGAACATGTCATCCCGCTCCGCCGGACTTGTGGGGGCAGGTCCGGCTGGAGGGGGCGGGCCTGGGTAGCGTCAATATTCAAGGGATACAAGCGATGCCAAGAAGGGGATGCGAGTGTAGCAGCCCGCCGCCCACCCCCGGCGGCGGCGCGGGCGATCGTGTGGATTTGGCGGCATGGCCGTGGCGGGATGTCCCCGGAAAAGACGCGATTCTTCCCTGGCCGCTGCGGTACGCTGTGCGCTTTTCCCTCGACCCGTCACCATGATCCCGACCCGACACCACGAACACGGCATCCACACGGTCGATGCCGGCTACCTGCGCCCCGGCCTCGCTTCCATCCATGTCATCGCGCAGGCCGGGCATGCCGCCCTGGTCGATACCGGCACCCGGCATTCCGTCCCGCATCTGCTCGCCAGTCTGGCGGAACTGTGCATCCGTCCCGAGGCGGTGGACTACGTGATCGCCACCCATGTCCATCTTGATCATGCCGGTGCCGCCGGCGCCTTGCTGGCGGTCTGTCCGAACGCGCGGCTGGTGGTGCATCCCAAGGGGGCGCGGCACCTGATCGATCCGGCCAAGCTGATTGCGGGGTCCATGGCCGTCTATGGCGAAGCGCTGTTCGCGCAGCTTTACGGCGAAATCACGCCGGTGCCGGCGGAGCGGGTCATCGAGGCGGATGACGGTTACACCCTGGACTTCCATGGCCGCGCACTGACCTTCATCGATACCCCCGGTCATGCCCGCCATCATTTCTGCATCCATGATGACTCCAGCAACAGCCTCTTTACCGGCGACACATTCGGCATTTCCTACCGCGAGTTCGACGTGGACGGGCAACCCTTCATCTTTCCCACCACCACGCCGGTGCAGTTCGAGCCTGAAGCGTTGCATGCCTCCATTGACCGGCTCATGGCCTTGAACCCGACGGCGGCCTATCTGACCCATTACGGCCGCGTGACCGGCTTGCCCCGTCTCGCGGCCGCCCTGCATGCCTTGATCGATGCCTTCGTGCGGCTGACGCTGGCGGTGGAAGAGGAGGGGGCGGCCCGTCATGGCGCTTTGAAAACCGCGGTCGAAGCCTGCCTGTTCGACGCTGCCCGCGCCCATGGCTGCTGCCTGGAGGAAGAACGCATGCGCGCGTTGCTGGCGGGGGACGTGGAACTGAATACCCAGGGCTTGCTGGTGTGGCGGGACCATCTGCCAGCCGCTTGAGCCATTTGAGCGCCCCATGAAAAAAGCCGCGCACTGCGCGGCTTTTTTCGGGGCCCAGATCGCTCAGGCGAAGTTCGCGGCGGCGAAGTCCCAGTTGACCAGGTTGTTCAGGAAGGTTTCCACGAACTTGGGACGCAGGTTGCGGTAGTCGATGTAATAGGCGTGTTCCCACACGTCCACGCACAGCAGCGGCTTGTCGGCGGTGGTCAGGGGGGTGCCGGCGGCGCCCATGTTGACGATGTCGAGAGAGCCGTCGGCCTTCTTTACCAGCCAGGTCCAGCCGGAACCGAAGTTGCCCACGGCGCTGGTCTGGAAGGCTTTCTTGAACTCGTCCAGGGAGCCCCACTTGGCGTTGATGGCATCAGCCAGGGCGCCGGTGGGTGCGCCGCCGCCGTTGGGCTTCATGCAATTCCAGAAGAAGGTGTGGTTGGAGACCTGGGCGGCGTTGTTGTAGATGCCGCCGGCCGGCGCGGTCTTGACGATGTCTTCCAGGGACTTGTTCTCGAAATCGGTGCCCTTGATCAGGTTGTTCAGGTTGGTGACATAGGCCTGATGGTGCTTGGCATAGTGGTAATCGAAGGTTTCGGCGCTCATGTGCGGCGCGAGGGCATCCTTGGCGTAGGGCAGGGCGGGCAGTTGATGTTCCATGTGCTGTTCTCCGTAGTGTGTAGGCATGTCTGCTTTCAAGACCTGCTGATTTTACGGGTGTGGCCGGAATGCGGCAATGGTTGACTGGAATTATGGGTTATTTGGACATGGGACTCAGTTTATGGGAACGCCACCACATCAGTGCGCTCAGCGGACTTCGAAGCTGGCCTGGTCGAGCACACGTCCTGCCGCATCTTTCAGCACAATCGCATGGCGTCCCCGCACAAGCGGCCAATCCGCCGTCTGCAAACGGCTGTCATCGACCTGCCACCAGGCGCCGGGAGGGGCGTGCCTGGCGCGCGGGGTCAGGCGTTGGCGCTCGGTTGGCAGGTCGGGGTCGAGCGCGAGGATGGCGCCATCGTCTGGGTCGACGATTTCAGCGGGTGGGGCCGCTGCCAGCCAGCGGCCGCCAGCCGGCTCGCTACCGGCGAGAAACCATTCCTGGCGCGGCGGTTCGCTGGGAGACGCGAAACGCGCGAGGACCAGACCCTTGGGCGGCGGTGGCGGCGGTGAAGGGAGCGCGGCGTGCAGCCGTTGCATGATCGCGGCCCAGGCCGGCGCGGCGCCGCTGATACCGGAGACGTCATGCATGGCGGTGCCGGAGAAATTGCCGATCCAGACCCCCACCGTGTATCGCGCCGAGTAGCCGATGCACCAGTTGTCGCGCATGTCCTTGCTGGTGCCGGTTTTCACCGCCGTCCAGAAACGGGTGGCGAGGGGGTTTTCAAGACCGAAGGTGGTGGCGCGGGCCTGGCGGTCGGAGAGGATGTCGCCGATCAGGAAACTGGCTTCCCGGCTCTGCGCGCGACGCCCGGCCGGCTTGCGGGCCGCGGGGGTGAAACGCAGCGGGGTCAGCACGCCGCCATTGGCCAGCGCACGATAGGCATTGGTCAGTTCTTCCAGGGTGACGTCGAGACTGCCGAGGGCGATGGCGTAGCCGTAATAGTCGGCGTCCTCGATCAGGCCGGAAAAACCGAAGCGCGCAAGACGTGCGGCGAACGGCTCCAGGCCGACCAGCTTCAGGGTCCGCACGGCGGGGATGTTGAGTGATCCGGCCAGCGCCACGCGCACGCTGACCAGGCCACGATGCACATGGTCGTAGTTCTCCGGGGCGTACTGGCCGCCGGCAGTGGCATAGGACAGCGGCGAGTCTTCCAGCGGCGAAGCGGTGGTGAGCAGGCGCCGCTCCAGCGCCAGGCCGTAGAGGAAAGGTTTCAGGGTGGAGCCGGCCTGGCGCGAAGCGCGGATGCCATCGCTTTCGGGTGAACCGGAGTCGCGGCCGCTGGCACTGACATAGGCGAGCACCTCGCCGCTGGCGTTATCCAGGACCAGGGCGGCTGCGTCATTCACCTCCCGCCCGGCCAGGTGCGCGAGTTGCCGGTCCAGGGTCTCCCGGACATGACGTTGCAGGTTGCCATCGAGCGTGGTGTGGATGTCCCTGCCCGGCCCGCTCCTGGCGACAGGCGATGGCTCGCCCAGCAGACGTCTGGCCAGGTGTGGCGCCAGGTTTGCCGCTTCCATGATCGGATAGCGGCCACTCAGGGTGTTCAGCGTCAAGGTCTTCAGGGCAGCGCAATCCGGAAATCCGGGTAGATCGTCCGCCAGGGCGCAGACCCGCTTCGCCACTTCGACCGGTTTCGCGTTGGGGGCGCGGATCAGGGCCGCGAGCAGCAGCGACTCGGGACCGCTCAGGCCGGCGGGCCGCTTGTCGAACAGGGCGCGCGCCGCCGCATCGATGCCGCTCAACTCCCCGCGAAACGGCGCCAGGTTGAGGTAGGCCTCGAGAATTTCGCTCTTGCTCCACACCAGTTCCAGCTGTTTCGCCGCCTGCATCTGCCGCCACTTTTCGGAGAGGTCGCGACGACCGGCCTGGGCGCGGTAGCGGGCATCCAGCAGCGCGGCGAGTTGCATGGTCAGGGTGGAGGCGCCACGAGGTTTCTCGTTCAGCCAGTTGCCCAGCGCGGCCTTGCCGGCGGCCAGCCAGTCGATGCCGGCATGATCGAAGAAGCGCTTGTCCTCTGCGCGCAACACGGCGGCGATCAGGGCGGGAGACACGTCATCCAGCGCCGTCCAGTCGGTTTGCCGACGGTTCAGGTCTCGGCGGTATTCCTGCAGCAGTTCACCGTGGCGGTCGAGCAGGCGGGTTTCGGAGGAATGCCAGGTGGCCTTGACCTGCTGAAAGATGGGGAACGTCGCTGCCGCATGCGCGGGGGCGGCCAGGAATGCCGCCAGCAGGCAGACGACAAGATGCCATCCCCACGCCCGGAAAATCTGTCCGGTCAAGCCAGGAGGAACATCCTGTCGAACCGGGCCGCTTGCAGATGCTTCAGGGCCTGACCCTGGACATCCAGTAAACGCATGGTCTTGCCCAGTCCGACGGATTTCTCCCTGATCAGCAACAGCACGCCCAGCATCGAACTGTCCAGACCACCGATGGCCGCTAGATCCAGGTCGAGTTGCTTGCATTCAGTGGACTCCAGCGCCTGCTCGCAGCGCTGGCGAAAGTCGCGTAGCTGCTCGGGGGTATAGCCACCACAGACCTCCACGATGGTGGTACCGGACTGAATCCTCGGGGTGACGGGCATGAACGGGGCGGAAGGGGAAACCGAAGGTCATCATACGCGGGGGAGAGGCATATGGCGAAAGGTGTATCCGCCCTCCGCCAGCGTCCGCAGTGGCGGGTCAGCGGATCAGGGCGCGCCAGTCCGTCACCGGCTCGCCCAGGTCCAGCGCAAGACCGGCATGGGCGACGTGGCCGGCGGCGAGGTTGATGCCGGCGGCGAGGCCGGCATCGGCCTCCAGTGCGTCGCGGGGATGCGCGAGCAGACGCAGCAGGTAGGGCAGGGTGGCTTCAGCCAGGGCCAGGGTGGCGGTGCGGGCAACGGCGCCGGGCATGTTGGCGACGCAATAGTGGACGATACCTTCTTCCACGTAGAACGGCTCGGAATGCGTGGTGGGGCGCGAGGTTTCCGCCATCCCCCCCTGGTCGATGGCGACGTCCACCAGGGCGGCGCCACGCGGCATGTCGCGCAGCATTGCGCGGCTCAGCAGGCGTGGCGCCCGGCGGCCATGGATATAGGCGGCGCCCACCACCAGGTCCGCATCCTTCAGGCAGTCGACGAGGCTGTCCTCATGCGAGTAGCGAGTCTTCAGGCGACCTCCATACTGCTCGTCGAAGACGCGCAGACGATCCGCGCCGCGATCCAGCAGGGTGACATCGGCGCCGATGCCGACGGCAATGCGGGCCGCATTCGCGCCCACCATGCCACCGCCCAGGATCACCACCTTTGCCGGTGGCACGCCTGGCACGCCGGAGAGCAATACACCGCGGCCGCCGTGCTTCATTTCCAGCGCGCGCATGCCGGCCTGGATGGCCAGGCGACCGGCGATCTGCGACATCGGCGCCAGCAAGGGTGTGTAGCCGGCCTTGTCGAGCACGGTCTCGAAGGCCAGTGCCGTCACCTCCCGGTCGATCAGGGCGCGCGTCAGTTCCGGCGCGGCAGCCAGATGCAGGTAGCAGAACAGCCACTGGCCAGGACGCAGCAGCGCGACCTCGTCGGCTTGCGGCTCCTTCACCTTGATTATCAGGTCGGCGGCGTAGACCGCAATGCTGCTGTCCACCATGCGGGCGCCGGCCGCCAGATAGGCCGCGTCCGGGAAACCCACAGCCGTGCCTGCGCCGGCCTGGATGGTGACCGCATGACCACTGCGCACCAGTTCCGCGACCCCCGTCGGGGTGGCCGCGACACGAAATTCGTGGTCCTTGATTTCCTTGGGGATGCCGATGTGCATGGGGGTTACGGTTTGGGTTGCACGGGTTTCCAGCGTTTCAGCAACAGCGAGTTGCTGACCACGGAAACGGAGGACAGCGCCATCGCCGCACCGGCGATCACGGGATTGAGCATGCCGGCGGCGGCGAGCGGCAGCGCCAGCACGTTGTAGAAGAAGGCAAAGAACAGGTTCTGGCGGATCTTCTGCATCACCGCGCGCGACAATTCCACGGCATCGACGACACCTCCCAGGTCGGAGCGCATCAAGGTGATGTCGGCCGCTTCCAGGGCGATGTCGGAACCGGTGGCCATGCCGAAACTGACATCGGCACTGGCCAGGGCCGGGGCATCGTTGACGCCGTCGCCGGCCATGCCCACCACCTGGCCCTCGGCCTTCAGCGCAACGATGCTGGCGGCCTTGTCCTGCGGCTTCACGCGCGCGCGCCATTCCGTCAGACCTGCCTCGCGGGCGATGGCTTCGGCCGCTTCTTCCTGGTCGCCGGTCAGCATGATGACGCGGATGCCCAGCGCCTGGAGGCGCGCCACGGCGGCTTGTGATGTGGGTCGGAGGCGGTCGGCGAGGCTGAAACGAGCGAGGAGGGCGGTGTCGTGGGCGAGCCAGATCGTGGTGACGCCAGGAGCGTCAGGATCTCGCCGCGCGGCAACCTGACCCGCGATGGTTGCGGGCGTGGCCCATCCCTGGGTGCCCAGGCGCAGGTGGCGGCCTTCCACCTCGCCGCTGACCCCGTCGCCGGGTGCATTGGTGAACGCGGTGACCGGCGCCAGCGACAAGCCGCGCGCTTTGGCGGCTTCCAGCAAGGCCAGGGCCAGCGGGTGGGTGCTGCCTTGTTCCAGGGAGGCGGCGAGGCGCAACACGGCGTCCTCGTCCTGCTCACCCCGTGCTTCGACGCCCAGCAACGCCAGACGTCCCTCGGTCAGGGTGCCGGTCTTGTCCAGGGCCAGCACGGACAGTTTCTCCACGCGCTCCAGTGCTTCCGCCGAACGCACCAGGATGCCCAGTTGCGCGCCACGGCCAAGGCCCACCATCACCGCCGTCGGTGTGGCCAGGCCCAGGGCGCAGGGGCAGGCAATGACCAGCACGGCGACAGCGGGGATCAGGCTTTGCGTGAAGTCGCCACTGGCGAACCACCAGCCGGCGAGGGTGGCCAGGGCGATGCCCATGACTACAGGCACGAAGACGCCGGAGATCTGGTCGGCCAGTTTCTGGATGGGGGCCTTGGAGCCTTGGGCGGCTTCGGTGAGACGGACGATTTCCATCAGCTGGGTGTGGGCACCGACGCCTTCAGCGCGCAGGCGCAGCAGGCCGTCGAGATTCTGGGTGCCGGCGTGGACACGATCGCCGGTTCGCTTCGGCAACGGCAGGCTCTCCCCGGTCAACAGGCTTTCGTCGACGCTGGAAGCACCGTCCAGCACGACACCATCGACCGGGATGCGCTCACCGGCGCGGGCCAGCACGATATCGCCGGTCTTGAGCTGGCCGGCTTCGATTTCCCTGACCTCGCCCTGGCGCACCACCTGTGCCGTCCGTGGTTGCAGGCCGATCATTTGCTCGATGGCGGCGGAGGTTCGTGACTTGGCGCGCGCCTCCAGCAGTTTGCCCAGGCGCACCAGGGTGACCACGGCGGCGCTGGCCTCGAAATAGAGGGGGCCGTCGAGAAAGACCATGAAGATGCTGAAGAAGTACGCCGCGCTGGTGCCCAGGACGACCAGCACGTCCATATTGGCGCCGCCGCCACGCAAGCTGTTCCAGGCGCCGCTATAGAACCGCTTGCCGGCCCAGAATTGCACCGGCGTCGCGAGCAGCCATTGCAGCCAGGGCGGTAGCCATTCACTTGTGTGGGCACCGGTCAGCATCGGGATCATCTGCGCCAGCAGGGGGAGGGTGAACAGCGCCGAAATGATGAATACAGTCAGTTCGTGGCGATATTCGGCGGCCTTGCGCGCCTTCTCCTCGGCGCGGCTGGATTCCGTGATCGGGCTGGCGCTGAAACCGGCGCGAGCCACGGCTGCCTGCAGGCCGGCTTCGTCGATCAGGCCGGGCCGATAGGTCACCCGCGCCTTCTCGGTGGCCAGATTGACCCGGGCCTCGACACCGGGCTGGGCATTGAGCACTTTTTCCAGGCGGGAGGAACATGACGCACAGGTCATGCCGTTGATCGCCAGATCGAGGGTTTGCGTGGGGATGCTGAAGCCGGTCCTGGCGACCTGGTCAAGAATGGCCTGGGGAGCGATGGCGGCCGAGTTGAATTCCACGCGCGCCTTTTCCGTCGCCAGATTGACCGTGGCCGTGACGCCTTCCAGCTGGTTGAGGTTCTTCTCAAGTCGCGCGGAACACGATGCGCAGGTCATCCCGGCGATGGGAAGTTCAAGGATTTGTGTGGGCATGATGCGTAGGAGAGGCCAGGCCGCGATTAGTTGCCTTCCATCGCGGGCAAGCTCGCTCCGACCCTGCCGGCCAGGTCCAGCATCGCCTCATCCGCAGCCGAGTCCAGGACCCATGTGGCCGCGTTGGCCGCGCGGGTGAAGTTGCGTCCCAGCGAACGGGTATAGGCGGGATCGTAATGCTGCACCAGGAGTTCCGCGATCAGTTCGTCCCATTTTCCTTCCTCGGCCAGCGTTTTCCATTGCTTGATCCGATCCCGGCCCTGGAGTTCTGTCAGGCAATCGAGCTGGCGACCGAGTGCGGCCGGATCACCGAGGAAGTGGGTGTATTCGCGCTTGAGGATGGCCACCCGCACCGGAATCCCGGCATGCAGGTTGAGACAGGCACTTTCTCGCATGCGGGCGAGCAGCACTTCGGGCGTGTGCAGGTTGCCGATCTTCTTGCTTTCGGATTCCACGAACACCGGCCGCTGCGGATCGAAACCGCGCAGCGTGTTCCAGATGTCGCTCTCGAAACGTTTCTGCGCGGGTTGCGGCCGGTCTGGATAGGCGCCCAGCACCGAGCCCATGTGCGCGGCCAGGTCCTCCAGATCGAGCACCTGGGCGCCGGTTGCCTGCAACGCGCGCAGGAAGCGGCTCTTGCCGACACCGGTGGGGCCGCACACCACACGAAAGTCGAGCAGGCCGGGGAGGCGCTCCAGTTCGTCGATGACCCTGCGGCGGTAGGCCTTGTAACCGCCTTCCAGTTGCGCCGCCCGCCAGCCGATGGCGCGCAGCACGGTGGTCATGGCGCCGCTGCGGTTGCCGCCACGCCAGCAGTAGATCAGGGGACGGTAATCCTTGGGCTTGTCGGCGAAGTGGGTTTCCAGATGCCGGGCGATATTGCGTGAAACCAGCGCGGCGCCGGCTTTCTTTGCGTCAAAGGCAGAGGCCTGCTTGTGCAGGGTACCAATGCGGGCTCGTTCGGCATTGTCGAGGACCGGCAGATTGATGGCGCCGGGGGCGTGGTCTTCCGCGTATTCGGCGGGCGAGCGGGTGTCGATGATCTCGTCGAAATCGAACAGGGCGTCGGTTCCCGCCAACGCGTCCTTGCGCCGTGACGTTTCCGCCCGGCCTGCCTGGGGGTCTGTTGCCGCGCAATGGCTCATTTGTCGCGCAGGATGCGGGCCTTTTCCCGCTGCCATTCGCGTTCCTTCTCGGTGGCACGCTTGTCATGCAGCTTCTTGCCCTTGGCCAGGCCGATTTCCAGCTTGATGCGGCCCTTGGTGTAATGCAGATTGATCGGCGCCAGGGTGTAGCCGGCCTGTTTGACCTTGCCGATCAGTTTGCGGATCTCCTGGGCGTGCAGCAGCAGCTTGCGCGAGCGGGTCGGGTCCGGGTGGATATGGGTGGAGGCCGTGGGCAAGGGACTGACATGGCAGCCGACCAGCCAGACCTCTTCCTGTTTCACCACCACATAGGCTTCCTTCAATTGCACCCGGCCGGCGCGGATGGCTTTCACTTCCCAGCCTTCCAGCACGATGCCCGCCTCATAGCGTTCTTCGATGAAATACTCGTGGAAGACTTGTCTGTTGTCGATGATGCTCATGGGCGATTGGCTGAGTGGGACGGCGTAGGGCGAGGGGGTTTCATGCTATTTTACAGGGCCGTCATATCCTTCGCCCCGACTATGGCAAAAGTCGTGAAATCTGTTCTGGTGCCCTACTCGGCGGCAGAAATGTTCGAACTGGTGGATCGCGTCGAAGACTATCCCCAGTTTCTGCCCTGGTGCGGCGGCACCGAATTGCTGCGACGCGACGAACACGTCACCGAGGCGACGATCCACCTCCACTACATGCATGTGAAGCAGCATTTCACCACGGAAAACCCCAAGCGCATTCCAGAGGAAATGCGGATCACCCTGAAAAGCGGGCCGTTCCGCAAGCTGGAGGGCGCCTGGCATTTCAAGCGACTGGCGGAAACCGCCTGCAAGATCGAATTCGAACTGCAATACGAGTTCTCCAGCAGCCTGCTGGAGAAGGTTGTGGGGCCGGTATTCGGCATGGTCACCAACAGCCTGGTGGACGCGTTCGTGCACCGGGCGGAAAACGTTTACGGCGCGCGATGACTGCTCTCATTCATGTCGAAGTGGTGTATGGCCGGCAGGACCGGCAGAAGGTGGTCATGGTCACGCTCAACGAGGGTTCCACGGTAAAGGATGCGGTGGAGCGATCCGGCCTGCTCGCGGAATTTCCCGAGATCGACCTGGCGAAAAACAAGCTGGGCATCTGGAACAAACTCGCCAAGTTGGATGCCGTGGTACGCGAAAAGGACCGTGTCGAAATCTACCGCCCGTTGATCGCCGACCCCAAGGAAGTCCGCAAGCAGCGCGCGGCGGAAGGCAAGGTCATGAAGAAAGGTGGTGGCGAGGCAGCCTAGCCGGCTGTCGGGGAAGAGCAGGTCGCGCGCTCAGTTCGCGCAATTCTCCCGCATCATTTTTTGCGCGCGCTCGATTTCCTCCTGGCGACCCGCCGCATCCAGCATCCGGGTCTTTCCCTGCGCGTCGACTGTGCTGAGCCGCATGTGAGCGCGTTGCAGCAGCTCCAGGTTGCCGCGCGCGCGCTGGCAGTTTTCCGCCTTGCGCCGGGTT
Organism: uncultured Thiobacillus sp.; assembly: GCA_964393825.1. GTDB lineage: Bacteria > Pseudomonadota > Gammaproteobacteria > Burkholderiales > Thiobacillaceae > PFJX01. Next base: position 244,409 of record CAYMUY010000001.1, on the reverse strand, counting down.
TCTTCCGCCTTGGCGGCCTGATCACTGGCTAAGACTTCCCGGGTTTTCGCCTCTTCGATGCGCTTGCGCGCAGCTTCGTCCGCCAGTTGCCGACGCGCTTCCATCGCGCGCGCTTCAGCGGCTTTGGAAATCCTGGGAGTGAATGTTTCGGGAGGGGTGCTGCCCGGTGGTTGATCACCGTAATGGACCTTGCCCTGGGCATCCGTCCATTTGTAGATTTCCGCCCCTGCCGGCATGGCCAGCAGGGCAAGCATGACAATCATGCCCGGGCGGAACATGCGGAATTACTTCAATTCGGTGGAAGGGTAGGACAGTTGGGCGATACCGCGGGTCACCTGGTCGGACACGAACTTCGCCTGCTTGATCACGGCGGCACTATCGCCGGCCTTGGCGGCTTCTTGTGCGCTCTTCATCGCGTTTTCAGCGGTGGTCCACAGAGCAAAGTGGCTCTTCGCGAGTTTCACGTCGGCTTCCGCCTTGGCCAGCGCCTGCTGCGCGGCCTCCGAGAGCATGGGCTTGGCGGCTTCCTGGGCGGCAGCGGGTGCAGCGGCAGCCTTGTCGGCCTTGGCCGGGGTGCTGCTGCATGCGGACAGGGCAAAGGCGGTCAGGCCGGCAAAAACCAGGGTGGCGAATTTTTGATTCATGGATGTCTCCTCTCCAGACTTGGGGTGCGGAATGTTGAAAATCAACACGCTGAAATCAGCGGCTCAGGGAACTTAAGTCCCAAGCATGCCGACGTCAATGGCTTTCCTGGCAATTGGTAGCTATTCACCAGACCGTTCGGAAGACATGTACCGGTGGCGGGAACGGCTCACCTGTAACATAGAGGGCCAATTCCGACCTGTTCCAGTTCATGGCCCTCAAAGCAACCATCTTCAAGGCCGATCTTCAGATCGCCGACATGGATCGCAATTATTACGCGGATCACATCCTCACCCTGGCTCGGCATCCCTCCGAAACCGATGAGCGCATGATGGTTCGGCTCCTGGCGTTCATCCTGCATGCTCGGGAGCAGCTTGGCTTCGCCAAGGGCATGTGCGCGGATGATGAACCCGATCTCTGGCTGCGCGATCTCACCGGCGCCATCGAACTCTGGATCGATGTCGGCCTGCCGGATGAAAAATGGACGCGCAAGGCCTGCGGACGCGCCAGGCAGGTGGTGATCCTCAGCTATGGCAGTCGCACCGCCGAAAACTGGTGGGAGCAGAACCGCGCCAAACTGGGCAAGCTCGACAATGTTACGGTGATGGGCCTGACCCCCGAGGCAAGCCAGGGGCTGGCTGCGCTGGCGCAACGGAACATGCGTCTGCAATGCACGATCCAGGACGGTCAAGTCTGGGTCACCGATGGCACCGAGACGGTCCACATTGAACCCGTTTATCTAAAAAAACATGCAGATCATTGATTTTGAATTGCGCGGTGAGTTCGTGGAACTTTGCAATCTGCTCAAGCTGACCGGAATCGCTGACAGCGGCGGCGCCGGCAAGGCGCTGGTGGCAGCGGGTGAAGTTCAGCTCGACGGCCAACCCGAACAGCGCAAGACCGCGAAGATACGCGCCGGTCAGCAGGTTGAGTGCCGGGGCATGCGCATCATCGTGCGCGCGGCGGCTTGAGGCGCGCGTATCAGAAGCGCAACATTGCGTGCTGCTGCTTCGGCATGCGCACCCAGCCCGCGGGGACGTTCTTGCAATCGCAGAAGCGCTCGCGCTCCCTGCGGATGCTTTCATACTCCGCCAGGTAATGTTCAAGTGCCTCGCCGCTGGCCAGGGTGGCAAGGCGGGACTGATGCTCGGCGCACTCCCGCTCGGTCAGCAACTGATGGCAGCCAGGCAATTGTTGTCCATCAGCGACGGCGCCGGTGGATGTCAGAAGGGTCGATAACATCAGAACCACGAGCTTGCCTTGCATGAAAAACTCCTCGATCTAGTTAATTAGTGAATCATTATATTGCAAGTTCCATACCAATACACTCGGGTATTTGAGTCATTCTTGATATTTTTTTAACCCACTGTTTCCATGTGATTATTCTGTCAGGGGCAGTTTCGCCACCATGTTGAATACCAGCCATGGCGCACCATGGCAGCGCGGCCGCCCTATGATGGTGCACGCGCCAGACGAGACCGTGATAGGGGAACGCACGCCCCTCGCTGCGCCGACGTAAGATTCACCCCATAACCCCAGGACCACTCGAACGGAGAACCCGCATGACCCACCCTCTCGCCGGCCAACCCGCCCCCGCCGATGCGTTGATCGATGTGACCGCGTTGCTGGCCGCCTATGGCGAGCAGCCGGATGTCAATGTCGCCACCCAGCGTGTCGCATTCGGCACCAGTGGCCATCGCGGCAGCGCTTTCAACCTCAGCTTCAACGAGGCGCACATCCTCGCCATCACCCAGGCCGTGTGCGAATACCGCGCCGGGGCAGGCATCACCGGGCCCTTGTTCACGGGCATGGACAGCCATGCCTTGTCCGCGCCCGCGCAACGGAGCGCCATCGAGGTCCTCGCCGCGAACGGTGTCGATACCCGCATCCAGGCTGATGGCGGCTTCACGCCGACACCGGTGATCTCGCGCGCCATCCTCGTCCACAACGCCGACCCGGCAGCGGTGCGTGCCGACGGTCTGGTCATCACGCCCTCGCACAACCCGCCGCGCGACGGCGGCATCAAGTACAACCCGCCCAATGGTGGCCCGGCGGACACCGATGTCACCGGCTGGATCGAAAATCGCGCCAACGCCCTGATGGCGGACGGCAACCGCGGGGTGAAGCGGCTGCCCTATGCGCAAGCGCTGGCCAAGGTGAAACAGGAAGATTTCGCCGCGCCCTACATCGCCGATCTGGCCAACGTCATCGACTTTGCCGCGATCCGCGCCGCCAGGTTGAGGATCGGGGTCGATCCGCTGGGCGGCGCCGCAGTGGCCTACTGGAAGCCGATCGCCGAAAAATACGGCCTGAACATCGAGGTGGTGAATCCCAAGGTCGATCCCGCCTTCGCCTTCATGACCCTGGATCATGACGGCAAGATTCGCATGGACTGCTCCAGTCCCTACGCCATGGCCAGCCTGGTGAAACTGAAGGACCGGTTCGACATTGCCTGGGGCAATGACGCCGACGTCGACCGCCATGGCATCGTCACCCCCTCCATCGGACTGTTGAACCCCAATCACTATCTCGCGGTCGCCATCCATTACCTGCTCACGCATCGGCCGCAATGGCCGGTCACGGCGGCGGTGGGCAAGACCCTGGTGTCCAGTGGCCTGATCGACCGGGTGGTGCACGGCCTTGGCCGCGCCTTCCTGGAAGTGCCGGTGGGCTTCAAATGGTTCTCCCAGGGCCTGATGGATGGCAGTTTCTGCTTCGGCGGCGAGGAATCCGCCGGCGCATCCTTCCTGCGCCGCGACGGCAGCGTCTGGACCACGGACAAGGACGGCATCATCCTCGGCCTGCTCGCCGCCGAGATCACCGCCGTCACCGGCGAAGACCCCGGCCGCTACTATCAGAAGCTCGCCGCCGAGCACGGCACGCCCTACTACGTGCGCATCGACGCCGCCGCCACCCCGGCGCAGAAGGCCGCGTTCAAGCAGCTCACCCCGGAAAAGGTCACCACCGCCACCCTGGCCGGTGAGCCGATCACCGGCAAGTTCACCCGCGCCCCCGGCAACGACGCCCCGATCGGCGGTCTCAAGGTCGCCACGGAAAACGGCTGGTTCGCCGCCCGCCCCTCCGGCACCGAGGACATCTACAAGATCTACGCGGAGAGTTTCAAGAGCGAAGAGCACCTGCGGGCCATCGTCAAGGAAGCCCAGGAGATCGTCGGCAACGCACTGGCCTGAAGCATGTCCCTGACCCGCGACCGGCTGTGGCGGCTGCTCGATACGCCGGCGCCGGATGACCGCTGGGCGGCGACGACGAGTACCTTCCTGATCGCGCTGATCTGCCTCAACCTGGGCGCGGTGATCATCGGCACCGTGCACAGTGTCAGCGTGCGTTATGGCCCCTGGCTGGATGTCTTCGAGACGTTCTCGGTTGCGGTGTTCAGCCTGGAATACCTGGCGCGACTGGCGGCCTGCACCAGCCAGCCGGCCTATGCGCGGCCGCTCCTCGGGCGACTGCGTTTCATGTTCTCGCCACTGGCCCTGGTCGACCTGATCGCGGTGCTGCCGTATTTCCTCAGCTTCCTGGCGCTAGACATGCGTTTCCTAAGGGCGCTGCGGTTGTTGCGGCTGCTACGCATCGCCAAGTTCGGGCGTTATTCGGAAACCCTGGCGCTGTTCGCCCGGGTCATGCGCAACAAGAAGGAGGAACTGCTCATCACCAGCCTCCTGATGTTGCTGCTGATCATTCTCGCGGCATCGTTGATGTACTTCGCCGAACACGAGGCGCAGCCGGACAAGTTTCCCGATATCCCCACCACCGCTTGGTGGGCCGTGGTCACTCTCACCACCGTGGGTTATGGCGACGTTTTTCCGGTGACCGGATTGGGCAGGCTGTTCGCCTCCCTGGTCGCCGTCTTCGGCATCGCCATGTTCGCCCTGCCGGCCGGCATCATGGGGGCCAGCTTCACCGAGGAAATGCGCCGCGAGCGACAGGCGAAGGTCTGCCCGCATTGCGGCCAGCCCATCGAGTCAGGCAAGCGCTTCGGGGGAGACGGCTGATCAGTGTTTCTGGCTTTCCTCGTACAACGACGGCGTCACCCGGGCAGAGGCCAGATACTGGCGCAGGTTCTTGATGTCCTGCTTGCCGAACACGTTGCTGTGATGGGGGTGGTGCAGGATGCCCTCGACACCGTTGAGCACGATCCGGTAACGCGAACCGGTGAGGGGTTCCATGCTGGCGCCGAGGTGCAGGATGAGGGATTCGATCTCGCGCCAGTGGATGTTGCCGCTGATGGGATCCTGGAAGATCGCGCGAATCAGGTGTTCATGCTTGTGGCTCATGGCGGGGCTCCTTCTTGAATACCGCTATTGTCCCGCTCTGGTGGCGGAACGAAACAGCAATCTGTGACCCAATCGGCGCATTGCGCGGCTGAACATGTGGCGGGCATAGTCGCCATAGCCGATTTCGTCCGCCATCAGCTCCATATGCTGCAGCGCCAGGCTGTCGCTCGCCGGCAGCGCCTTGAGGAAAATGCGTTCGCAGGGGGTCGGAAACAGCAGATGGCGCAAGCGGTTGGCGTGGTCGAAGTCGCGGGTGATTTCCCGGTAGCGGACGCGATAGGCGGGCAGGGCGGGGCGGCGACCGGATTCGATGATGGACTCGGCGGCGTAAAGGCCGCTCAGCATGGCGTAGGCGATGCCCTCGCCGGTGATCGGGTCGACCAGCCCGGCGGCGTCGCCGCAGAGCAGGACATCGCCGCGGCCCGGCACCTTGCGGTAGTCACCGAAGGGCAGATGGTGACCCTTGATCCGGCCCTCCGGCAAGGCGCCGAAGCGCTCGCGGAGAAAGGCGCTGAATGTGGATTTCAGTTCAGGGTTGCGCGCATGCAGGCCGCCGACCCCGACGGTGAGCGTGTCCCGCTTGGGAAACACCCAGGCATAGCCCCAGCGCACCACACCGAAATGGATTTCCGGATCGCGCAATTCGGCGGCATGGCGGCCACGGTCGACTTCCATTTCCAGGGCGAAGGCCACCGTGCGTGGATTGAAAGCGCGCCCGAACAAGCTCCTGGCGACCAGGCTGTTGACGCCATCGGCGCCGATCAGCGTGTCATAGCCGATTTCCCGACCCGACTCCAGACGACACGTTTTCGCGGCGAAATCGATGGCAACGACGGCATCGTCGAGATACGTGCAGGCGCCCCGCGCGATGGCCTGGTCGAGCAGGTGCTGGTCGAAATCCAGGCGCCGGGTAAAGCATAGGTCGCGGTGATCCACGACCTCGCTGAGCACGCGTCCCTGGTGCAGGAATTTGACGCCGTGCGCGGTGTGGCTAACGACGTCATCCCAGGACGAAGCAAAGATGCGCTGATAGATTTTCCTGCTGCGCAGGGTCAGGAGGCCGCCGCAGAGCTTGTCACGGGGAAACGCGGCCTTGTCGATCACCGCGACATCGACACCGTGCCGCGCCAGGGTGTGGGCAGCGGCGGCACCAGCGGGACCACCGCCGATGATGAGGACCTGATGATGCGGCGTCACGATGCCAGTTTCCCGTTATCCTTATCGAACTGAATGCTAGTTTAGCGGCAAGCGGGGCAATGGCTCACCTCTTTGCCCCTGATCCCTCCAGGGCCAGCCCATGACATCGATCAAGGCGCTCCCCGGCATCCGGCATGACCATGCGGGCTCCTTTCAAATCGAGGTCCACCATGACTGAAATCCACATCCCCGTTCACGACCATACCCGCTCGGACGCCATCTACCCCTTCGACGCGCGCGGCATCGCCAAGCGTTTCCGTCATGCCGCCATCTTCGGCGCCCTCGACGCCCTCAACCCGGGCGAGCGCATGCGCTTCGTCAACGACCACAACCCGATCCCGCTGCTGCAGCAGATGCAGGCGCGCTACGGCGAACGCATCGACATCAACTACCTGGACCAGGGCCCGCAAGGCGTGATGATCGATTTCATCGTCAAGTAAGCAACGCGGCACCGTGCTGGTCGCGCTGCTGGTCGCCACCCTGATCGCGCTGTTCGCCGGGCAGGCCCTGCCCAGGGCGTTCGGCGCGGCGCCGGCGTTCTGGGCGCATCTGGTCCTGGCGCTGGGGGTGATGACGCTGATCACCGCCGCCATGCAGCACTTCGTGCCGGTGCTCACGCGTGGTCGCGGCCCCGGTCGCTGGACGGCGCGCCTGCCATGGCTGATGAGCGTGTCGGGCGTGCTGGCCCTGGCGGTCTTCATCGGCTGGCTGGAGTACGCCTGGCTCTCGGCCGCCGCGGCCCTGGCCCTGTTCGGCGCCGGCGCCATGCTGGCCTGGATGCGCACCCGCGCCCGTCTCACCCTGGGACGCCCGCATCCCGGCCTCGACTGGTATGTCGCGGCCATGGCCTGTCTGGCGCTGGGGCTGATCGCCGCCTTCCTGATTCCGATCCTGCCGCAATGGCATGTGCCGTTGCGCGTGTTTCACCTGCACATCAACCTGTACGGTTTCGTCGGCCTGACGGCGGTGGGGACCTTGCAGGTGCTGATGCCGACCGCCGCCAACCAGCCTGATCCGCAAGCCGCCACGCGGCTGCGCGGCGACCTGAAATGGGCGCTGGCCGGCAGCCTGATCCTGGCCGCCGGCCAGGCCGGGTGGCCGCCCCTGGCCTGGCTGGGCGGCGTCCTCTGGGCCTGGGTGCTGGGGCGCATGGGCCTGGCCTGGATGCGCCTGCATCGTCAGCACGTTCTCGCCATGCATGGCGCCGCGCCGGTGCTGCTGGCGGCAACCCTGGGCTTTGCCTTGGCCATGCTGGGCACCTTGCTGGAAATCGGTTCACCCCTGACCCTGTTTCTTCCCGGTTTCCTCATGCCTCTGGTGACCGGTGCCGCCAGCCAGCTGGCGCCGGTCTGGACCGAACCCACCCGCCCGGTCGCCTGGCATCACGAAGCACGCCAGCGACTCACCCGCTGGAACGGTGTCAGGGCCCTGTTATTCCTGTCTGCGGCGGTGTTGCCACTGCTGGGATACAAATGTTCCGGCATGCCGGCCTTGACCGCGCTCGTCTGGTTCGGCATCGTGCTGGCTTTCTGGCTTTCAAGAGACTGATGTCTTAAATGCTGTCCGACTACGTGCATACCTTCGGTCAATGGCTGCTCGCCAAGCATGGCGAACGTGTCCACAAGATCGCCCTGGATGCCGGATTCACCTGCCCCAACCGCGACGGCAGCAAGGGGATCGGGGGCTGCACCTTCTGCAACAACGCCTCCTTCAACGTCACTGTCGCGGAACAACGCGCGCATGGCGCGCCGAACGAAGGGGAGGCGCCGGCCTGCGTGCCGGCCAGGTCGAACGACCACCAGTCGGTTCCGCTCTCCGAACAGCTCGAATCGGGACGCCGGGGCATCGCCCGCCGTACCCGCGCCAGAAAATACCTCGCCTATTTCCAGGCCTATACCAACACCTACGCCGACGTGGAGAGCCTGCGCGCGATGTACGACGAAGCGCTGGCGGTGGAAGGCATGATCGGCCTGTCGGTGGGGACGCGGCCGGATTGCGTGCCGCCCGCCGTGCTCGATCTCCTGGCGGAGTACCTCGACCGGGGCATGGAAGTGTGGCTGGAGCTGGGGCTACAGTCCGCCTTCGACGAAAGCCTGGAAAAAGTGAATCGTGGCCACGGCCTCAAGGAATACATCCAGACCACGGTGGCGGCGCGCCGCCTCGGCATCCCGGTATGCACCCATCTGATCGTCGGCATGCCGGGCGAGGACGGCTGGAACGCGAAGGAGAGCCTGGACATCGTGCTCGACATCGGCACCGACGGCCTCAAGCTGCACCCGCTGCATGTCGTGAAAGGCACGCAACTGGCCAACCAGTGGCGGCGTGGGGAATACCAGCCGCTGGCGGTGGAAGAGTACATCCAGACCGCCGCCGACATGATCGAGCGCACCCCCTGGGACGTGCTCTATCACCGCGTCACCGGCACTTCGCCCGCCAAGCTGCTGCTGGCGCCGGACTGGTGCAGCCAGAAATGGCCGGTGGTGAATGCCGTGGTCGCGGAACTGCAACGGCGAGGGACTCGACAAGGTAGCAAAGTCACGCCTTATCATAAGGTTACGGAAGAAGATGCCTGCATTGCTTGAACTCATCTGCCCGGCGGGCAGCCTGCCGGCGCTGAAAGCCGCGGTGGATAACGGCGCCGACGGCGTCTACCTCGGCCTCAAGGACAATACCAACGCGCGCAACTTCGCCGGTCTCAATTTCGACGCGAAATCTCTTTCCGAAGGCATCCGCTATGCCCACGGCAAGGGCGTGAAAGTGTTGATGGCGCTCAACACCTATCCGCAACCTGCCACCCTGGCGCGCTGGCATGCGGCGGTCGATACCGCCGCCGATTCCGGACTCGACGCCATCATCCTCGCCGACCCCGGCCTCATGGCCTACGCGAACAAGCATCATCCGAACCTGCGCCTGCATCTCTCGGTACAGGGGTCCGCCACCAGCTACGAGGCGGTGAATTTCTACCGCGAGCGTTTCGGCATCCAGCGCGCTGTGCTGCCACGGGTGCTGTCGTTGCCGCAAGTGGAAAACGTCGTCGCCAACACCGATGTCGAGATCGAGCTGTTCGGCTTCGGCGGTCTCTGCGTCATGGTGGAAGGGCGCTGCCTGCTCTCTTCCTATGCCTGTGGCGACTCTCCCAACACCTTCGGCGCCTGTTCGCCCGGCCACGCCGTGCGCTGGCAGCAGACCCCCAAGGGCATGGAGACGCGGCTCAATGGCGTGCTGATCGACCGCTACGCCGACACCGAAAAGGCCGGCTACCCGACATTGTGCAAGGGCCGCTTCGATGTCCAGGGCGAGACCTATTACGCACTGGAGGAACCGACCAGCCTCAACAGCATGGAAATGTTGCCGGAGATGGCGCGATTGGGCATCGCCGCGATCAAGATCGAAGGCCGCCAGCGCAGCCCGGCCTACGTCGCCCAGGTCACCCAGGTCTGGCGCGCGGCCATCGACGCGGTGAAGCGGGATCTGACCGCCTTCAAGCCCAACCCCGCCTGGATGGCGCAACTCAACAAGGTGTCCGAAGGCAGCATGCATACCCTCGGGGCCTATTACCGGCCATGGAAATGATGAAACTCGCTCTCGGCCCCCTCCTGTACTACTGGTCCCGCGAAGACACCCTGGCCTTCTACGAGGCCGCCGCGGACTGGCCGCTCGACACGGTCTACCTTGGCGAAACCGTTTGTTCCCGCCGCCACCTCCTGCGCCTGTCCGACTGGCTGGAACTGGCGGAAAGACTGGCCGCCGCCGGCAAGGAAGTGGTGCTGTCCACACAGACCCTGATCGAATCGGAATCCGACCTCAAGGCGCTGCGCAAGATCATCAACGATGGCCGCTTCCTGGTCGAAGCCAACGAATGGGGCGCGGTGCGGCTGCTCGCGGAGCGGGGCGCGCCGTTCGTGGCGGGACCGACACTGAATGCCTACAACCCGGATACCCTGGCCCAGCTCCGCGACCTGGGTGCGACGCGCTGGGTGCCGCCGGTGGAAATGCCGCGCACTATGCTCGCCGCCATGGCCGTGCCCGAGGGCATGGAAACCGAACTGTTCGCCTATGGCCGACTGCCGCTGGCGTTCTCGGCGCGCTGCTTCACCGCCCGCCATTACAACCTGCAGAAGGATGACTGCCAGTTCCGCTGTCTCGATCATCCCGACGGGCTCACCATGCGCACCCGCGAGGGCGAGGATTTCCTCACCATCAACGGCATCCAGACCCAGTCCGCCAAGGTCATGAGCCTGGCGCACCGGCTCGATGAACTGCGCGCAACCGGCGTCGGCCGCCTGCGCCTGTCGCCGCAATCGACGCGGATGGGACGGGTGGTGGAGGTGTTTCGCGCCCTCCTGGATGGCGACATCGGCGCCGCTGGCGCCCCGGAAAGACTCGATCGCCTGATGCCCGGCCAGCCCTGTGACGGCTATTGGCTGGGCGAGGCGGGCATGGCCTATCACCCGAGCTGACGCCGGCGCTTCGCCGGTCCCCGATTCGCCGGCGGCCAGCCGGCGTCACAGGAGACAACATGAAACTCCCCGCTTTTCCCAAGCCCATCGCCCGCCTCGTCTCCCGTCTGCCGGGCTGGCCGGCCTCGCGCGCCTTCGCCGCCGCCGGCAATCTGCTGGCCTGGCCGACCTTGCGCGAACTGGACTGGTCGCACGTTGCCGGCCGGCGGTTCCGTGTGCAGGTCAGCGACCTCGGCCTGAAGCTGCATTTCACGGTACGGAACAACGGCTTCCATGCCCTGCGCGATGGCCCGGCCGATGTCACCTTCACCGCCACGGCCCAGGATTTCGCGCGGCTTGCCCTGCGCATGGAAGATCCGGACACGCTGTTCTTCAACCGCCGCCTGTTGATCGAGGGCGACACCGACCTCGGCCTGATGGTGAAGAACATGCTCGATGCCGTGGAACTGGAAACCGCCACCGCCGCCATGCCGGCCGGCGTGGGGCGGGTGGTGATGAAGTTGCGCGGCATGGCGCTGAACTGATTCTTGTCGATCAACGCAATACGGCCGGCCGCAAGCCGGCACCACAGGAGTCCCCATGTCCTTTCCCGCTTTTTTCCAGCAGATCCCCGCGCTGACCCTCCATGACGACCTTGCCGAAGCCCTGGGCGCGGCGGCAGGGGGGCTCATCGACTATCGCTACGAGGACATGGTGCGTTTGGCCGGCCATTCCTGCCCCACCGTGGCCGGGGCCTGGCTGATGGCACGGCATGGCCTCGCGGCGCTCTATCCGGACATGCCCCCGCGGCGTGGCCATGTCCGCGTCGACCTGCGCGCTGCCCAGGATGCCGGCACCACCGGCGTGGTGGGTGCGCTGCTCGGGCTGGTCACGGGCGCGGCGGGTGAGGGGGGATTCAAGGGCCTGGGCCCCCGCTTCGTGCGCCGCAACCTGCTGAAGTACGGCATTGCCGATCTGGCGGCCGAGGTGCGCCTGACCCGTATCGACACCGCCACCTCGGTACTGCTGGACTATCACCCGGAACAGGTCCCGCCGGCGGCCGCGATGCAGACCCTGATGCCGCGTGTCGTGAGCGGCCAGGCCTCCGCCGAAGAACGCGCGGCATTCGCCGATCTGTGGCAGGAGCGGGTGCGCTCGATTCTGCTGGAGCATACGGACTCCCCCGCTTTGCTGACCCTACGCCGCGGCGAGGCCGCTGGCGCCTGATCTTTCCCCCCGCTGGCGGGCTGAGCCCGGTTACTGGAACAGCGCCCGCGCCGTCTGGTAGAAGGTGAAGCTGAGCAGCCAGGCCACCGCCAGCGACCACCCCAGCGACATCCACATGACACGGCGGCTGCCGGCTTCACGGCGGATCGTGGCCAGGGCCGACAGGCAGGGGGTATAGATCAGGGTGAACAGCATGAAGCTGTAGGCCTGCATCCAGTCCAGGTTGTGGGCCAGCAGGCCGGAGAGTTGTTCGCCACTGGCACCGTAGATCACCGCGAGCGAGCCGATCACCACTTCCTTGGCGACGAAGCCGAACAGGAGCGCGATCGACAGCAATTGATCGATGCCCAGCGGGGTGAAGATCGGCGCCATCCAGCCGGCAAGATGCCCCGCCAGGGTCGCGGAACTGGCCGGGGCTGCGTCGAGCGGAAAGTGGGTGAGGAACCAGACCAGGGCGACGCCGAGGATGATGAATCCGCCCGCCTGGCGCAGAAAGTGACCGGACTCGCGGAAGGATTGCCGGCCCAGGGCGGCGAGCGTGGGCAAGCGGTATGGCGGCATCTCCATCAGCAGGGGGTCGGTGGTATGCCGGGTACGGCCACGCATCAGCCAGGCGGTGAAAAAGGCCATGACGAAGCTCATCACGTAGAGGCTGAACAGCACCCACGGCGCCGCCCGCGCGGTGAACACCGCGCTGGTGAAGAACAGGAAGACCTGCAGCCGCGCCGAGCAGAGCGAGAAGGGGATCATCATCATTGCGGCGATGCGCTGCGAGCGACTGCGGATCACCCGCGTCCCCATGATGGCCGGCACATTGCAGCCGAAGCCCATCAACTGCATCACGAAGGCGCGGCCGTCGAGGCCCAGGCGCGACATCAGGGCGTCCATGAGGAAGGCGGCGCGGGCGAGATAACCGCTGTCTTCCACCACCGCCATCGCCAGGAAGAACACCACGATGATGGGCAGGAAGGACATGACCGTGCCGATGCCGTCATAGAGGCCCTCGAGCAGGAAGCTCGCGACCCAGGCCGGCAGGCCGGCGAGCAGCGGTGTCAGCCAGAGCGTCTTGACCTCGTCGAGCAGCCAGGCCAGCCCCTCCTGCAAGGGCGCGCCGATGCCGTAGACGATCTGGAACACCCCCAGCATCAGCAACAGGAACAGGGGAATGCCCAGCCAGGGATGCAGCAGGACCTGATCGACGCGGTCGGTACGGGTGGGCGAAAGGCAGACCGGGATGTGCATGGTCTTGCCGATCAACTCGTCGACCATCAGTTCGATGGTGTCGTCTTCCGCCAGGACGGCGGCGCTTGCCTGACTCGCCTTGGGGTGTTCGCGCAGCCACTCGCTCAGCGACTGCTTCAGTTCCGGCACACCGCGCCCATGCTTGGCGCTGATCAGCCGCACCGGGATGCCGAGACGGGCCTCGAGCACCTCGCTGCGCACGCGGATGCCGCGATGCTGGGCCTCGTCGGCCATGTTCAGGGCCAGCAGCATGGGCAGGCCGAGTGCCTTGAGTTGCAGTACCAGCGCCAGCTGCCGTTCCAGTTGCGTGGTATTGAGCACCACCAGGATGCCGTTGAGCGGCTGCGTCTCGATGAAATGCCGCGCCACCCGCTCGTCTTCGGAAAAGCCGTGGAGGTTGTGCAGGCCGGGCAGGTCCACCAGTTCCACCATCGCATCGCCCAGCAGCAGCTTGGCGGAAAGCAGTTCGACGGTGAGACCGGGCCAGTTGCCGACGCGGGCGCCGGCGCCGGTGAGACGGTTGAAGAGGGTGGATTTGCCGGTATTCGGCATGCCGACGAGGGCGATTCGTTTGCTCATGTGCGTGGGCCGGTTGAGTTCAGGCGCAGCCCGCTTCGGCGGGACAGGGGTGGAGCAGGATGGCGGCGGCTTCGCCACGACGGATGATCAGGTCGGTCTGGCCGGCGCGAACCTGGATGGGGCCGCGAAAGGGAGAACTACGGATCACCTTGACGCGGCGGCCGGGCAACAGGCCGAGGGCGCGCATGCGGGCGGTGAGTTCAAGGCCGGCCTCGATGCGGACGATGGTGCCGCAACGGCCGACAGGCAACTCGCCTAGGGTAAGGGTCTGGGTCATGGCAGGGTGGCTAGGATCTGGCTGAGGGCCTGGCTTGGATCGGCGCCAGGACGAATGACATGGGGAAGTTCCACCGCGGTGAAGGGGTCGGCGACGGCAAGTTGCGCGGCAAGGACATCGACCCCCGCCTCGGAAGCATCGCGGCCGGCGGCCTGACGGGCCAGCACGCGCTGTTGCAGCACCTCGACCGGCGCTTCCAGGGCGATGATCAGCCAGGGCACCGCCAGACGGGCCGCCAGGCTCAGGAAGGGATCGCGCCAGTCGCGCTTGATGAAGGTGGCGTCGACGATGACCCGGACGCCGGCATCCAGCAGGGTTTCCGCGAGCGCGAGCAGATGCGCCAGGGTACGCTCGCCCGCCTCGCGGCTATAGATGTTCACGCTGATGGCGCGGCTGTCGGCCAGGGCTTCGAGGCCGAACAGGCGCTTGCGCTCGACATCCGAACGGATGCGGATCGCGGGCAGTTGCTCCAGCAGCGATTGCGATACCCAGGTCTTGCCGGCGCCGGAGACGCCATGCATCAGCAGCAGCGCTGGTGGCGGTCGCCGCGTGAGGCGCCCGGCCAGTTCCAGGTAGCTCCGGCATATGCTGAAATCGTCATCGCCGCGCGCGCTTGCCGTGATCGCCGCGACCTTGGCCCGCACCAGCGCCCGATAGGCCAGGTAGTAGGGCAGGGCGGCCAGCCCGGCGTAGTCGCCGCTGTGTTCCAGATAGCGGTTGAGGAAGCGCCAGGCCAGCGCCACATGGCCACGATGCATGAGATCCATGCAGAGGAAGGCGACTTCGCTGATGACGTCGATGCTGCGCAGGCCGGGATTGAATTCGATGCCGTCGAAGATTAGCGGGGCGTCGTCCACCCAGGCGATGTTGCCCAGGTGCAGGTCGCCGTGGCACTCGCGGATGTGGCCCTCTGCCCGCCGCGCCGCGAAGTGGCCGGCGAGGCGCTGGCCTTCGGCGACGGACCAGGCTTCGAGCGCATCCAGTCGGGAATCGGGCGTGGGCAGCAGTTCGCGCAACTGCCGGAAGTTTTCCGCCACCGGCGCCCGGACCGCGTCCGGGGTCCCGAATTCACCTGGTGCCGGAGCGATCTCCAGGTGAAAGCGCGCCACCCGGTCGGCGATGGCGTCGACCTGCCCGGGGGTGATGTCCGCCTCGCGGTCGAGGGTGGCCTCGGCCGGGAAGGCGCGCATCTTCACCGCCCATTCCAGCACCGGGCCTTCGCCTTCGACGCGCGGCGGCGAGCCGGCGATGGGCACGACGCCGAGGTAGATGTCCGGCGCCAGGCGGCGGTTCAGGCGCACTTCCTCGCGGCAGCAGTGTTCGCGCCGCTTCAATGTGCTGAAGTCGAGAAAGCCCAGGTTCACCGGCTTCTTCAGCTTGTAGGCGTATTCGCCGGCCAGGAACACCCAGGAGATATGGGTTTCGATCAGGCGCACCCGATCCACGGGATGTGGGTAGGCGGCGGGGTCGAAGAGGCACTGATGTCGCGCGGGCGTCCCGCCTGCATCCACCGTGGCTGGGGCAGGACAATCTGAGGAACGAGCAGGCGGGGACGCCTGCGCTGCAAGCGGCGTCATTTCCGGAACGCCACCACATGATCCACTCCGAGACGGATGCCGATGGGCTCGCCGATGGCGTGGTTGTGGTGGGAATCCACCTGCGCCAGCACGCGGCCGCCGCCGGGAAGCCGCAGGGTGTAGAGGAAATCGGCGCCACGGAAGGCCTTGCGCTCGACCCGGGCCATGAGCAGGCTGTCGTCGTCGTGGATGATGTCGTCGGGGCGGATCAGCACGTCGACCATGCAGCCTTTCTCGCACCTGGAGCAGCCGCCAGCCTCGTCGCAGTCGCCATCGACCTGGCCGTCGAGGACGCCGAGTTCGATCTCCACCTGGCGGCTGTTGAGCACCTTGCCCGGCAACAGCACGCCCTGACCGATGAAGTCGGCGACGAAGCGGTTGACCGGCTCGTGGTAGAGGGCGTAGGGCGTCGCCCATTGCTGGATGACGCCGGCGTTCATCACCCCGATCACGTCGGCCATGGCGAAAGCCTCGTGCTGGTCGTGGGTGACCAGCAGGGCGGTGATGCCTTCGTGCTTGAGGATGTCGCGCACTTCCAGGGAGAGCTTTTCCCGCAACTCCACGTCCAGGTTGGAAAACGGCTCGTCCAGCAGCAGCAGGCGCGGCTTCGGCGCCAGGGCGCGGGCCAGGGCGACGCGCTGCTGCTGGCCGCCGGAAAGCTGGTGCGGCCAGGTGGTGGCTTCCTTCGACAGGCCGACCAGCTTGAGCATCTGCTGCACGCGTAAATTGCGCTCGTCGTTATCCAGCGCGTGCAGGCCGAAGGCGACATTGGCGGCCACCGACAGATGCGGGAACAGGGCGTAATCCTGGAACACCAGGCCAACGTGACGCTGTTGCGGCGGCAGCGACCAGCCGGCGCCGGCCACCGGCTGGCCGTCGATGCGGATCTCGCCGCGGTCGAGCGCCTCGAAGCCGGCGATCAGCCGCAGCGCGGTGGTCTTGCCGCAGCCGGACGGCCCCAGCAGGCAGCCGATCTGGCCGGGTGCGAGCTGGAACGAGATGTCGTTCAGAACCGTCTTGCGGCCGTAGGACTGGGCTATGCGGTCAAGTGCGAGCATCGCTGTGTTTGATCAAGAGGAAGATGGGCAACAGGCCGGCCACGGCGATGGCGACGGCGGGCAGCGCGGCGCGCTCCCACTCGCCCTCGGAGGTCATCTCGAAGACGCGGGTGGCCAGGGTGTCCCAACCGAACGGCCGGGTCATCAGGGTAATCGGCAGTTCCTTCATGATGTCGACGAAGGTCAGCGCCATCGCCACCAGCAACGGCGCGCGCAGCATCGGCAGATGCACGCGCAGCAGGCGCTTGCGGCCGCCGACGCCGAGTACTTCCGAGGCCTCGTCGAGGCTGCGGGTGATGCGGCCGAGACCGGCCTCGACCGTGCCGAAACCCACCGCGAGAAAGCGCGCACAATAGGCCAGCAGCATCACCGCCAGCGTGCCGCCCAGCACCTGCCCGATCTCGCGGCCGGTCCAGGCGCGGGTCTGGTCGATGATCAGGTTGTCCAGCCAGGCCACCGGGATGAAGAAGCCGACCGCCAGCACCGCGCCCGGCAGGGCGTAGCCTAGGGTGGCGAGGCGGGTGGTGAACAGCATCCCGTTCGAGGGCGCGATGCGCTGCGCGTAGGCCAGGGCCAGGCTGAGGCCGGCGATCAGCAGGGCGCCGAGAGCGGAAAGCAGCAGGGAGTGGCCGATGAATTCGAGATAGCGCGGATCGAGATCCCTGCTCGCCGCCGCCCAGGCCCAGACCAGCAATTGCGCGAAAGGCGCCAGGAAGGCAAGCAGGAAGACGCCGCCGGCGAATCCCGTGGCCAGGCCCGCGCGCCGGCCGACCAGGCGGATGCGCGCCGAAGCGCCACCGCCGCGACTCGATTGCGCGTAACTGCGATTCTGGCGGGACGCCTGCTCCAGCAGCACCAGCACCAGCACGAAGAAGATCAGGATGCTCGCCAGTTGCGAGGCAGCCGGCAGCGAGAACAGCGAGAACCAGGCCTTGTAGATGGCGGTGGTGAAGGTGTTGTAGTTGAAGACGGAAACCGTGCCGAAGTCCGCCAGGGTTTCCATCAGCGCCAGCGAGAGGCCGGCGACGATGCCCGGCCGCGCCATCGGCAACGCCACCCGGAAAAAACCGCGCACCCGGCCGATGCCGAGCGACTGCGCCGCTTCCATCAGACGCCGGCCCTGGCCCTGGAAGGCGGCGCGGGCGGTGAGGAAGACATAAGGGTACAGGGCCAGGGTCATCACCAGGATGACGCCGCCGCGCGAACGGATCGGCGGCACCTGGGCGATGCCCCAGCTCTCGCGCAGCCAAGTGGGCAGCGCGCCGGTGAAATCCAGCCAGCCCAGCCAGACGAAGGCGGTCACGTAGGCCGGCAACGCCAACGGCAGCAGCAGCGCCCAGGAGAAGAAGCGGCGCCCGGGAAACTCGCAGGCGGCGGTCAGCCAGGCCAGCGAAATGCCCAGGACGCTCACCCCGAGGCCGACGCCCAGCGCCAGCCAGACGCTGTTCACCAGCAGTTCCGGCAGCGTGTAGCGCCACAGATGCGCCCAGATGACCTGATCCGGATCGACCAGCGCCGAGGCCACCACCAGCACCGGGATCAGGGTGAGGGCGGCGATGCCCCAGGCGGTGGCGCGCGGCGCCGAGAACAAGGAAAAGGCGCCCGAAGCGGGCGCCCTTTCTAGTGTGACCATGCCGAAGTCCGATCAATGGATGGGAAGGTCCGCATTCTAGCAGCCCGACAGGTGAGAATCATTTGTATCCGGCACGGTCCATCAACATCACTGCGCGGGTTTGCAGCTTGCCCGCCTCGGACACGTTGATCTGGTTCTGCCTGAAATTGCCCCAGGCGGCGACGGTGGCATCCCACATCACGCTCCGGTTGGCCGGATATTCCAGGTTGACATCGGCGAACAGGTTCTGCGCCTTGGCGGAAGACAGCCATTCCAGCAGCTTGATGGCCTCAAGCTCATGCTTGGCGTATCGGGTCACGCCGGCACCGGAGATGTTCACGTGCACGCCGCTGCCTTTCTGGTTGGGCCAGAAGATCGCCAGCGGCAGGTTGGGCTTCTTCTCCATCAGACGGCCGTAGTAATAGGTATTGACCACGGTGGCATCGCAGAGGCCGGCGGCCACGGCTTCCATCGCCTTGGTGTCGTCGGGAAGGGGGTCGGTCGCCAGGTTGGCGACCCAACCGCGCACGATCTGCTCGGTTTTCTCCTCACCGTGTTCCGAAATCATCATGGCCACCAGCGACTGGTTATAGACCTTCTTGGAAGTACGCAGGCACAGCCGGCCCTTCCAGGCCGGGCTGGCCAGGTCCTCATAGGTGGTCAGTTCGCCCGGCTTCACCTTGTTGGGGTTGTAAACCACCGTGCGGGCGCGTACCGAGAGGCCGAACCACTGGTTGCCGGGGTCGCGCAGATAAGCCGGGATGTTGGTCTTGAGCGTTGGCGAATCAACCGGCTTCAACAATTCTTCCTGTGCCGCCTGCCAGAGATTGCCGGCATCGACAGTCAGCAACACATCGGCGGGCGTATTCCGTCCCTCCGCTTTCAAGCGCGCCATCAGCGGCCCTTCCTTGTCGGTGATGAACTTGACTTCCACCCCGGTTTCCCTGGTGTATGCGTCGAACAGCGGCTTGATCAACTGCTCGTTGCGCGCCGAATAGACGACGACCTCGGCCGCCAGCGCGGGCGTGGCCAGTGCCGCCAGCAGGGTGGTGGAGAACAACAATTTCAGGGAATGACCGAACTTCATGAGAGATGCTCCAGAACGGGAATTGACTGGAACGCATCCTGCCACTAATGAGAATGGTTATCAACAGCTGAATATAAAAATGGCTCATACCAGAGCCAGATAGGCCGCCAGCACCAAGCCCAGCAAGGCCATTCCCAAATTGGTGAGCACCGGCAAGCCGAGCCAGTAGCCATCGGGAATCTCGCCAGCGCCGAGGGTGGACACCACCTTGCGGTATTGCCGCGTCGATAGCAGCAGCAACAGCACACCGAAGAGGATGAAGGCCACGCCCAGGACCAGCGTGATATTGCGATGCAGCGGCTCAGGCTGGCGGCTCAGCACCACATGCAGGTAGAGACCGAACCGCTCCACCAGGAACCCCAGCCCCATCAGCGCGATGGCGGTGCGATTCCAGGCCAGAAGGGTGCGTTCGGTGGCGAACAGGACACGTGGATCGTTGAGGTATGACATGGGGTTAGGCACCGGATCGATATGAATGAAAGCGATTCCCAGCAGATGCTGCTGACGCCGATTGGTAAGGTTCCCCCCTGTCAGACGACAAGTAAACTGCCCTCATCATCCACAAGCGACCCGTCACCCCGACCAACGCCCATCTCATGGACCTGCCCAGCCTCATCAATCAGTTCGGCTACCCGGCCGTGTTTCTCGGTTCCGTACTGGAGGGCGAAACCGTGTTGTTGCTGGCCGGGTATGCCGCGCACCGGGGCTATCTGAATCCGGTCGTGGTGTTTGCCGTCGCCTGGCTGGGGGCAGTGCTGGGCGACCAGTTCTTCTTCTGGCTGGGGCGGCGCCACGGGCAAGCCTTGCTGCGCAAGCGGGCGAGGCTGGCGGCGCGCGTCGAGCGCTCGATCGGGCTGATCGACCGGCATCCCGTGAAGTTCATCCTGTCGATGCGATTCCTGTGGGGTCTGCGTATCGCCTTGCCGATCGCGGTGGGCATGAGCGGTATCCATTGGCGGCGCTTTTTCTGGCTCAACGCCGTCTCGGCGATCCCGTGGGCGGCCCTGGTGGGGGGCGCCGGGTATCTGTTCGGCGCGCTGCTCACGGAGCACATCGCGCAACTGCATCGGATCGAGGAGTGGATCATGGCTCTGGTGGTGCTGCTGGCTCTGGCGCTGCATGGGTTGGGCTGGCTGCGTCGCCGTGGATCATGAGGTGCCGATGTGGCGCAGGCCAGGTCGCCGCCACGCGCCAACCTGACCTGCGCGACGGATAACACCGGGCAGCGCGCTTCAGGCAGCCAGGTCTATCCCGAAGTCCTCGCCCTGCCAGTTCCCTTCGCGCCATTGCCAGGTGAAATCCAGGCGCCGCCGCCCATGCAGGACATCGGCGGCGAGGGTGGTGCCGTGCAGTTCCAGGCCCAGCGGCTGGCTGGGCAGATCGCGGATGTCTTGCCAGCCGTCGAAACCGAGGCGCAGCAAGGCCGCGCGCGGCAGCAGGATGAGCAGGGCGCAGCCGCTGGCGAGGCGGGGCAGGGGCGCGCCGGGAGTCCAGACCCAGGTGGCGGCGACGGGACGGCGGCCCTGGTGGCGGTGCCAGACCGCGTCGGGCCGGTCGACCGGGTGTCCCAGGCCCCGCGAGGCGGCCAGCTTGATGAACTCCGCGTGCGCCCAGGCCAGGGGCATGGCGGAGCCACTCGGATGACCCGGCAGCAAGCCGCGTTCCGGCAACGGGGCGGCGTCCCACACCTGTTCCGGCAGCAGGCCGCCGGCACCGGCCATGGCATTCATGGCATCGAGGTAGGGCAGGGCGTCCTCGCCCAGGGCCAGGGCATGATGGCCGCGCTCGCCCACCAGCAGCGGCCAGCCGCGCCCCTGGCCGCTGCCGTCGAAGGGCGCGCCGTCGGCGTGTTCGCCATAGCCATCGCCGTTGTAGCGGTGCCAGACCGGGCCGCTCGGGGTCTCGGTCTTGAGCAGGGCATCCACCAACTTGAGGCTGTCCAGGATCAAGGGATCGTCGGCGCGGCGCAGGCCGAGGCGTACCAGTTGCAGGAAATCGGTGCCAATCTGGTCGGCGGCGTCGAGGCCGGGGTCCTCGGCGCGGTTCTTGATCGGCAGATGGCGGCTGAGGGCGGCCGGACAGGCCAGGACCTCGGTCGGCGCCTCGCGCACGTAATGACCGGCGATGCCATGCGCGGCGTCGAGGCCGGTGCCACGGGCCACACACCAGTCTTCCAGGCGGGCATTCCAGAAATCCGCCAGCAGCAGGGGCAACGCGCGCTCCACCTCCGGTAGAAGGCCGGCGCCGGTCACCAGGGCGGCAATGCACACGGCCAGGGTGTAGGGATTGACGCCGGCGTCTTCTTCCCAGCGGTCCTGCGGACTGGCCGGTCCCTCGCGGATCAGGAAGGCGAGCGCACTGCGGATCATGTCGGCCACCGGCATGCCGGCGAGGGCATCGCGCTCGGCAAGGCTGGCGGCGAGCAGGACCGGAAAGGCGGTTTCATCGAGCTGGATGCCCGTCCAGTAGGCGCGTCCGCCCAGCCACTGGTTCTGGTGCCAGTGGCCGTCCGGGTTCTGGGTAGCGAGCAGGTAAGCGAGCACGGCGCGCGCTTCGGCTTCGCCGCCGAGGGCCAGCAGGGCCTGGGCGCACTCGACCAGGTCGCGTGGCCAGACCAGGTGATAGCCGCCGCGTTCCTCGCCGCCCCAGGGTACCGAGAGACTGGCTACCATGGCCCCGGTGAAGGTCTTGTCGTAATGGGTCTTCAAGACCTGGGCGGAACGGCGCAATTGTGCGGCCAGGGTTTCGGGCAGGTCGAGGCTGGCGCAACGCGATTCGCGCGCCGCATGCCATTCGGCCCAGGCGGCACGCTGTTGTTCCCACGCCTGATCGAAGGGTTCGGCGAGGCTGGACAGGGCCAGGGTGGCGGCGGCCTGTGCCGAGGTGGCCAGGCCCAGGGCGAGGTTTGTCCGGCGCGGCAGCGCGGCCATCAGCGCGACATTGCCGGGACCGGCTTCGCGCCAGGTCCAGGTCATGCGGCCGTGGCGGGCGAAGTCCTGCCAGCCGTCGCTTTCACCCACATACCCCGCCGAGGCCGGGCCCAGGACATCGTGAAAGGCTGCGTCCACCCCCAGCAGGGCCAGCGCGAACGGCCCCTGTTCCGCCGCCAGCATTCGCCGCCCGCGGTGGCTGGCCGCCGCGGCCCGGTTGTTCCAGCCGGTGCCGCCCAGGTGCGGCGCAAGCAGCAGATAAGGGCGCAGGGCCGGGTCGCCTTGCAGGTCCACTTCCAGACGCAACACGTCGCGGTTCGGGTCGGGGCAGATGCGCAGGCGGAGGCTGAAGCGGGGATGGCGATGCAGCACCGTGGCCAGGGGAATGCCCGGCGCGGGGAGGTCGAGCCGGTAGTCGCCCAGGCGCTGGACCTCCACCCAGAAGCCGGCGCCGTCGGCGACGATGAAACCGAGGTCGCGGATCTGCGGGATGTCGATGCGCGGGTGGTAGACCTCGTTGACGATGCCGTGGCCCAGCGAGAACCAGAGCCGCGCGGGGCCCAGGGCGGTGCCCACCAGGTCCTTGTCGGATGCGGGCCAGGTCGGGGGGATGCCGGGGTGGCCGGGGGCGGGGGAGGTCGGTTGATCCATGTCGGGGCGCGCGCGGCGGCGCGGCCGCTAGTCCAGGGTTTTCCGGTAGCGCTTGAAGCCGATCAGCATGACCACCACCATGAACAGCAGCAATGGCCAGACATTCGGCCAGGTTTCCGCCCAGCCGTTGCCCTTGAGCATGATGCCGCGGACGATGCGCAGGAAGTGGGTGAGGGGCAGCCCCTCGCCGATCACCTGCGCCCACCCGGGCATGCCGCGGAAGGGAAACATGAAGCCGGACAGCAGCATGGACGGCAAGAAGAAGAAAAAGGTCATCTGCATGGCCTGCATCTGGCTCTTGGCAATGGTGGAAAACATCATGCCGACGGTGAGATTGGCGGCGAGGAAGATCAGGACACAGCCCAGCAACAGCGGCAGGCTGCCGGCGATGGGGACCTGAAACAGGAAATACGCGGCGGCGAGGATCACCGTGACCTGGATGTAGCCGACCATGATGTACGGCAGGATCTTGCCGATCATCACTTCCAGCGGGTGCACCGGAAAGGCGAGCAGGTTCTCCAGGGTGCCGCGTTCCAGTTCGCGGGTCATGGCCATGCCGGTCATCATGATCATGGTCATGGTCAAGATGGTGCCCATGAGGCCGGGGACGATGTTGTACTGGGTGATGCCTTCCGGATTGTAGTTGCGCTGCACGCGCACCTCGAACGGCGGCGGGGCGCCGGCGAACCTGGCCGCAGGCCCCTTCAGGTCATGCTGCAAGGCGCTCTGGTTCAACGTGCTCAGGGCGGCGAGCGCGTTGCCGGTGGCGGCCGGGTCGGAAGCATCCGCCTCGAGCAGCAGCGCCGGCTTTTCGCCGCGCAGCAGCGAGCGGGAAAAGCCGGTCGGGATGGAGACAATGAACTGGACCTCGCCGATCGCCATGGCCGTGTGGGCGCCGCTCAGGGTGGCGGGTTGCGGCAGCACGTCGAAATAGCCGCTGTTCTCCAGGCTGGCGATGAAGCTGCGCGAATAGGCGCTCTGATCCGCGTCGAAGATCACCGTCGGCAGGCGCTTGGGGTCGGTGTTGATGGCGAAACCGAACAGCACCAGCTGCATCATGGGGATGCCGACCATCATGGCGAAAGTGACGCGGTCGCGCCGCATCTGGATGAATTCTTTCAGCACGATGGCCCACAGCCGGTGCCAGGCGAGGGGAAAGCTCATCGCACCGGTTCCGTGACCTTGTCCATCAGGCGGATGAACACCTGTTCCAGGCTGGTCTCCACCCGTTCGAAGCGCAGGTTCGCCAGGCCGGCCAGGCCTTGCTCGATCAACCTCCCATTCTGGCCGCTGACGCTGTAGAGATTGCCCATGGCGACGACCTGTTCGACGCCGGGCAACTGGCGCAGCCGGTCGACCAGCGCGGGATCGCCATCATGCACCGCGAACGCCACCAGGCCGCTGTCGGCGATCAGCTCATCCGGGGTGCCGGATGCCAGCAGGTTGCCATAGGCGATATAGGCCAGGCGATGGCAGCGCGCGGCTTCATCCATGTAGTGGGTGGAGACCAGGACGCTGATGCCCTGGCCGGCGAGTCGGTGGATTTCATCCCAGAAATCGCGCCGCGCCTTGGGGTCGACGCCGGCGGTCGGCTCGTCGAGCAGCAGCAGCCGGGGGCGATGCAGCATGCAGGCCGCCAGCGCCAGGCGTTGCTTCCAGCCGCCCGACAACGTGCCGGCCAGTTGTCCCGCGCGCGCCGCCAGGCCCAGGTGTTCCATGCTGGCCTCGACCGCCGCGCGGCGATTGGGCATGGCGTAGAGGCGGGCGACGAAATCGAGGTTCTCGCGGATGGAAAGATCATCGTAGAAACTGAATTTCTGGGTCATGTAACCCACCTGTTTCTTGATTTCCGCGCTTTGGCCGCGCACGTCGAAACCCAGGCAGGTGCCGCTGCCCGCATCCGGGGTCAAGAGTCCGCACAACATGCGGATGGAGGTGGTCTTGCCGCTGCCGTTGGGGCCAAGAAAGCCATAGATCTCGCCTGTCTCCACCCGCAGGCTCAAAGCATCGACGACGCGCTTGGCGCCAAACGACTTGCTCAGGCCCTCGACATCGATGACGTAGGAGGCATTCATGGCTTGCCGGGTCCCAGCGTCACCGCCACCGGCTGGCCGGGGTGCAGGCGCATGGCGTCGGCCGGCCGTGGCCAGGCTTCCACCAGGTAGATCAGGCGCTGGCGATTCTTCTCGCTGTAGAGCACCGGCGGCGTGAATTCCGCGTTGGCGCTGATGTAGCGGATCGTCGCCGGCAACGGGCCGGGGCAGCCATCGCAGCCGACAGTGACGGTCTGGCCGGCCCGCAGACCGCCGAGCGTGGTTTCCGGCACGAAGAAGCGGACCTTGATGCCCTCCGGAGGCAGGATGGAGACCACCGGCTGACCGACCGGGAGCCACTCTCCGACGCGATAAAAAATGTCCTGGACCAGGCCGCCGACGGGCGCCTTCTGCGACTTCTGCTCCAGGCGGATAGCGCTTTGCGCCAGCGCCGACTGGCCCGCCAGCACCTGCGCTTGCGCGGCGGATCGCGCCGCCTGCCGCCCGGGCAGGCGCGCCGTTTCGATCTCGGCGCGCATCCGCGCGATCGCCGCTTCGCTGCTGGCCAGGTGGGTGCGCGCCTGATCCAGCGCCTGGGTGCTGACAAAGCCTTGCGTCACCAGGGTCTGCTGCCGCAGCAGATCGTCGGCGGCAAGCTTTCTTTTCACCTCGGCATCCTTCAACTGGGCTTCGATCACGGCGATTTCCGGCGGCCGCTTGCCGCTGGCCAGATCGGCGGCGAGCGCCCGCGCCTGGGCGAGCTGGGCCCTGGCCTGGTCGACATTGGCGGTCTCGGTCGCCGGGTCCTGGCTGAACAGCGGCATGCCGGCTTGCACCGTGTCACCGCGCCGCGCCGCGAGCAGGGTCAACTGACCGCTCTGCTGGGCGGCGACCAGGACCGGTTCGCCCTCGACATAGCCCTGATAGCGCGCTTCCTCGACCGGCTGGCAGCCGGCGAGCAAGGCGATGGGCAACAACCAGGGAAGAGGGATACGCAAGGGCATGATGATCAGGGCTCGATACCGCGACACGGCAACGATATACCGGGATGGCCTTTCGGGTCGCTCATCCGGCCGTCTCCGACAAGGGAAGGGTAGGGGTCAGCCAGCCGCGCCCATCCTGATTGATCAGACGTTCGGCGCTTTCCGGGCCCCAGGAGCCGGCGGCATAGTTGGGAAAATCAGCCTGCCGCCCGGCCCAGGACACCAGCACCGGCTCCAGGAAACGCCAGGCGGCGGCCACTTGATCGGCGCGCATGAACAGGCTCTGATCCCCCGCCATGACGGCCGCGAGGAGGGTCTCGTAGGGCTTCGGCGGCTCGGCCCGGAAGGCCTCGCGGTAGGTGAAGCGCAAGTCCTGCTGGCTTAGGGCGAAATGCGCGCCGG
The DNA here is from genome assembly GCA_964393825.1 of uncultured Thiobacillus sp. Lineage (GTDB taxonomy): Bacteria > Pseudomonadota > Gammaproteobacteria > Burkholderiales > Thiobacillaceae > PFJX01. The sequence continues at coordinate 218,178 of CAYMUY010000001.1, read as the reverse complement.
GGACTTTCAGGTTGAGCTTGAGATCCATGCCCTCGTCCGGATAGAGACGCAGCACCAGCCGGACCGGCCCCTGTTCGCTGGCGGTACCTGCCGGCCAGGCCTGGTGCGGCACCGGGCGGAAGCGGATGGACACCTCCGAGACCGCCTCGGCCATGCGTTTGCCGGTGCGCAGGTAGAACGGCACGTCCTGCCAGCGCCAGTTGTCCACCAGCAACTTGATGGCGGCGAAAGTCTCGATGTTGGAGGCCGGTGCCACGCCTTCCTCCTGTCGGTAACCCGGCATCCGCGCGGCATGGATCCAGCCGGCGCCATACTGGCCACGCGCGGCGAACGCATCCACCGACTCCGCCGGGATCGGGCGCAGGGCGGTGAGCAGATCCATCTTGCGGTCGCGCAGGTTGTCGGCATCGAAACGCGACGGGGGTTCCATGGCGACCAGGCAAAAAATCTGCAACAGGTGGTTCTGCACCATGTCGCGCAGCGCCCCGGCGCCCTCGTAGTAACCGGCGCGGTGTTCCACGCCCAGGGTCTCGGCGACGGTAATGGCGACATGGTCGATGTAGCGGCGGTCCCAGATCGGCTCGAAGATGGGGTTGGCGAAGCGCAGGGCGAGCAGGTTCTGCACCGTCTCCTTGCCGAGGAAGTGATCCATGCGATAAAGCTGCCGCTCCTCGAAGTGGGCGGCGAGTTCGGCATCCAGCGCGAGAAAGCTGGCCAGGTCGTGGCCCAGCGGCTTTTCCACCACCAGACGCGATCGCGCCCGGTCCGCCGCCAGGCCGGCGGTGGCCAGGCCCAGCGCTGCAGTCCCGAACAGGCGAGGCGGCACGGCCAGGTAATAGACCGCCAGCGGCGGATCAACCCCATCGGGGTCCCATGCCTTCGCGCAGGCCGCCAGACGCGGCGCCAGTTCCGCACCCGCCTGCTCGATGTCGGCGGCGAGATAGTCGATGCGGCCGGCGAAGGACGCCCAGGTCGCGTCATCGCCCAGCCCCAGGCGGGAGAAGCGCTCGACGCCCTCGCGGAAATGGGCGCGGAGCGATTCGACGACTTCCGGCTTGCGGTCCACGCCGAGCAGCGTGAACCGTTCCGGCAGGCCGCCGTCGCGGAAGCAGTCATACAGGGCCGGCACCACCAGTCGCCAGGCCAGGTCGCCGGCGGCGCCAAGCAGGGCCAGGAACAGGCCCGTGGGGATGTCGTCGCGCGGGGACGGGTTCACCATGGGCCGTGTCTCATCAAATGGAGTCGAAGGTCAGTACCAGGCTGGCCAGGATGATCAGGAGCAAACCGCTCAGGAACAACCTTTCCGCCCAGTTTTCCAGACCGCAGGCATACCTTTCGGTACGCAGGGAAGCATAGGACAGCGCCACGCTGACCAGAAAGACCAGGCTGTCCATGGCCAGGATTTCATCCACCCAGCTCGACCAGCCGTGCCTGGGCATCAATTTGACCAGGCTCAGCGACATGATGCACACCCCGACCAGATTGGCGGCGGTGGGCAGGATATGCCTGGAAAGATCCTTGGCGGCTGGCGTTTCATTCTTCACTGGATCAAACAGGGGTGGCTTCATGCTGGTTGCCGAATAAGGGTGGGAGGAGCCGGGTTTGGACGCCGACCCCGTCCCGGGTTGCCGCTCAACCCAGGTTCAGCGGCACGAACAGTCTGGCGTCCGCGCGCTGAATCAGCAGGGCCATGTGTTTGCCGGCTTGTTTGGCCTGGCTTCGCAAGGATTCCACCGTGCGTATCGGCGTTCCGTTCAGGGCCAGGATCACGTCGCCATCCTGAATGCCGGCCCGCGCGGCGGGTCCGGCGACCCCCACCACCAGCAAGCCGCCATCGAGGCCGCTCGCGCGACGCTCCTCCGGGCTCAGCGGGCGCGCGGCGAGGCCCAATGGGTCGCCGGTCATCACCCTTCCGGCGGGGGCGGCGGCCTCCTGGATGAGTTCACCCAGTCGCACCTCCACCTTCTTCCCGCGACCGCCGCGCCAGACTTCCATGACCACCCGCGTGCCGGGTTTGTGCTCGGCGATCAGGGGGGGAAGATCGGAAGCGTTCTGGATGCCGGTCCCGTCCACGGCCAGGATCACATCGCCGGATCGCATGCCGGCGCGTTCCGCGGGGCTGCCCGCCTCGACACTGTTCACCAGGGCGCCGGCTGGCTGCTTCATGCCAAAGGACTGTGCGAGTGACTGGTCCATGTCCTGGATGGCAACGCCCAGGCGACCTCGCGTCACCTTGCCATCATGCAGCATCTGATCCTTCACCTTCAGCGCCACGTCGATGGGAATGGCGAAAGACAAGCCCTGGTAACCGCCGGTCTGACTGTAGATCTGCGAATTGATGCCCACCACTTCGCCACGCAGGTTGAACAGCGGTCCACCGGAATTGCCGGGATTCACCGCCACATCGGTCTGGATGAAGGGCACATACGCTTCATCCGGCAGGGCGCGCGCCTTGGCCGAAACGATGCCGGCGGTCGCGCTGTTGTCAAAACCGAAGGGCGAGCCGATGGCCAGCACCCATTCGCCCACTTCCAGCGGCGCCGAAGCGCCCAGCCGCGCCACCGGCAGTCCCTTGGCCTCGACACGGAGGACCGCGACGTCGGTGAGGGGGTCTATCCCCAGCACCTTGGCCTTGAATTCGCGCCGGTCGGTGAGTTTCACCGTGACCTCGCGGGCGCCATCCACCACATGCGCATTGGTCAGGATCACGCCATCCGGACTGACAATGAAGCCGGAGCCCTCCGACTGTCGCGGCACGGACTGTTCCGGCGGCGCCATGCCGAAGCGGCGGAAAAAGCGGAACATGGGGTCATCCGGATCTCCGGAGAGCGCCGCATGCTGGCCGCCGACAGAGGTGACCTGAATGTTCACCACCGCCGGGCCGTACTCACGGATGATCGGGCTGAAATCGGGCAGGCCACGGCTCGCTTCGTGCTGGATGGGCGCAGCGGGACCGGCCGGAAGATGATCCACATGCCACCAGCCGTATCCCGCCAGTGCCATGCCCGCCAGGGAGAGGACGAGCAGGCCGCGCTCGAAGCCGCGCCGGCGCATGAAGCCCAGTCCGTCGTTCGATGTCGTGTTTTCCATCATGTCTCCTGAAACGATGCGGACAGACCCGTCCGCCGGTTTCATCAGACTAATGACATGGACTTAACCCAGGCTTAATCGAAGCCAGCCCGTTAAGCCTCGGCTAAGACACGCTCGATACAGTGCGCAGCACGGATCGGCGTTAGCCGGTTCGGCCCCCCTCAACGACTGATGGAGTCACCATGAACAAACTGCTCACCACCCTGATCTTCGCCGCCGCCAGCACCTTCGCCGTACAGAGCTTCGCCGCCGAACCGGCAGCGATGGACGGCGCCAAGCCGGCCAAGCACGCCTCCGCGAAGAAGCATCACGCGGCCAAGAAGCACACCGCGCACAAGACGGAGAAGAGCGAAGCTGCACCCAAGTAAGTCTTCCCCGGCTGTTCCCGCCTTCACGACGGCCGCCCGCCAGGGTGGCCGTTGTTGTTTTTCGGGCCCGGCATATTGTTTCGACACCAGATCTGCTGAAGCGTCGAGAGCCGGCCAGGATGGTGCGACCTTAAGGCGGACTTAATCCCCGTCAAACCCATAAGCCTCGGCTAAGACCGACTGCATAGAGTGAACAGCGCGGATCGGAAAATCCCGGTTCGTCCCCCTCAACGACCTTTGGAGTCACCATGAACAAACTGCTCACCACCCTGATCTTCGCCGCCACCACGACCTTCGCGGTGCAAGGTTTTGCCGCGGACGCTGCTCCCGCCGAAGCGGCCAAGCAGGCCTCTGAATCGGCCGGTTCGCACGCTGAAGCCGCGATCAAGCACCATCAGACCGCCAAGGCTCATGTCGTAGCCGCAAAAGCGGCTGATGCAGCCGGAAAACCCATGGAAGCCGCCGCCGCCCATACCGCCGCAGCTGAATCTCACGCGGCGGCGGCCAAGGCCCACGAGCATGCGGCCAGGAAGCATACCGAGGCCGCCAAGGAGCATGCCCTCGCTTCCGCCAAACGCAAGAATGCGCAGAAGGAAACCGTACCCGTCGCTCCCGCCAAGTAATCCACTCTGTTGTCTCACGCGTGGTGAGCGCACCCGAGGCGCGCTCACCTGTTTTTTTCCGTTCGTTAATCGCTATCGGGGAATGCCACGCTGACACGGAGCCCGATTCCATCAGGGCCTGCAAGCAGCGTCACCCGCGCGCCATGTCGCTCCGCGACGCGCTTTACGATGGCCAGCCCCAGGCCGCTACCCGCCATTACCACATGTTCACCCCGGTAAAACCGGTCGAACACCCTTGCGCGTTCCGCTTCGGGAATACCCGGGCCGGTGTCGCTGATTTCCAGAATGACGCCCGTTCCAGGCTTGTGTAACACACCCACATCCACCCGGCCGTCTTCGGGCGTGTAGCGCAAGGCGTTGCCGAGCAGGTTGGCGATCAGAATCCGCAGGGCAACGGCTTCACCCTTGATCATCACCGGCATGTCCTCGCCCACCATGCCCAGGTCGATGGCCCTGGCCTGGGCCAGCGGCGCCAGTTCGGCCATGACCCGCGCGGCGAGGGCGCGCAGATCCACGGGCGCGAGGGCGTCGGCGACCACCTCGCCCTCCTGCCGCGCCAAGGTCAGGAGCTGATCGACCACATGGGTGGCGCGTTTGAGGCCCTCCTTCAGCCGCTCGATGGCTTGCGTCCTTTCGTCTTCGGTCTGGCAGCGCTCGATCAGTTGCACTTGCAGTTGCAGCGCGGCCAGCGGCGTGCGCAGTTCATGCGCGGCATCGGCGGTGAACGCGCGCTGCTTGTCCAGCGCCTCACCCAGACGCGCCAGCAGGGCATTGAGGGCGTCCAGCAGCGGTCGCAGTTCGTCCGGCGCGAAGGGCAATTCCACGGCATCCAGGCTGTCCGGGGTGCGTTGTGTCACCGCCCGGGCCACCGCCGCCAGGGGCCCGAGGCCACGACCGATAGCCAGCCAGACCAGCAATCCCAGGACCGGGATCAACACGAGGAACGGCAGCAGCACGCGCATGGCCATGTCGGCGGCCAGCCGTTCGCGTACGGACATGGGCTGCGCCACCTGGATCACCTGGCCACGGATCTGGGTGCTGAAGACCCGCCAGCGTCCTTCCGCCGTGCTCAGGGTGGTTAGGCCGAACTGGGCGAATCCCGGCAAGTCGGTATGCGGGTGCGACAGATAGAGCCGGGCCCCTCTCGCATCCCACACCTGCACCACCAGATCCAGACGGGCTTCCTCGCCGCCATCCAGCGCCGGCAAGTCATCACCGAAATGCTGGTTGCCAAGGGATAACGCTACCTGACGCAAGTGGTAATCGAGGATGCCATCGGATTCCCGCAGGACCGCCCGATAGGTCATGATGCCGCCGACTACCCAGGCCAGTACCACCCCGACGAGCAGGTAGAGCAGCAACTGGCGGCGCAGCGAGGTCATGGCGAAGGTGGCAGTTTCGGGACGTAATAGCCGACCCCGCGCAGATTGAGAATCCAGCCCGCGCCGAGCTTCTTGCGCAGGGCATGGATGTGGACTTCCACGGCGTTGCTGTCGACTTCCTCCTTCCAGCTGTAGACGTGCTGTTCGAGTTGGGCACGCGACAGCGGCAGGCCCGGGTGTTCGAGCAGGGCCTGGAGAATGGCGAACTCCCTGGACGACAGCAGTACCGGCTCGCCGTCCAGCGTGACCGCGCTGTGCGCCGGGTTCAGGCTGAGGCCGCCATGGCGGATCAGGGGGTCGGCGCGACCGGCGTGGCGACGGTTCAAGGCCCGGATGCGCGCGCCCAGTTCATCCAGATCGAACGGCTTGACCAGATAGTCGTCGGCGCCCGCGTCCAGCCCCGCCACCCGCTCGGCCACCGCGTCGCGGGCGGTGAGGATGAGCACGGGCAGATCACTGCCGCGTTCGCGCAATTCGGCCAGGACCCGCAGGCCATCCTTCTTCGGCAAGCCGAGATCGAGCAATAGCAGGTCGTAGGGCTCCGACTCCAGCGCCCTGCCGGCGGCCAGGCCATCCTTCAGCCAGTCCACGGCATAGCCGTCCTGGATCAGACCCAGGCGCACGCTCTCGCCGATCATGGCATCGTCTTCAACCAGCAGCAGGCGCATCGTGGTTCATGGGGATCACAAGAGGAGGACAGAGTCTGCGCGAGGCGGGCGCGGGGTTCAACCGGGGAATCCGGTGTCGATGATGCGCCACGGCTGCCGGTAGCGAAACACCAGGCCGCGGGCTTGCCACCGTTCATGCAGGCTCACTTGCCCCCCCAGGCGTGCCGCGGCTTCCCGCGCGATGGCGAGACCGAGACCGCTGCCCTCGCCGTCGGCGCCGGGCAACCGATGAAAGGCCTTCGCGCCCGGAGGCCACCTGGATGACCGGGTCGAGGTGCTCACCTTGCACCCGCGATGACGGCGAGCACGGCCAGATGGATTTTGCGTTTCATGATGATCACTCCTTCAGCAAACGCGAACATTCGCGTGATCGAGAAGATAGTGGCCAAGAATCAGGACACGGTTAGCGGGTCCGGGTCGTGCTGGACAATCCGCAGTTTTGCCCGCAACACCCCGACCAAAAAATGGCGACCCGAGGGTCGCCATTTCAATTGCCATGTGGAGGTGGGATCAGGCGCTCTGCTGGATTCCGTAGATCAGCCAGCCACGGCTGGCATCGGCGGGGCGGACCAGGTGCCAGGTCTCGTCGAACGGAGCGGCCTGTTCGCTGTCTTCGCGCAGCATGCCGTGGAAGCGGACGCTGACGATCTGGCGATGGTCTTCTTCCGTGGCTTCCAGTACTTCGGCGTTGAGCATCACCACCTCGGTGCGCTGAGTGGCGCCATGGCGCTCATCGATGTCCAGCTTGATCTCGGCGTACATCTCGGGCGAGGTGAATTCGCGGATGTCGTCGAGATTGCCGGCGTCGTTGGCAGCCTGCAGGCGCAGGAAGTTGACCTTGGCCTGGCGCACGAAGGCTTCGGCGTCGAACCCCGGGGGCAGGGCGGATGCGCTCGCGGAGGCAGGGGCGGGGGCGGCGTTCATGCTGCCGACACTGCCGGGCAGGGGCTGCGCTGAATCGAAACGCACGGGCTGGCCGGCTCCGGCTGTCGCGCCGGCATACTGAACAGGCCGCGGCCGATTGCGGCTCATGAACCAGCGGAACAGCATGAATGCGGCGAGGGCGAGCAGGGCGATCATCAGCATGTTCGCCATTTCCTCACCGAAGCCGAAGTGGGAAGCCAGCGCGGCGAGGCCCAGGCCCGCTGCAAGGCCGGCGAGGGGGCCCATCCAGGAACGCTTGCCGGGTTGGGCGGCGGCACCAGCCGCGTTGGGTGCGCCGTTCTGCGCCTGACTGGGTGATGGGTTCGGCGTCACATCACGCTTCATCGGCGCATTGCGCTGCATGCCATAGGATTTTCCGCCCCCCAGCCGCTTGGCTTCAGCGTCATGGATCGGCAGGGCGAAGCTGAGGAATACCGCGAATAAGCTCAAAAACAATCGTTGCATGAGGTAAGGCTCCGGGTGGTAAGAACTTGGATTCTATCTGGGAGCGCCTGTGACCGGCCTCTGTGCCACAAAGTTGCATTGACTTTCGGAAACCATCGGAATCCATCCGGGCGCATCGGCTCCTGCGTCTATACTGCGGCGCAACTGATACACGCGCACGGTGTGCCGTCCGGCACCCCATCTCTCCCCGCGTCACTTCCCGCCCTGCCGTGACCGGCTTCCGGCGCGGCCACCCGATCGTTTTCCGGAGACACTTCTTGCGTCATTACGACAGGCCGGGGTTCGCCTCGCCGCCGACGTCCCGCACATGAGCGCCCTGCTCGCGGCACCGGGGTACCAGGTCAAATTCGAGACGGTAAATCTCGGCGGCCTCGACTATCGCATTCGCTCGCTTCTCGACAAGCAGCAGTATTCCGACCCTGATGGCGACGCCGAGCGGGCCGGGATCTCCTCCGCCTCCTGGCCGTTGTTCGGCCTGGTCTGGCCATCCGCGCGCATCCTGGCCGGGACCATGCAAACCTTTACCCTCAAGGGAAAACGCATCCTGGAAATCGGTTGCGGTCTCGGCCTCGCCAGCCTGGTCATGCGGCGGCGTGGCGCGGACATCACCGCCAGCGATTGCCATCCCCTGGCGGCGTCCTTCCTGATGGAAAACCTGCGCCTGAATCATCTGGCGCCGATCCGTTTTCAGACCGGGAACTGGATGGACAGCGATCCCGATCTGGGCAAGTTCGACCTGATCGTCGGCAGCGATGTCCTCTATGAACGCAGCCAGCCGGACATCCTTTCCGGTTTCATCGACCGGCATTCCAGCCCGGGGGTCGAAATCATCATCGTCGATCCCGACCGCGGCAATCGCGCCCGCTTCAATCGTGACATGGCCGAACTGGGCTATAGCCACAACGAGCAGCGCGCGGACACCCGGCAGCTCAGCGGCGAACCCTACAAGGGCCGGATCCTGAGTTACCAGCGTGGAGGCCCGGCGTAATGGGTTACGCTAGGCACATTCCGCACGCCATCATCGCCCATGTACCCCCGTTATTACGCCCTGCGTCGCGTCAACCCCTATCGCGGTGTCGTCCAGATCGTTGAAGCGGGCGAGGTCACCGCGCACAGTTTCGACGGCCTGACCTGGCATCTTCGCGCCGACGACGGCTTTGGCTGGGTGCGTCCCACCGGGATCTGGGTGGAAGGCGAGGGTCTCAAGGCCGGCCCCATCGAGAACCTCGGCGATATCCTGCCGGCGCTGGAAACGCGTCCTGAATTACCTTTCCCGATCCTGGATACCCAGGAGTTGTGGCTGCTCGACAAGGAATCCGGTCTGCCCCTGGCCCTGCTGGCCTGCGACCGGGCCAGCGTGACGCAACACGAACGGCCGGAGGGCGAATGGCTGCCCTTCGCCCTGACCTACACCGGCTTTCACTCGCCGACCCTGGCCCTGCGTGACAAGGACGATCCGGGTACGCCGTCGCGTCATCGCGACGTGCTCGCGCGCATGGTGAACCAGGCGGCGCGCCCCCATCCCGTCGCGCAATGGTTTCAGCGCGACCAGGCGGGGGAGGGGAGAGGACTCTCCGGCCTGCGCGTCCCCCCCGAATGGCGGGGACGCAGCCTGCCGCCGACCGCTTTTCCCGAACTCTTGCTGCGCGAATCCTGGAATAGCCGACTGGAAAAGTCGGTTATTGCCGATTATCATGCATGGCTGGCACCCCAGTTGCTGTGTTGGCCGCGTCTCTCCACCGACACGCGCGCCCGCCTGGAAATCCTGGCGTGCGAGAGGCCGCAGGCACTGGCCCGGATACATCGCCTGATCCCGCGCATGGTGGATGCCGAACGCATCCACGCCGCGCTGGTGGCGGCAAGACTGGAACAGGCCGCTTTTGGCTCAGGCAGCCCCGAACAAGAATGGAGTTGAGTTAACCCGATCATGCGTCCTTCCCATATCGAAACCATCCTCGACCGCGAATTCGCCAGCTGCGAGGCCGGCCAGCACACCCCCGTCATGCTCTGGGGGCCGCCGGGCGTCGGCAAATCGCAGATCATCGCCGGCATCGCCGCCAAGCATGGCGTGCCGCTGATCGACATCCGTCTGAGCCAGATGGAGCCGACCGACCTGCGCGGCATTCCCTTCCGCAAGGACGAGAACGTGGAATGGTCGGTCCCGTCGATGTTGCCGGATGCCCATCGCCATGGTCCGGCCGGCATCCTCTTTCTCGATGAAATCAACGCCGCGCCGCCGACGGTCTCCGCCGCCGCCTACCAGCTCATCCTCGACCGCAAGCTGGGCGAGTACATGATTCCTGAAGGCTGGGCCATCTTCGCCGCCGGCAACCGCCAGGGCGATCGCGGCGTCACCTACGCCATGCCGGCGCCGCTGGCCAACCGCTTCACCCATTACGACGTCGACGCCAACCTCGACGACTGGGTTGCCTGGGCGCTGGACAAGGGTATCGACGAACGCATCCTGGGCTTCCTGCGTTTCCGTCCCGACCTGCTGTTCAGCTTCGACCCGGCGCACAACCCGGTGGCCTTTCCCAGCCCGCGCTCCTGGGAATACGCCCACCGCGCGCTGTTCAAGTTCTCCGACCGTCCCGATCTGCTCGGCGATGCCCTGCAGGCCTGCGTGGGGCAGGGTGTCGGGGTCGAGCTCAAGGCCTTCATCGACAACATGGAAAACCTGCCGGATATCGACGGCATCCTGTCCGGCACGGTGGCCGAAGTACCCAAGGGCATCGACCTGCAATACGGTGTCGCGGCCGCCCTGGTCAGGCGCGCGCGGGAATCCGCGAACGATGCCTACAAGCTCGGCAACATCCTCAGGTACGCGCGCGGTTACCCGCAGCGGGAAATGGGTGTGATGCTGGTGACTGATCTTCACCGCGCCGTCGGCAAACCGCTGTTCGCCGTGCCCGAGTTCGTGGAATGGGCCAACAGCGTGGCCGAGCTGATGCTCTATGACTTCAAGCCGAAGGCGTGAGTGTCTTGGGGTGCGCCGTGCGCACCCAGCGAAGCCGAAAGATGACTGATCTCCCCACCCTCGAAACCAAGCTCGCGGCCGCGCGCACGCGTCTGATCCTGGACAAGCCCTTCCTCGGCTCACTGGTCATGCACCTGCCGCTGAAGGCGGCGGACCCGAAATGGTGCAAGACCACGGCCACTGACGCGAAAAGTTTTTACTACAACCCCGCCTATATCGATCGCCTCAGCCTCGAGCAGACCCAGTTCGTCCTGGCACATGAAGCCATGCACTGCGCCTTGTCGCATTTCGCCCGGCGCAACCATCGCCAGAAACACCGCTGGGATGTGGCCTGCGATTACGCGGTGAACATGATCCTCGATGACGAGCGCATGCGCGGGCCGGACAACGCCCTGATGAACGCGGCCTACCGCGGGCTGACTGCAGAGGAAATCTACCCGGTGCTGCACGAGGACCCGCCGGAGGAAACCCAGGACACCCATCTGTTCGACCCTGAATCAAACGAGGGCGGCGACGGCGAGCCGCAGGAACAGGACAGCGGCGAGGGCAAGGGCCAGGGCGAGTCGTCCGGCAAAGAGGGCGGCGACTCGGGCAACCCGGAACCGCGGGAGCAGGAGCCGACACGGTCCGGCGAGCGCCAGGCCCCGCCGCCGCCACCTGCCGACCCGGGCAAGCTCGACGAGCAATGGAAGGCGCGGCTCGCCGCCGCCGCCCAGATGGCGCGCCAGGCGGGGAAGATGTCTGCCTCGCTGATGCGCCTGGTCGACCACCTGCTGGCGCCACAACTGCCCTGGCGCGCCTTGCTCGCCCGCTACATGATGAGCGCCGCGCGCGACGACTACAGTTTCCAGCGTACGTCCCGCCGCGAATCGGCCGCGCTGATGCCGCGACTGCACAGCCAGAGTGTCGATGTGGTCGTGGCGCTGGATACCAGCGGCTCGGTGCAGGAGGAGGAGTTGCGCGCGTTCCTGGCCGAGATCGACGCGCTCAAGGGCCAGGTGCGCGCCAATGTCACTCTGCATGCTTGCGATGACAAGCTCGACCCGAACGGACCCTGGCGTTTCGCGCAGTGGGAGACCCTGAAATTGCCCAAGGAAATCTCCGGCGGCGGCGGCACCGACTTCAGGCCGGTATTCGACTGGGTGGCGCGGGAAAGCCTCAGCCCCGACCTGCTGCTCTTCTTCACCGACGCGCAAGGCCGCTTTCCCGATCTCGATCCTGGATTCCCGGTTGTCTGGCTGGTCAAGGGAAAATCAGGTGTCCCGTTCGGCACACGGATACAACTCAATTGAAAAAAACGTCATTCCTCAAAATCGAGGCCAATATCCTGATTTCTCGCTCACATCAGCCGTGGACAGGGCAATGCTGTGAGTGTCATGATGCGCGCCGCTGCATGGTATGGATGGTTGTCGGATAGCTCGAAAGTATCAGACGATTGTGTGTGTCTTTTGCGGTGTAAGTGGCGTTAGCATGTGCACACCGCCGAATCCTGAGCCCACCACCCGGTTGACCAGAGAAGGACGGTGTGAAATGCAACCTTGCAGTGAATCTTTTAGGAGACAAATGCATATGAACATTCTGCGCAGGAACGTATTGAAAGGTGCTGGCGCTGCCGGCGCCGTGAGCGTGGCAGTCGCCGCGGGCCTGATGACGCCGACGGCCGCTTTTGCCGGTTGGAACAAGGCTGGTTTCGAGTCCAGGGATCTGGGCGGTGCGATGGGCGCTATCGGCGGAAACGCCGCTGCCGCCTCCGGCGACATCAGCGTCAAGGCGCCTGACATCGCCGAAAACGGCGCCGTCGTTCCGGTCGAGATCACCTCCAGCATCGCGGGTACCGATTCCATCGCCATCATCGGCGAGAAGAACACCATGCCCCTGATTGCCGTGTTCAACCTCAGCAACGGTGCTCAAGGTTACGTCTCCACCCGCATCAAGATGGGTTCCACTTCCAACGTCATTGCCGTGGTCAAAGCTGGCGGCAAGGTCTACAAGGCCCACAAGGAAGTCAAGGTCACCATCGGCGGCTGCGGCGGCTGATCGGTTGTTCCGGTACCCGACTTTCAATATCCACAGGAGATAGCAAATGGCTGAACCGATGAAGATTCGTGCTTCCATGTCCGGCGACACCGCTGATGTGAAGTGTCTGATGAACCACCCGATGGAAACCGGTCTGCGCAAAGACGCCAAGACCGGCGGTGTCGTGCCCGCGCACCACATCACCAACGTCACCGCCACCGTGAACGGCAAGACCGTTCTCGATGCCGAGTGGGGCGGCGGCATTTCCAAGAACCCCTACCTTGCCTTCAAGGTCAAGGGCGCCAACAAGGGTGACAAGGTCGAGATCAAGTGGGTTGACAACCAGGGCGACAGCAACACTGCTGATGCCACGATCGGCTAATCGACACGCTGTACGTTGAACGGGCCGGCATCATGCCGGCCCGTTTTTTATTGGGCGATCCGATTTGACCTGGCCAGGCCACGGCAGTTGACCGCTGCGTAGCCGTTGTGAGGCTCCATGCATGCTGGCGTGAGTGCCTTCGCGGCCGCTCACCCGATGGATAAGCCGGCCACACCCCCGCTGATGCGTTGAACTGCCGTGGCCAGGGTCAAATGATGCAGCAGGCCGGTGACAGCGCGTCCGAGCGGTAATGCCGGCGGACGTCGACCCGGACTTCCCAGAGGCAACGGCCTGCCGGGATCACCACCAGATCTCCTTTTCGAACAGTCACAGGCGCGCCATCTTCCAGCGTCAGCACGGCTTCGCCAGAAATGAAATAGCTTTTCTCTGTTGACTCCAGCGTCAGCACCCGGCTACCGGTTCCATCCTTCCAGATCGGCCAGCCATCGACGCCAAGTTCGGCGCGACGGGCTGGCGGGATGCCGCATTCGACGATGATCGCATCGCTCATTTCGCCAGGCTCTCTTTTTCCATCAGAATGTAGGTGTTGTAGGCGTTGCGCCGATGTGCTTCGCGAAAGGCGGGCATCTTTTCGTACATCGACCAGTCGGTTCGGTCATAGGCCTCGTCGAACGGGGTCAGGTCTTCGACCGCGCGGCCCATCTGCTGTCGCAGATAGCGAAGATAATCACGGGTCAGGGTCAGGTCGCCGATGGGGTCGTCGGAAGCGCCGCCATGCCCCGGCACCAGCACCTTGGGCTGCAGCGCGATCAACTTGTCCAGCGCACTCAGCCAGCGTTTCGAGTCGGCATCACCGACGAAAGGCACGCGCCCCTTGAACACCAGGTCTCCGGCATACAACACACCATCCTCCGCCACGAACATGGCCAGATCATCCGGTGAATGCGCCGGGCCGACATGGCGAATCTTGAAATGCACGCCGCCGAGCTCGAAATCAACATCACCGGACAACCAGACGTCGGGCGCGGGGAAGCGTTGCGTCTCGTCGTTGATCCAGCGGCCCAGCAAATCCTTGCGCTGCTCCAGTCGCAACCGCCAATCCTCGGAACCGACCGTATTACGGGCGGTTTCAAACGCCCAGATTTCAGCGCCAGCGTCCTTGAAAACCTGGATGCCATAGTAGTGATCAGCATGATAGTGGCTGACGATGACGCGCTTGATCGGGGCCGAAGTCACTTCCCGGATGCACTGGAGCATTGCCGCGGCCAGCGATGGTGAACCCAGGGTATCGAAGACCACCACCCCGTCCGGTGTGACCACGAAGCCTGCGTTCGACATGAAGCCCTGGTTCGCGAGGCTGGCGGCACCCGGCAGACCCGGGATGTAATAGCTGTGCGGGGCCAGTTGCTCCGCCAGCACCTGAACCGTGACAGGAGGGTAAGTCGCGGCGCTCGCCAGCAGGGAAAAACACAAGGAAATCAGGGTAATGAAAGTGCGCATGGCGTTCTCCACGAAGCGGGCGTTTGATTATAGAGAGGCGTATCGACCGCCATATGTAGTATCTTCGGACGCCCGAAGCCCTGATTTCGTGCCCGTGATTTTCAAGAAACTTCTGCCTTTTCTGCTGGCCTTCGTGTTTCCCATCGTCGCCATCTACGCCTGGTGGGGTGGATTCAACCCGGTCGAGATCCGCGAAGAAGTGCGTGGCCCCTATACCTACGCCTACCTGGAGCATCAGGGCGACTACTCGAAACTGCCGGAACTGGCCGAGGAGGCGCGCGACCTGTTGAAGGGGGTCGAGACCGGGCTGCCCGTCACCGTACTCTTCTCCAACCCTGATCTCGTCGATGTCGGCAAGCGCCGCGCCCGTACCGGCTACCTGGTCGCATCGGGAACCCAGGTGCGCGCGCCCCTGCGCATCGACACGGTGCCGGCGCGGCCCGTGCTGATCGCCCAGGTGCGCGCAGGTCACCTGTTGGCCCCCAGTCGCGCCTACCCGGCGCTGGACCGCTACCTGCAAGCCCGCGGATCAGGCATCCAGATGCCTACCGTGGAACTCTATGAGCCTTCCGGCACACCCTTGCGCATGGGTTTGCTTACCGTGGAGATGCCTCGCCCATGAGCTTGTCGATCGTGCTCGCCGCACTGGCCTGGTCACATTATTACCCGCACAAATCCGTGTTGCCGGAGCAGGTGGCGCGGCAGTGGCATGCCTGGCTGCTGGATAGTTTCAACGCCGGAGAGAATCGTCATGGCCTGCTCGCCTGGAGTGCGGGGGTCCTGATCCCGGCCCTGGCCCTCGGCTTCCTGGCCAGCCTGCTGGGAAATGCCCTGACGGGATTGGGCTGGGCCTTCCAGGTGCTGGTTCTGTATTTCGTGCTGGGCTTTCGCGAGGCATCGTTTCACGCGGCGTCGATCGCCCGTGCGCTCCAGGACGAAAATGTCGAACGGGCACGCGACAAACTGCAAGGCTGGCGTCCCGGCACCTTGCCCTGTGGCGATGGCGAAAGCATCACCCGTCTCACGGTCGAGGAAACCCTGAAGGCGGCATTGTCCAGCCTGCTCGGCGTGCTCTTCTGGTACTTCCTGCTCGGCGTTGCGGGAGTAGTGGTCTACAGGCTGGCGTTTCTCTGCCGCGACCTCTGGCATGACCAGCCTGAGTTCGTTGCCTTCTCGGTGCGCGCCTGCATGGTCCTCGACTGGATTCCGGCGCGTGTTGCCGCCTTCAGTTTCGCCATCGTCGGCAATTTCCAGGATGCCCTGGAAAGCTGGCGTGGCCAGGCGCATGCCTGGGGCGACGAGAATCAGGGCATTCTGCTTGCCGCCGGTGCCGGTGCCCTGGGAATAGGGCTGGGGGGGGCCATCAATGTCGCTGGGGGTGAGTTGCTGCGGCCGGCCTTGGGTATGGAGGATGCGCCCGGCCCCGACAGCATCGAGGGCGCCATCGCCCTGGCCTGGCGGGCCGCCATGCTCTGGCTGGCGGTGGCCGGCCTATTGTGGTTGGGGAGCCTTTAGCGGCGGTAGGCGCTGTGCGTCATCCCGATCCCGAAGCACGAAACGAATGGCGGTGATCAGCCTGCCTTCGAACCAGGTGTCGTAGCCCAATTCGTCCTGACCCACATGCACGGAAAAACCGGGTTGCGCGGCCGGAGTCAGGGAGTCGAAGCGCAGGCCGCTGTCGCCCAGGCTCACCGTCATCGTCACCCGCATCGGGTAATAACCATCCAGAAAGCGACGCATATAGGGGCCATTCAGCAGGACATATCCATTGGGCTCGTCATCCAGGAGAGCGCGCGACTCGGCCTCGATGCAGATCAATGCGTCGCGCCGGATGTTCCGCATTTGTACAGAGTGGTCTTCAACCCAGGCGCGCTCCATGTTTTCCGAGCGGAGAATGCGCAGGCCGCGAATGCGCTCCTCACTGTAGACGATCTGGGTACTGGGTACCGCGTCGAGGTGCTCGTGACATTGCTCCAGCTTCACCCAGCCAGTGGCCAGGCTCTCCGGTGTCAGCGTGATGTGGTTGCGGTGATGATGCGGCTTGCTCTCGGGCGGGCTGGCCAGGAAGTGCAGCTCGCCTTCATTGACCTCGTCGATATTCTTGAAGAAGAGTTCTTCCTCGCTCGGCGCCGCTGACGCGAGGAGCGGCAGCAAGGCAAGGAGGAGGAGGGGATTAGCGCAGCGCGGGGGCGCTGGGCAGGACACGACGGGCGCCATTGAAACGCGTCGACCAGTATTTCTGGGCCATGTTCGATACCGTGACCTGCTTGGTATGGCTGCTGCTGGCGTGCACGAATTCACCATTGCCGGCATAGATGCCGACATGGGAATTGTCGCGCTTGCGGGTGTTGAAGAAGACCAGGTCGCCGGGCTCCAACTCTTCCTTGGCCACTGCTTCACCTTGTTTGCTCATTTCACTGGCGCTGCGCGGCAGGCTGATGTCGGCCGTTTCCTTGTAGACACGCTTGACGAAGCCGCTGCAATCCAGGCCCTTCTCGGGGTCGCTGCCACCGAATTTATAGGGGGTGCCAATCATGCTCAGCGCCTTGAGCAAAGGCTGTGTCTTGGTGCTGATGCTGGCGGAGAGGGTGTCTTCCGCGTGGAGCGCCGGGACAGCCATGAGGGCTGTGATCATGAACAGGAGCGTGGGCAGAGTGCGCATGCGGCAGGCTGTCGGAAAAATTGACAAAAAAAGTTGCGCGATTAGGCCATTAACGCGCTAGCTTTGTCTACCATCACGTCACGCAATAATGGTGACTGCACATTAACTAAACGCAACAACACAATGATTACTCAAGGAATGACACCCCAGCATGCTGCGTGAAACCTTGTCGATGGTGCGTGATTTGCCGCGCCTGCATGAGATTACTTCGGTCCTGATCCGCTACGGCTGGGGCGATGTGGTGCGTCTGATGGGCATCGCACGATTGCTGGAACGCGCCGGGCGACTGCTGCACTGGCAGACCAGCAGCGACATCAGCCGCCTCGATCTGCCGGTACGCATCCGGCTGGCGCTGACTGAACTCGGGCCCACCTTCGTCAAACTGGGGCAGGTCCTGGCCACCCGGGTCGACGTATTCCCTCCTGCCTGGATCGAGGAATTCGAGCATCTGCACAGCCGAGTGCCGCCGGTGCCGTTCGAAGCGTTGCGGCCACAACTGGAGGCGACCTGGGGCAGGCCGGTGGAGGAGGTGTTCGCCCGCTTCGAGACCGTGGCCTTCGCGGCGGCCTCCATCGCCCAGGTGCACCGCGCCACCCTGCACGACGGCACCCGCGTGGTGGTCAAGGTACGACGACCGAACATCGAGGAAAAAATCGAGGCCGATCTCCGGCTGCTGGTGCATCTGGCCAAGTTGCTGGAACTCGAGGTCCAGGATTCGCGCCGCTATCACCCGGTACAGATCGTCGGCCAGCTGCGCCGCTCCCTGATGCGCGAGCAGGATCTGATCATGGAGGCGCGCAACCTGGATATCTTCGGCAAGCGTTTCGCGGACGATCCCACCGTGCATATTCCCAAGGTGTTCTGGGAATACTGCGGCGACGGGGTGAACGTGCAGGAAGAATTGGTCGGCGTCGACGGCAACGATTTCACGCGTGCCCGAGAGGAAGGCTACGACTTGAAGCTGCTCGCCGCGCGCGGTGCCGATGCCGTGCTCAAGATGATCCTGATCGACGGCTATTTCCATGCCGACCCACATCCCGGCAACGTCATCTATCAACCGGGCAATATCGTCGGCATCATGGATTTCGGTATGGTCGGGCGTGTCACCGATGCCCGTCGCGAGCAACTCATCGATTTCCTGCAGGCGGTTGTCGCGAAGGACGAAATGGGCATGCTCAACGTCCTCAGTAATTGGGCAGGCGACGCCGAAATCGACGAGTCACGGCTGGGCTATGACCTTTCCGAATTCGTCTTCAGCTATGACAACCTGGCGCTGAAGGACATCCAGGTCGGGCCGCTGCTGGCCGAAGTCACCGCCGTCATGCGCGAGAATAACCTGGCGATGCCACCCGACCTCACCCTTTTGTTCAAGGCGCTGATCACGCTGGAAGGTCTGGGTTACCAGCTCGATCCGGATTTCCACATGATCGACCACCTCACCCCCTTCGTGGAGAAGGTGCTGGAAGCGCGTTACGCGCCCCAGGCGCTGGCCAAGCGCGCGCGCCATGGCCTCAAGGAAATGGCCGATGTGCTGTTCGGCCTGCCGCGCGATGTCGCCCGCCTGTTCCGCCAGGCAAGGCGTGGCCGCCTGCGCATCGACCTCGACCTGAAGCGGCTCGACCACTTCGGCCTGCAACTCAACCAGGCCGCCAACCGCCTGACCATGGGCGTGCTCACCGCCTCCCTGGTGGTGGGCTCCAGCATCATCATGACCATCGACACCGGCCCGACGCTGTTCGACCTGCCCCTGTTCGGCCTCATCGGATTCCTGGTCGCCTTCTTCAACAGCGTCTGGATCGTCCTGTCGATCTGGCGTTCGGGCAAGGATTGAACCGCGGACCCCTGAAGTTTCCGGCCGCCCTGCCGATATGTTCGCTACAATTTTTTTTCGAGGGGTGAGAAATGAAACGTTGCATCAGGCTGGCCTTGCTGGGTGTGTTGTTGAGCGGCTTCACCGCCGTTCCCGTTGCATCCGCGTCCGCGGCGGACCTGCCGCCCATGAGCGACACCGATAAGGAAAAGATCCGTCTCATCGTCAAGGAAGTCATTCGTGAATATGCGGCCACGCTGAACGAAAAGCAGGGACATGGCGCGGCTGACGAGATCGTCAAGGACATTCGCCGGGCGAACGCCAATTTCATGCGTACCCATGGCCCGGCCTACTACCAACCCTTCCTGGACAGCCAGCATCCGCGCGCGACGGTCATTACCTGCTCCGATTCACGCGTCCACACCCATGCGCTGGATACCTCGCCGGACGGCGACCTGTTCATGATCCGCAACATCGGCAACCAGATCGCGACGGCGGAGGGCTCGGTGGAGTATGGCGTGCACCACTTGCACACGCCCTTGTTGCTGATCGTTGGCCACTCGGCTTGCGGCGCCATCAAGGCGGCGTCGGGTGATTATTCCAAGGAATCCGCGCCTATCCGCCGCGAGTTGGATACCATCCAGATTCCCAAGGGCGATCCAGGCATGAGCAGCATCCAGTTGAATGTGAACAACCAGGTTCGCCAGGCAATGAGCAAATTCGAATCCGAAGTCCTCAGCGGCCACCTCAGCGTGGTGGGCGCGGTGTATGACTTCAGGAACGACATGAAGCGAGGGCAGGGCAGGTTGAACATCATCAACATCAACGGCGAGACCCACCCGGATAAAATCAGCGCCATGGGGATGATGAGCGAAGCCCCCGTTGTGGCGCACGCCGAGCCCAAGAAACGTCGGCCCCTGCCGAAGCGGTTCGCACCCATCGCCCCCGAGCCCGAGCCCGAACACGAGCCACCGGCCAAGAAAGCCAAACCGACTCATTGAACCGAATCACTCCCAACGAAAGGACAGCATCAACATGGAACGCATCTACAACTTCAGCGCCGGTCCGGCGGTATTGCCCCGTGAAGTCCTGGAACAGGCGCGCGATGAACTGGTCAACTGGCAGGGCTGCGGCATGTCGGTCATGGAAATGTCGCATCGCGGCAAGGAATACATGGGCATCCAGGCGCAGGCCGAAACCGATCTGCGCGAGCTGATGGGCATTCCCGCCAATTACAAAGTGCTGTTCCTGCAGGGCGGCGCGTCCAGCCAGTTCGCGATGGTTCCCATGAACCTGCTGCGCGGCAAGACTTCCGCTGATTATCTGAATACCGGCGAGTGGTCCAAGAAAGCCATCAAGGAAGCAAAGAAATACGGCGCCGTGAACGTGGTGGCCAGTTCCGACGACAAGAACTTTTCCTATGCGCCCACCCAGGACGCCTGGAAACTCGACCCGAACGCCGCCTACGTGCACTACACCCCGAACGAGACCATCGGTGGCGTGGAAATGTTCTGGACCCCGGAAACCGGCGACGTACCGCTGGTGGCGGACATGTCTTCGTGCATCCTGTCGCGCCCCATGGATATCACCAAATTCGGCGTGATCTACGCCGGCGCGCAGAAGAATATCGGCCCGGCCGGCGTCACCGTGGTGATCGTGCGCGACGACCTGATCGGCCAGACCGTGGCCGGTACGCCGACCATGTTCGACTACAAGACCCACGCCGATAACGAGTCCATGTACAACACGCCACCGACCTACGGCATCTACATCGCCGGCCTGGTGTTCAAGATGTTGAAGGCCAAAGGCGGACTCGCCGCGATGGAGCAGCAGAACATCCTCAAGGCCAACCTGCTGTACGACTACATGGATGCCACCGACTTCTACAATTCGCCGGTCGCAAAGGAAAACCGCTCGCGCATGAACGTGCCTTTCACGCTCAAGGATGCCGCGCTGGACGAGGATTTCCTCAAGGGCGCCAAGGCACGTGGCCTGGTCCAGTTGAAGGGACACCGCTCGGTGGGCGGCATGCGCGCCTCCATCTACAACGCCATGCCCGTCGAAGGGGTGCAGGCACTGGTCGACTACATGAAGGAATTCGAAAAGGCGCGTGGCTGAGTTGTCGTTCGTTTAGTGCCTCACTGCCGGCCGGCGCCCAGGCGCCGGCTTATCTTTTATCCACCGGAGAGAGATGAAGCATGGCCAAGACCCAGAAGATCCTGACCCTCAACGCCATTTCCAGAAAGGGCCTCGCCCGCTTGCCGCAGCACTACAGTGTCGGCAATGACATCGCCGACCCCGATGCCATTCTGGTGCGCTCGCAGGTGATGCACGATATGCCGATCGCGGCATCCGTCCTGGCTATCGGCCGCGCCGGCGCCGGCACCAACAACATTCCGGTGAAGGCGATGAGTGAGCGTGGCGTGGTGGTGTTCAACGCCCCCGGCGCCAACGCCAACGCGGTGAAGGAACTGGTGATCGCCGGCATGCTGATCGGCGCGCGCAACCTGGCGCCGGCGCTGCGCTTCGTGGCCGGTCTGGAAGGCGACGACGAATCCCTGCACAAGCAGGTGGAGGCGGGCAAGAAACACTTCGTCGGCCATGAACTGCCCGGGCGCACGCTGGGTGTGGTCGGTCTCGGCGCGATCGGCTCGATGGTGGCCGATGCCGCCATCCGCCTGGGCATGCAGGTGATCGGTTTCGATCCGGAAATCACTGTCGATGCCGCCTGGCGCCTGCCTTCCCAGGTGAAAAAGGCGAGCACGGTGGACGAACTGGTCAAGCATGCCGACTTCATCAGCCTGCACACGCCACTCGTCCCCGCGACCCGTGACCTGATCAATGCCGAGCGGGTGAAAGCGATGAAGAAGGGCTGCGTGCTGCTCAATTTCGCGCGCGACGGCATCGTCAATGAGGAAGCCGTGCTGGCCGGCCTCAACGACAACAGGATGCAGGCCTACGTCTGCGACTTCCCCAGCAACCTGCTGCGCCAGCATCCTCGTTTCGTCGCGCTGCCGCACCTGGGCGCATCCACCGAGGAAGCCGAGGAGAATTGCGCGATCATGGTGGCCGACCAGGTGTCCGACTACCTACAAAACGGCAACATCCTCAATTCCGTGAACTTCCCCAATCTGGCCATGCCGCGTGAATCGGGCTTTCGCCTCGCCATCGCCAACGCCAACGTGCCCAACATGCTCGGGCAGATCTCGACATCACTGGCCGAGGCGGGCCTCAACATCCACAACATGGTGAACAAGTCCAAGGGCGACATGGCCTTCACCCTGGTGGATGTCGACAGCGCCCCGACCACCGCCGTCATCGCAGGCCTGGCCGCGATCGAAGGCGTGTTGCGCGTGCGCTACCTGCCCATCGAATCCATTCCCGAATAACTCACCCACTGCCACACCATGAACGAGCAACTCACCCGTCTGCGCGACCGTATCGACAACATCGACGAGGAAGTTCTGCGACTGCTCAACGAGCGGGCGCGCCTGGCGCAGGACATCGGCCACCTCAAGAAAGGATCCATCTACCGCGCCGAGCGGGAAGCCCAGGTGGTACGCCGCCTGCAGGACGCGAATACGGGCCCGTTGCCGGCGGAGTCCATTTCCGTGCTGTTCAAGGAAATCATGTCCGCCTGCCGCGCCCTGGAACAGCCTCTGTCGGTGGCCTACCTGGGGCCGCAGGGCACCTTCTCGGAAGCCGCCGCGGTCAAGCATTTCGGCCATGCGGTCAACGGCCTGCCCTGTGCCGACATCGACGAGGTGTTCCGCGCGGTCGAGCGCGGCGGCGCCGGCTTCGGCGTGGCACCGGTGGAAAACTCCACCGAGGGCGCGGTCAACCGCACCCTCGACCTGCTGCTGAGCAGCCCGCTGAAGATCTGCGGCGAGGTCAAGTTGCGTATCCGACAGCACCTGATGCGCCGTGGCGACAGCCTGCAAGGCATCGAGGTGGTCTACTCCCACGCCCAATCCCTGGCCCAGTGCCACGAATGGCTCGGCCAGCATCTCTATGGTGTCAAGACCATCCGCGTCACCAGCAATGCCGAGGCTGCGCGCATGGCATCGGAAAACCCCAACGCGGCGGCGATCGCCGGCGAACTGGCGGCGGAACATTACGGGCTGACCATCATCGCCCGCGACATCGAGGACGAACCCAACAACACCACCCGTTTCCTGGTGTTGAGCACGGAGGACGCGGCGCCCTCGGGGCATGACAAGACCTCACTGGTGCTGTCCACCAAGAACCGCCCCGGTTCCCTGCTGGAACTGCTGGCGCCGCTGGCCGGCCACAACATCGGCCTGTCCAAGCTGGAATCGCGTCCCGCCCGCAAGGGCGGCTGGGACTACGTGTTCTACATGGACATCGATGGCCACCGCCTCGATCAACAGATCCGGAACGCCCTGCCTGCCGTCGAAGAACATTGCACCTTCCTCAAGGTACTGGGTTCCTACCCGGCCTCGGTATGAGCAAGGAGGATCGGTTCATGACCCTCCGCGACCGGGCTCCCGCCCATATCCGCGCCATCGCGCCTTATCAACCGGGCAAGCCGATCAGCGAACTGGCCCGTGAAATGGGCCTGGCCGAAGCCGACATCGTCAAACTGGCGTCCAACGAGAACCCCCTCGGCATCAGCCCGAAGGCACGCGCCGCGATCACCGCCCACCTCGATGAACTCGCCCTGTACCCGGACGGCAATGGCTTCGAACTGAAAACGGCCATCGCCGCGAAGCTCGACGTCGACATCGCCGGCATCGTCCTCGGCAACGGCTCCAACGATGTCCTCGAACTGGCGGCAAGGGCGCTGCTCGGCCCCGGGGTCTCCGCGGTCTATTCCGAGCATGCCTTCGCCGTGTATCCGCTCGCCATCCAGGCCACCGGCGCGCGCGGCATCGCCGCACCCGCGCGCGACTACGGCCACGACCTGACCGCCATGCGCGAGGCCATCGCGGAAGACACCCGCCTGGTGTTCATCGCCAACCCGAACAACCCCACCGGCACCCTGCTCGACGCCGCCGCGCTCCACGCCTTTCTCGCCTCGCTCCCCGCCGGCGTTGCCGTGGTGCTCGACGAAGCCTATGGCGAATACCTGGATGAAAACCTGCGCGCGCCTTCGCCGCGCTGGCTGGACGAATTTCCCAACCTCATCCTCACCCGCACCTTTTCCAAGGCCTATGGCCTGGCCGGATTGCGCGTGGGCTACGCCCTGGCGCACCCCGAGGTGGCGGACCTGCTCAATCGCGTGCGGCAACCCTTCAACGTCAACAGCCTGGCCCTGGCCGCCGCGACGGCGGCGCTCGACGACCACGATTTTCTTGCCCGCGCCAAGTCAGTCAACGATGCCGGCATGGCGCAACTGCTCGCCGGCTGCGAGAAACTGGGTTTGAGCCACATCCCCTCGCATGGCAATTTTGTCTGCATCGAGGTCGGCGATGCCGGCAAGGTGTTCCAGTCCCTGTTGCGCCGTGGCGTGATCGTCCGTCCGGTCGGCAACTACGGCCTGCCCGGGCATTTGCGCGTCAGCATCGGCCTGCCCGAACAGAACGACCGCTTCCTGGCCGCGCTGGCCGACATCCTGGAGCCGGCATGATCAAGCATCTGGTGGTCATCGGTGCCGGCCTGATCGGCGGTTCCTTCGCCCTGGCGCTGAAACGCAAGGGGCTGGTCGAGCGTGTCACCGGCGTCG
Source organism: uncultured Thiobacillus sp. (assembly GCA_964393825.1). Taxonomy (GTDB): domain Bacteria; phylum Pseudomonadota; class Gammaproteobacteria; order Burkholderiales; family Thiobacillaceae; genus PFJX01. The sequence continues at coordinate 193,664 of CAYMUY010000001.1, read as the reverse complement.
GCCGGGGCCGCGCCAACCTCGAACACGCGCTGAAGATCGGCGTCATCGATGACATCGGCGACGATGCGACGGCCGCGATCAAGGACGCGGACCTGGTATTCGCCGCGATTCCGGTGGGTGCCATGCCGGCCATGTTCCGTGAATTGGCCGAGGCCTTGCCGGCGGGGGCCCTGCTGACCGATGCCGGCAGCACCAAGATGGATGTCATCGCCGCCGCGCGCGCCGCGCTGGGCGGCAAGATCGGCCAGTTCATTCCCGGCCACCCCATCGCCGGCGCGGAAACCAACGGCGCCGGCGCCGCCCACGCGCATCTATTCGAAGGCAAGCCGGTGATCCTGACTCCCCTGCCGGAAAACCGCGCCGAAGACGTGGATCGGGTGGAAGCACTCTGGCAGGCCTGTACCGCGCGGGTGGCCCGCATGACGGAAACAGACCATGACCGCGTCTTCGCAGCGGTCAGCCACCTGCCGCACCTGGCCGCCTTCGCCCTGATGGAGGAACTGGCGGCGCGCCCGGATGCCGACATCTTCTTCCGCTTCGCCGGCACCGGCTTCCGCGACTTCACCCGCATCGCCGGCAGCCATCCGGAGATGTGGCGCGATATCGCCCTGGCCAACCGCGACGCCCTGCTCGGCGAACTGGACACCTACATCGACAAACTGCAAGCCATCCGTGGCCTCATCGAATCACGTGACGGACAGGGGCTGGAAGACCTGTTCGCGCGTGCCCGCCAGGCCCGACAACACTGGATCAAAGGCAAAAACACATGAGCGAACATCTCGACCTGTCGCCCCTCGCGGGCGCGCGCGGCACGGTGCGCCTGCCCGGCTCGAAAAGCATCTCCAACCGCGTCCTGCTGCTCTCTGCCCTGGCCAGCGGCCAGACCCGGATCAAGGGCCTGCTCGACTCCGACGACACCCGCGTCATGCTCGACGCCCTGCACCGGCTGGGCGTGAGCTGGCGGCGTGATGGCGACGATCATCTCGTCGACGGCGTCGCGGGCGCCTTTCCGGTGAAATACGCCAGCCTGTTCCTCGGCAACGCCGGTACCGCCTTCCGCTCGCTGACCGCGGCCTGCGCCATGAGCGGCGGCGACTACACCCTGTCCGGCGTGCCGCGCATGCACGAGCGGCCCATTGGTGACCTGGTCGACGCCCTGCGCCAGGCCGGCGCCCAGATCGACTACACCGAAAACGACGGCTTCCCACCCTTGCACATCCTGCCCCATGAAGGCGATGCCAGCGAGATGCGCGTCAAGGGCAACGTCTCCAGCCAGTACCTCACCGGGCTGCTGCTGTCCGCGCCACTGCTGGGACGCGACATCACTGTCGTGGTCGAGGGCGAACTGATTTCCAAGCCTTACGTCGAGATCACCCTCAACCTCATGAAACGCTATGGCATCGAGGTGAAGCGTGCCGGCTGGCAGCGCTTCACCATCCCCGCCGCCGCCTACAGGAGCCCCGGAGAAATCGAAGTGGAAGGCGATGCCTCATCGGCCTCCTACTTCCTCGCCGCCGGGGCCATCGGCCACGGCCCGGTGCGTGTCGAGGGGATCGGCCGCAACAGCATCCAGGGCGATGTCCGCTTCGCCGAGGCGCTGGCACGCATGGGCGCGGAAATCGGCTTCGGCCCCAACTGGGTGGAATGCCGCCTCGGCTGCGCCGACCGCCTCCACGCCATCGACCTCGACTGCAACCATATCCCCGACGCGGCGATGACCCTGGCCATCCTCGCCCTGTTCGCCAACGGCACCACCACGCTGACGAACATCGCTTCCTGGCGGGTCAAGGAAACCGACCGGATTGCCGCCATGGCCACCGAATTGCGCAAGGTCGGCGCCCAGGTGGAGGAGGGCGCCGATTTCATCCGTATCACCCCCCCCGGCAAACTCACTCCCAACGCCGAAATCGACACCTACGACGACCACCGCATGGCCATGTGCTTCTCCCTGATCGCCCTGGCCGGGGTGCCGATCCGCATCAACGACCCGAAGTGCGTGAACAAGACCTTCCCGGAGTATTTCGAGCGCTTCGCGGCGATCACCCACGCGGCGAGTTGTTAAGCTGCTGCGTCATCCTTTGTAAGGTTGGGTAACAGCATCGGCTATCCATTTCGAACAACACATTAAAACAACAGGCACAGGGTGAAATCCGCTTCAGACCTCTTCATCGTCGATAACAGTGACGCCGACTGGAAAGTCCACTCCTATCTGAAAGACTGGTGCGAACTCTCCAGCACCATCGACATCGCCACCGGCTATTTCGAGATCGGCGCGCTGCTGGCGCTTGAAGAAAAGTGGCAATCGGTCGAGCGTCTCCGCATCCTCATGGGTGATGAAGTTTCCCTTCGCACCAAGCGCGCATTCGTGCAAGGCTTGCAGAAAATCAGCGACCGATTGGATGCCAGCCTGGAAACAGAGAAAGCCCAGAATGATTTTCTGGCTGGTGTTCCGGCCATCGTCGAAGCCATCCGTAGTGGCAAGATTCAATGTCGGGTGTACCGCAAGGACAAATTCCACGCCAAGGCCTACCTGACACACGGGCGCGCTGCCGTGATCGGTTCCTTCGGCTTGGTCGGCTCTTCCAACTTCACCTACCCCGGTCTCACGGACAACGTCGAACTCAACGTCCAGATACGCGGTTCGGAAGTCGGCCTGTTGCAGGAATGGTATGAGCGCCACTGGGGCAACGCCGAAGACGTGACGCCGGACGTCCTGCGCACACTGGAACGACACACCCGCGATTACAGCCCCTTCGAAGTCTGGATCAAAGCGCTGGATGAACTCATGCGTGGGCATGAACTCACCCCGGATGAATGGGACCGTGAGCAATCCAGTCTTTTTCCCATTCTCGCCAAGTACCAACAGGACGCTTACAAAAACCTCATCCAGATCGCCAACCGCTTCGGCATGGCCTTTCTGTGCGATGGCGTCGGCCTGGGCAAAACCTTCGTCGGCCTCATGCTGCTGGAGCGCATGGTGGTTCGCGAGGGCAAGCGGGTCGTGCTGTTCGCCCCCAAGGCCGCGCGGGAAGACGTCTGGGAACGCGCCATCCGCAAGTACCTGCCCGATTTGAACAGCGGTTTCGTCAACTTCGTCCTCTACAACCACACCGACCTGCAACGCAAAGGCCACTGGCAGCGCGACATCGAACTGACCCTGCGCGATGCCGATGTGGTGCTCATTGACGAAGCCCACCACTTCCGCAACCCCGGCATTGCCGGCAAGGGCGAGAAGGCGCCATCGCGTTACCGCCTGTTGCAGGAGTATCTGCAAAGAGGAGAGCGGCCCAAGCAGCTCTATTTACTCACTGCGACCCCTGTGAACAATTCGATTCACGACTTCCGACACATGGTCGAGTTGTCCGGTGATGAACAGGTTTTCGTGAATCAGTTGGGCATTCATAACCTGCGTGCCCACTTCAACCTGTTGGAAAAGCATCTGCTGGGCAAGCTGGGCGAGGAGACCAGCCTGCAACTCGAATTCGGCCCGGAAATCTTTGCCGCCGAAGATGCTTTGCGCAGTGATAGCGTTTTCGCTGCCCTAGTCGTGCAGCGCAGTCGGGCCTACGTCAAGAGCAGCCAGAAACAACAAGGTGCCAACGAAGCCCTTTTCCCCGAACGGGAAGCGCCCAAGGTGGTGGCTTACAACCTCAAGGCGACTTACGGCAAGCTGCTCACCGCCGTGGAACAAGCTTTCAACAAGAAGAAACCCCTGTTCGTACTCGGTGTCTACTACCCCCTGGCCTACTGGAAAGGCGACCTGTCCGACCCGCTGCTGACCTCGTTTGACGAAGGCCGCCAGAAGCAGGTGGTCACCCTGGTTCGCACCCTGTTCCTCAAGCGCTTCGAAAGCTCCGCCAGCGCTTTTGGCGGCTCCTGCTGGCGACTGCTGCAAAAGCTCCTGGCCTGGGTCACCGTGCATAGTCAATCCGACCACGACCTGCGCCGCCTGGAACGCTGGAAGATCAAACACGGCGCGCTCATCGGCCATACTCAGACCCACAACCACGAACTCTGGCCGGATGACGCCGACGAGGATCAAGTCGAGGAATTCCTCACCGAAGGCCACCTGGCCGCCGTCGAGCAACTGGATGCCGATCTCTACAAGGTCGATGAAATCATCGACGACACCTTCGACGACCTGGACCAACTCGCCGAATTCCTTGATCTGCTGAGTGAAGCCAAGCCCGAGCGCGACGACAAACTCAAGGCCCTCATCAAGTTGCTCAAAACCGACCCGGTATTGAAGAAAGAAAAGGTCATTCTCTTCACCGAGTTCGCCGACACCGCCCGCTATCTGGAAACCCAGCTTGGCCTGGCCGGTTTCGACGGACTCTGCCGCATTGACGGCGGCAGCTCCCAGAAGCAGCGCAGCGACGTCATCCGCCGCTTTTCACCCTACTACAACGACAGCTCGACGGCCGACCTCGTCGCCGAGGGCAAGCAGGAAATCCGCATCCTCATCGCCACCGATGTCCTTTCCGAAGGCCTCAACCTGCAGGATGCCACCCGCCTGATCAACTACGACCTGCACTGGAATCCGGTGCGCCTGATGCAGCGCATCGGCCGGGTGGACCGGCGCATGAATCCGAACATCGAGGCGCGCATCGTCGCCGATCACCCTGGGCGCGGGAAGCTGCGCGGCAAGACCGCCTTCTGGAATTTTCTGCCGCCGGACGAACTGGATGAACTCTTGCGCCTGTTCCAACGCGTCACCCACAAGACCCTGGTCATATCCCGAACACTGGGCATTGAAGGCCGCAAGCTGCTTACCCCGGACGACGACTTCGATCCGGTAAAGGAACTCAACGAGCAATGCGAAGGCCAGCTTTCTGACACGGAAAGTCTGCGCCTGGAATACGAACGCCTGCTTGCCGAACAACCTGACCTGGCCGGGAAGCTCGCAGGTTTCCCACTCAAGGTTTTTTCCGGCAAGGCGCATCCCGCCGCAGATAGCCGGGCGGTGTTCTTCTGCTACCGCATTCCCCGCCCCGACGCCAAACTTGTCGACAACGACACCGGCCAACCCCGTTGGTCCGACACTGCCGGCCTCACCGTCTGGGCCTGTTACGACCTTGCGAGAGACAAACCGCTCACCGACACTGGCGCCATCGCCGACCTCATCCGCTCCACCCCCGATACCCCGCGCCAGATCAAGCTGGAACACGCCACACTGAGTAACCTGCGCAAGAAGGTGGAAAAACAACTCACCTCCGAATTCCTAAAACCGTTGCAAGCCCCCCTGGGGGTAGCACCGGTGCTCAAGTGCTGGATGGAGTTGAATTGATGCCCATGCCTGCCCTGCAAGAAATCCACAACTTCGACGACCTGCTGGTCTACCTAGAGGAAAAGCTCGACTGGCCGCTTCAGGGTTACAGCCTGGAAGACGCCGCCTTCGCCTACGCGCCGGAAGAACTGGGCCTCAAGGAAGACGACGCTGCCCGCATCAAGGCCATCCACCAGTTGCGTCCGCTCGCCCACGGCCAGCCCTGGGGTATCTTTTTCGTCGAATTCGAGCACAAGAAATTGCCGGTGGTGGTGTTGCGCCGCATCCTCTCCCACCTGGTCATCAAGAAGCGCGCCTCAGCCAACAAGGCCGCCGCGCCCGCTTGGCACGCCGAGGATTTGTTGTTCGTCACCGCCTTCGGCGAGGACGTCACAGACAATCGCGAAATCGCCTTCGCCCACTTCCACCAGAACCCCGGCGACCTGCCCACCCTGCATGTCCTGGGCTGGGACGGTGGCGATACCCCGCTCAAGCTCGCCCAACTCGACCAGACTTTGCGCGAGCGTCTGCGCTGGCCGGAGGACGAGGGCGACGCCCAGGCTTGGCGCTTGGCCTGGCGCAAACCGTTCAAACACAAGATCGGCCACGTCATTCGTACCGCCGACCTGCTCGCCGAGGAACTCGCCCGCCTGGCGCGCGGCATCCGCGACAAGGCCCGCCGCATGCTCGCCGCCGAGTCCGAGAAAGGCCCGCTCACCCAACTCTTCAAGGCCTTCCAGACCGCGCTGATCCACGACCTCACACCGGCCCACTTCGCCGACACCTACGCCCAGACCATCACCTACGGCCTGCTCACCGCCGCCATCTCGCGCACCGAGATGAGCGAAGGCCGCCACGGCACCGCGCTGCTGGCCGACGACATCGCCAACATCGTCCCGGTTACCAACCCTTTCCTGAAGGAAATGCTACAAACCTTCCTCAAGGTGGGGGGACGCAAAGGAGGCATCGACTTCGACGAGTTGGGCATTCAGGACGTGGTGGAACTTCTGCGCGGCGATGAAACCGACCTGCCCGCCGTCATCGCTGACTTCGGCAACAAGAACCCCAACGAAGACCCGGTTATCCACTTCTACGAACACTTCCTCGCCGCTTATGACAAGCCGCAGAAGAAACAACGCGGCGTCTTCTACACCCCGCAGCCGGTAGTCAGCTACATCGTCCGCAGCGTTCATGAACTGCTGCAAACGGAATTCGGCCTGGAGGATGGACTGGCTTCCACCATTACCTGGGGCGAAATGGCCGCACGACAAATCCCCCCTAGCCCCCCTTTGATAAAGGGGGGAACGGAAGCCAACACGTCAGCGCCCGCAACAGCTTCTCCCTCCTTTGAAAAAGGGGGGCCGGGGGGGATTTCGCCTTTCGTCATCCCCACCGGCACCTCCCCCGACGCTCCCTTCGTCACCATCCTTGACCCCGCCACCGGCACCGCCACCTTCCTGGTCGAAGTCATCAACGTTATCCACCGCACCCTGACCGAAAAATGGAACAAGGCAGGGCCATTGGTCATGCCCCGCTTATCCCCTCTCCCACAGTTCGGAGAGGGTAGGGGTGAGAGGCCTTTCAAGTCATTCACCGACTACTGGAACGCCTACGTTCCCCGCGCATTGCTGCCGCGCCTGTACGGCTACGAACTGATGATGGCGCCCTATGCCATCGCCCACATGAAGATCGGCCTCAAGCTGTTCGAGACCGGCTACCGCTTCGGCAGCGAGGAACGGGTACGGGTCTATCTGACCAATGCGCTGGAACCGGCGCATGAAGTTCAGCCGCAATTGGAAGTGCTTGCCCCAGCGTTGGCGCATGAAGCGCTGGCGGTGGCCAATGTGAAGCGGGATGTGCGGTTTACGGTGGTGGTGGGCAATCCGCCGTATTCCGGCCATTCCAGCAACGCCGGCGAATGGATCGTTCACCTGCTGCACGGTGAAGGTGGCGCCACCGGCAATTACTTCATGCTCGATGGCGCGCCCCTGGGCGAGAGAAACCCCAAATGGCTCAACGACGATTACGTCAAGTTCATCCGCCTGGGGCAATGGGAGCTAGACCGCACCGGCTGCGGCACGTTGGCCTTCATCACCAACCACGGCTACCTGGACAATCCGACTTTCCGGGGCATGCGCTGTAGCCTGATGGCAAGTTTCAACGATCTTTACCTGTTTGACCTGCACGGCAACAGCAAGAAGAAGGAGACAGCCCCGGATGGCGGCAAGGAAGAAAACGTCTTTGATATTCAGCAGGGCGTGGCGATTGGGATTTTCGTCAAGCGCCCGTCCACCGTTTGCCCTGAGCTTGTCGAAGGGCATTCCGTTCATGGTTCGACAAGCTCACCACGAACGGAATGCCCTGTGCGTCATGCCCATCTGTTTGGCCTGCGTGACGACAAATACCGCAAGCTGCTGGCGCAGACTGGCGCATCAACGGAATGGACGGCGCTGCACCCAGGAACCGCGTTTTATCTGTTCGTGCCGCAGGACGAAACTCTGCGTGCCGAATACGAACAGGGCTGGAAAATCACTGACATTTTCCCAAACACGCTACTGGGTCCAAACTCACATCGTGATGATTTCGCAATTGCATTTGACGAGGAAATTGCGCAGAAACGAATAGCGGACATGGCTAACTCATTTATTAGCGATGATGTTTTGCAGGAAAGATATGGATTGGTTGATAACCGAGATTGGAAGTTGAGGGATGCCAGGAAATGCAATATTGGGCAGGAAAAATCAACAAAATGCATTTATCGCCCGTTTGATTTCAGATGGATGCTTTATGGCTCTTATGCATTTGACTATCCTCGACCCGAAATAAACGACCATCTCATTCACTCAAATATTGCGTTAATTTCAACACGACAAACCAAGGAAGGATTTGCGGTTTTTTTAACAAATTTGCCTGCTGGGCAGCATAAGTTGGCAACGCCTTACGACGGCAGTTATTTATCCCCGCTCTACCTCTACCCAACCGCCCACAAAACCGACCTATATGACGAAAGCGCAGGCCGCAAACCCAACCTATCTCCCGCCTTTCTGGCCGCGCTGCAAGCAAGGCTGGGCACCGAGGCAAGCTCGGAAGCTATTTTCCACACGCTCTACTCCATCCTTCACAGCCCCACCTACCGCACCCGCTACGCCGACTTCCTGAAAATCGACTTCCCCCGCATCCCGCTCCCGGGCGGCCTGCCGCTGTTCCAGGCGCTCGCCACCCTTGGCAGCGAACTCGTCTCCCTGCACCTGTTGGAATCCCCCAAGGTCAATGACTTCGTCACCCGCTTCGAAGGCCAAGGCGACAACAGCGTCCCCAAGAAACCCGCCTACAAAGACGGCGCGGTTTGGATCAACGCCAGTCAGCGTTTCGAGGGCGTACCGGAGGCGGTGTGGAACTTCCACGTCGGCGGCTATCAGGTGTGCGAGAAGTGGTTGAAAGACCGCAAGGGCCGTACCCTCTCGGCTGAGGACATTGCCCACTACCAGCGCGTCGTTGTCGCCCTGCACGAAACCATTCGCCTGATGACCGAAATCGACCGCGTCATCGAAACCCACGGCGGCTGGCCGGGGGCGTTTCAGAGTGGTGCGCAGGTGTCCGTGTGACCCACGAGACGCTGCATATCTATGTCGACGAGGCGGGGGACCCCACCTTGTTCGCCAACCGCCGCCGCGCCATTGTTGGAACGGAAGGCTGCTCGCGTTACTTCATCCTCGGCAAGCTGGAGGTGGATGACCCGGCCGGTCTGGGGCGGCGCTTTGAGGTCTTGCGCCAGCAACTTGTCGGCAGCCCCTACTTCGGCGGGGTGCCCTCGTTCGATCCCGCACGCGGCAAGACCGCGGTCGCTTTTCATGCCAAGGACGATTTGGCCGAAGTGCGCTATGAGGTTTTCAAGTTGCTGGCGGCGGAAGAGGGCGCCTTGCGTTTCCATGCGGTGGTCTGCGACAAGGCTCGCATCCTTGAGGATGTCTTGCGACGCAATGAGACCGAGCCGGGCTATCGCTATCAACACAACGAGTTGTACGACGGCTTGATGCGTTCCCTGTTCGGAAAATTTCACCGCCTGGCGGATGCGTATGATGTCTGCGTGGCGCGCCGGGGGCAAAGCGATCGCAACGAGGCACTGCGTACCGCCATCGACCATGCCGAACGAGATTTCATGGCGAAATATGGTTTTGCTCGTGGAGCCAGGGATGACTGGCGGATTCGCGTTTCCACCCCGAAAAGCGAGGCCTGTCTGCAAGCGGTGGATTATTTCCTGTGGGCGGTACAGCGCTTCTATGAACCTCGGCTGGACCAGGCGTCCGGCGTTTCAAAACAGGAGGCGCGCTTTCTGAAAGTAGTCTGGGCGCAGGTGGGTGAAATCCACGACCTGCACTTTGGTCCCGCGCGCGGCACTTTCTTCAACGCGCAACATCCGTTGTCGTTGGAGCACCGTTTCGGGGAGCAGAAAAGGAAAAAGCCGTGAGTATAGGAACCCCGAAGGTTCACACGGCGCGGGGCCGAGTTTCGCTCACAGCTTCAGGGCGAACTTACACGGCATGTGTAACACCTGTAAAGAACCAAGAAGAGAAGTCTAGAGATGTCAGTTAGCCATAGCGAATCAAGCAACATCATCCCCGTCATCGCCATCGACGGCCCCTCCGCTTCCGGCAAGGGCACGGTGGCCGCCCTGGTGGCGCGCGAACTGGGTTTTCATTACCTCGACAGCGGCGCGATCTATCGCGTCACCGCTTACGCCGCGCAACTGGCCGGCGTGGCACTGGAAGACGAACCGGGACTGGTCGACCTGGCGCATCAGATCGAACTGCGTTTTGATGGTGTCGAGGTCTACCTGAACGGCGCCGCCGTCGGCGATGTGGTCCGCACCGAGGAGGCGGGCCGCGCGGCATCGCGTATCGCGGCGTTGCCGGCCTTGCGCGCGGCGCTGCTGGAACGCCAGCGCGACTTTCGCCAGACCCCTGGCCTGGTGACCGATGGCCGCGACATGGGCTCAGTGGTTTTTCCCGATGCGACGGTCAAGGTTTTCCTCACCGCCACGCCGGAAGAACGCGCGCAAAGACGCTATAAGCAGTTGATTGAAAAAGGCTTCGATGCTAGTCTCGCCGCCCTGTTGCAAGACCTGAGGGAACGGGACGCGCGCGATGCCGCCCGCTCCGCGGCGCCATTGCAGCAGTCGGCGGATGCCGAGTTGCTCGATACCACGGGCCTGACCATCCAGGAAGCGATGGCGCGGGTGCTGCAGTGGTACCGGGAAGCCTCGACAGCACCGTAATTCATCCCGGCAGGCCTGGCCTTCCGGTTTTTTCAGTCAACCCGCCGTGGCAACACGGTATTACTCGAGTTTCTTCATGTCCACTGCCACCCAACCCGCCATGGAATCCATGGAATCCTTTGCCGCCATGTTCGAAGAGAGCATTTCCAAACAGGAAATGCGCCATGGCGAAATCATCACCGCCGAAGTCGTCGCCATCGACGACAACTTCGTCACCGTCAACGCCGGCCTCAAGTCCGAGAGCCTGATTCCCGCCGAGGAATTCAAGACCGACCGCGGTGAAATGGAAGTCCAGGTGGGCGATTTCGTCCAGGTTGCCATCGAGTCCATCGAAGATGGCTTCGGCTCCACCAAGCTGTCGCGCGATCGCGCCCGCCGTCTGGCCGCCTGGCTGGACCTGGAAGCGGCGATGGAAGAGGGCCGCATCGTCAAGGGCCTGATCAACGGCAAGGTCAAGGGTGGCCTTACCGTCATGTGCAACGGCATCCGCGCCTTCCTGCCCGGTTCCCTGGTCGATGTGCGTCCGATCAAGGACACCACGCCCTACGAGAACAAGGAATCCGAATTCAAGGTCATCAAGCTCGACCGCAAGCGCAACAACGTCGTGGTGTCGCGCAAGGCCGTGCTCGAAGCCAGCATGGGCGCCGAGCGCGAGTCCCTCCTGGCCAACCTGAAGGAAGGCGCGACGGTCAAGGGCATCGTCAAGAACATCACCGAATACGGCGCCTTCGTCGACCTCGGCGGCATCGACGGCCTGCTGCACATCACCGACCTCGCCTGGCGCCGGGTCAAGCACCCGTCCGAAGTGGTCAACGTCGGCGACGAAGTCACCGCCATGGTGCTCAAGTTCGACCAGGACAAGAACCGCGTCTCCCTGGGCCTGAAACAGCTCGGCGAAGATCCGTGGGTCGGCCTCTCCCGCCGCTACCCCACCGGCACCCGCATGTTCGGCAAGGTCGCCAACCTCACCGACTACGGCTGCTTCGTGGAAATCGAGCCGGGCATCGAGGGCCTGGTCCACGTCTCCGAAATGGACTGGACCAACAAGAACGTCAACCCCTCCAAGGTCGTGGCCCTGGGCGACGAAGTGGAAGTCATGGTCCTGGAAATCGACGAGGACCGTCGTCGTATCTCCCTGGGCATGAAGCAGTGCAAGGCCAACCCCTGGGACGATTTCGCCGCCACCTTCAAGAAAGGCGACAAAGTCAGCGGCCAGATCAAGTCCATCACCGATTTCGGTATCTTCATCGGCCTGCCCGGTGGCATCGACGGCCTGGTCCACCTGTCCGACCTGTCCTGGAACATGGCGGGCGAAGAAGCCCTGCGCAACTATCGCAAGGGTGAGGAAGTGGAAGCTTCCGTGCTGGCCATCGACGTCGAGAAGGAGCGCATCTCCCTGGGCATCAAGCAGATGGAGAACGACCCCTTCAACGCCTACGTGGCGGTCCATGACAAGGGCAGCATCGTCACCGGTACGGTGAAGAGCATGGATGCCAAGGGCGCCGTGATCCAGCTGGATGGCGAGGTGGAAGGTTACCTGCGCGCTTCCGAAGTGGCCCGCGACCGTGTCGAGGACATCCGCACCCACCTCAAGGATGATGAGACGGTCGAGGCCGTGATCATCAACATCGACCGCAAGAACCGCCAGATCAATCTGTCGATCAAGGCCAAGGACGCTGCCGAACAATCCGAAGCCCTGCGCAAGCTGGCTTCCGAGCATTCCAGCGGCACCACCAACCTCGGCGCGCTGCTGAAAGCCAAGCTCGATAACAAGGTCGGCGAATGACAGAAATAGGCGCAATGACCAAGTCGGAGCTGATCGCCCGGCTGGCGGAGCGCCATCCCCATTTGGTGGCGGCGGATGCCGAGCTTGCCGTCAAAACCATCATCGACGCCATGGTCAACAGCCTGGTCGACGGTGAGCGGATCGAGATCCGAGGTTTTGGCAGCTTCAGCCTCAATTTCCGTCCGCCCCGGTTGGGGCGCAACCCCAAGACCGGTGACAAGGTCCAGGTCGCGGGCAAGTACGTGCCGCACTTCAAGGCGGGCAAGGAATTGCGCGACCGGGTGGACTTCAAGGATTAGTTTTCGGCCATTCCGAATCAAGGCGCCGCGTCTCGCGGCGCTTTTTTTTGGTCCCAGCCGCTACAATCCAGGCATTTCCCGCCTACCGTAGAGGCCATGCGCTACCTGGCACTGTTTCTCAAGGTCGTTCTGTTCCTGTTGTTGCTCGGCTTCGCCGTCAAGAACAGCGAAGTGGTGACGCTGCATTATTTTCTCGGCTACGAATGGCAGTCCCCGCTGGCCCTGGTGATTCTCGCGTCCTTCGCGGTCGGACTGCTGGTCGGGCTGCTGGCCTGTACCTGGCGCCTGCTGCGCAATCACCGCGAATTGCGGCAACTGCGTCGTCTCACCTCTTCGCATTCCTCCTCCCTGGCCAAACCGGAGTAGCCGTTGGAACTTGAAGCCTGGCATCTGCTGGTCATCCCCCTGTTTTTTGCCTTCGGCTGGCTGGCTGCGCGGGTGGATATCCGCCATGTCATGCAAGAGTCGCGCGCGGTGCCGCGCTCCTACTTCAAGGGCCTCAACTACCTGTTGAACGAGCAACCGGATCAGGCCATCGAGGCCTTTCTGGAAGTCACCCGGCTCGACCCGGATACCCTGGAACTGCATTTCGCCCTCGGCGCCCTGTTCCGCCGCCGTGGCGAACTGGATCGCGCCATCCGCATCCACCAGAGCCTGGTGGATCGCGCCGACCTGCCACAGGATCAACGCATGAAGGCCCTCTACGGCCTCGGCGAAGATTTCCTGAAAGCCGGCCTGCTGGATCGCGCCGAAGAGGTCTTCCGTCGCCTGGAAACCGGCATCCACGCGCGCGAGGCCTTGCGCAACCTGTTGGAAATCCAGGTGCTGACCAAGGACTGGCAGCAGGCCATCACCACCGCGCGACGTCTGGAAAAACTGGGCTGCCTGTCACAGAACGCCAACACCGCCCACTACTACTGCGAACTCGCCGCCACCGCCATGCTGCGCGGGGACCATGACGACGCGCGTGCGCAACTGGAGCAGGCTTTCAAGGAAAATCGCCGCTCGGCGCGCGCCTGTCTGCTGCGGGGCGATCTGGAAGCCCAGGCGGGCCAGGACGAAGCCGCCATCGCCGCCTGGCGGCGAATCGAGGCGATCAATCCCGCCTTCCTGCCGATCGCCGCCGAACGCCTGGTGCAGGCATACGGCCGACTTGGCCGCCACGAGCAGGCGGTACGCCTGTTGCAGGGCTACCTCGATCAGCGCGCCAGCCCGGACCTGCTCCACCTGCTGTTCCAGACCGTGGCCGAACGCCAGGGCTGGGAGGCCGCGCGCGAACTGGCGGCGGCGGAATTGAAACGCAACCCCAGCCTGCGCGCCCTTGACGACTACCTGCAAGCCAGCAACGCCCTGCAGACCGCGACCGAGGTCGAGCGGGTGGAGAGCCGCCTGGCCCAGGATCTGGTACATCGTCAGGTCAGCCAGATCGCTTTCTATCGTTGTGGCGAGTGCGGCTTCAAGGCACGCCAGTTCTTCTGGCAATGCCCGGCCTGCGCGCGCTGGGAAAGTATTTCTCCGGAAAGGTTGGAACATGAGTGACCCCAGAATCATCGTTGCGCTCGACTATCCCGACGCCGACCAGGCGCGCGCGTTCGTCAACAGGGTGCGACCCGACACTTGCCGCCTGAAGGTGGGCAAGGAACTGTTCGTGGCCGCCGGCCCGGCATTCATTGAAGAGCTGACCGCGCGCGGCTTCGCGGTCTTTCTCGACCTTAAATTCCACGATATCCCCAATACCGTGGCGCAGGCCTGCAAGGCGGCGGCGCGCATGGGCGTCTGGATGATGAATGTGCATGCCACGGGGGGGCCACGCATGATGCGTGCCGCCCGCGAGGCGCTGGAGGGCATGCGCGAACGCCCCAGGCTGATCGCGGTGACCGTGCTCACCAGCATGGGCGAGGAAGAACTGCGCGCCATCGGGGTCGAGGCTTCCGCCCGCCAGCAGGTGATGCTGCTGGCGGCGCTGGCGAGCGACAGCGGCATGGACGGCGTGGTGTGTTCCGCACAGGAGGCGCCGCTGCTGCGCGCCAGCCTCGGCCGTGAGTTCCTGCTGGTGACGCCGGGCATCCGCCCGGCCGGCAGCGAGGTGGGCGACCAGACCCGTATCCTGACGCCGACGCAAGCCATCCAGGCCGGATCGGATTACCTGGTGATCGGCCGCCCTATCACCCAGGCCGCCGACCCCCTCGCCGCGCTTGAGGCCATCGCGCGGGAAATCGACTCCACCAACAGGGAATGACTTCATGAAAATCGCCATTGCCGGTACCGGTTACGTCGGCCTCTCCAACGCCGTGCTGCTCGCGCAACACAACGAAGTGGTCGCACTGGACATCGTCCCCGAGAAGGTCGCGATGCTGAATCGCAAGGAGTCGCCGATCGTCGACGTCGAGATCGAGGACTACCTGACTCACAAGCCCCTCAACTTCCGCGCCACCCTGGACAAGCGCGAAGCCTACGAAGGCGCCGAGTATGTGGTCATCGCCACCCCCACCGACTACGACCCCGAGACCAACTATTTCAATACCAGCACGGTCGAGGCGGTGATCCGCGACGTCAAGGCGATCAACCCGAAGGCGGTGATGATCCTCAAGTCCACCGTCCCGGTGGGCTACACCGCCAAGCTCAAGTCCCAGTTCAATTGTGAAAACCTGATCTTCTCCCCCGAATTCCTGCGCGAGGGCCGGGCGCTGTACGACAACCTGCATCCCTCCCGCATCATCATCGGCGAGTGTTCGGCGCGCGCAGAAACCTTCGCCAAGCTGTTGAAGCAGGGCGCCATCAAGCAGGACATCCCGGTGCTGTTCACCGACTCCACCGAGGCCGAGGCGATCAAGTTGTTCGCCAACACCTACCTGGCGATGCGGGTGGCGTACTTCAATGAACTCGATACCTACGCCGCCACCCACGGCCTCGATACCAAGCACATCATCCAGGGGGTCTGCCTCGATCCGCGCATTGGCGACCACTACAACAATCCCTCCTTTGGCTACGGCGGCTACTGCCTGCCCAAGGACACCAAACAGCTGCTCGCCAACTACCAGGACGTGCCACAGAACCTGATGCGCGCCATCGTCGACTCCAACACCACCCGCAAGGACTTCGTCGCCGACAGCATCCTGAAGCGCAAACCCCGGATCGTCGGCGTCCACCGGCTGATCATGAAGAGCGGTTCGGACAATTTCCGGGCGTCGAGCATCCAGGGCATCATGAAGCGGATCAAGGCCAAGGGCATCGAGGTCATCGTCTATGAACCGGTGCTGACCGAACCGGACTTCTTCCATTCACGCGTGGTCAACGACCTGGCCGAATTCAAGCGCCAGTCCGATGTCATCGTCGCCAACCGCATCACCGACGACCTGCGCGATGTGACGGACAAGGTCTATAGCCGGGATCTGTTCGGGAAAGACTGAAATGTTTAAAACCATCGAGGATTTCGTCGGCAACACCCCCCTGGTGCGCCTGAAAAAACTACCCGGCAGCACCTCCAACATCGTGCTGGTGAAACTGGAAGGCAACAACCCGGCGGGTTCGGTGAAGGACCGGCCAGCCCTGTCGATGATCAAACGCGCCGAGGTGCGCGGCGAGATCAAACCCGGCGACACCCTGATCGAAGCCACCAGCGGCAATACCGGCATCGCCCTGGCGATGGCGGCTGCCATCAAGGGCTATCGCATGATCCTGATCATGCCGGAGCACCTCTCCATCGAACGCCGCCAGAGCATGCGCGCCTATGGTGCTGACCTGGTCCTGGTGAGCAAGGCAGCCGGCATGGAAGGGGCGCGCGACCTCGCCGAACAGATGCAGCGGGAAGGCCGCGGCAAAATCCTCGACCAGTTTTCCAACCCCGATAATCCCATCGCGCACTACGAAGGCACCGGACCGGAAATCTGGCGCGACACGGAGGGGCGCGTCACCCATTTCGTGTCCAGCATGGGCACCACCGGCACCATCATGGGCTGCTCGCGCTACCTCAAGGAACAGAATCCGGCCATCCAGATTGTCGGTGTGCAACCGGAGGAGGGCGCGCAGATTCCCGGCATTCGCAAATGGCCGGCCGAATATGTGCCCTCCATCTGTGACTACGCCATGGTGGATCGGATGATCTACGTCGGCCAGAACGCCGCCGAGGACACCACGCGACGGCTGGCGAGCGAGGAGGGCATCTTCGCCGGCATCTCCTCCGGCGGCGCCCTCTACGCCGCCCTGCAACTCTCCCGGGAAGTGGAAAACGCGGTCATCGTCTCCATCGTCTGCGACCGCGGCGACCGCTATCTCTCGACCGGGGTGTTTCCCGCTTAGGGCAGGCGTCGCAACCTAGGCGTGCGGCGACTTCAGCAGCACCATCACCGCGCCGCCGCCGCCATCCGCCGGCCGTGCCTGGACGAATGCGAGCACCTCGTCACGTTGCATCAGCCAGTGGCGTACATGCAGTTTCAGCACCGGTTCGCGGTTCTTCGAACCCAGGCCCTTGCCGTGGATGATGCGCACGCAGCGGGCGCCGCGGCGTTTGCACTCATAGAGGAAGTCCGCGAGTTCCCGTTTGGCTTCCGGCCGGGTCAGGCCATGCAGGTCGAGTTCGGCCTGCGCCACCCAGCCGCCGTGGCGCAGACGACGCAAGGTCTGGCGATTGATGCCAGGCCGGACATAAGACGCTTCCTCCCCGGTTTCCGTGTCCATGTCCCAACGAACCGGATCATGCAGCGATTCATGAATGACCTCGCGCTCATCGCGAAACAGGCTAAGCGGAACCGGCGGCAGGCGGACGGGGGAGGGGAGGAAGCGGCCGTGCGGGGTGAGGGGAACGACATCCTCCAGCGCCTCGCGAAACGCCCCCTCCTCCTCGGGCGGCAAGGCGGGAGTGTGCGATTTCCCGCCTTTATTCATGGCGTTACAGGGCTAACTCAAGCCTTCTTGTCAAGATAGCGCTCGGCATCCAGTGCCGCCTGGCAACCGCTGGCGGCGCTCGTGACCGCCTGCTTGTAGATCATGTCCTGTACGTCGCCGGCGGCGAACACGCCTTCGATGCTGGTCTGGGTGGCATTGCCGAGACGGCCGCCCTGGGTGACCACGTAGCCATGGTCCAGTTCCAGTTGACCGGCAAAGAGGTCGGTATTGGGCTTGTGGCCGATGGCGATGAAGATGCCGGTGAGGCTGATTTCCTTGGTGCTGGCATCGGCGGAGCTTTTCAGACGCATGCCGGTGACGCCACTCTTGTCGCCCAGAACCTCATCAAGAACATGATTCAATTCAAGGACGATCTTGCCTTCCTTAACGCGCTCCATGAGGTGATCGACCATGATTTTTTCCGCCTTGAAGGTATCGCGGCGGTGCACCAGGGTGACTTTGGAACAGATGTTGGAAAGATAGATGGCTTCCTCGACTGCGGTATTGCCGCCGCCGATCACCGCGACTTCCTGGCCCTTGTAGAAAAATCCGTCACAGGTGGCACAGCCTGACACGCCGCGGCCCATGAAGGCCTGCTCGGACTCCAGGCCAAGATACATGGCGGAAGCACCGGTGGCGATGATCAGGGCATCACAGGTATAGCTGCCGGCGTCACCGGTCAGGGTGAAGGGGCGGTTCTTCAGGTCGACCGTGTGGATGTGGTCGAAGATGATTTCGGTATTGAAGCGCTCGGCATGGGCCTGGAAACGCTGCATCAATTCAGGTCCCTGCACACCATTGGCGTCCGCGGGCCAGTTATCCACCTCGGTGGTGGTCATCAGTTGTCCACCCTGGCTCAGGCCGGTAATCACGACGGGTTGCAGATTGGCGCGGGCGGCGTAGACGGCGGCGGTGTATCCGGCGGGACCGGAACCGAGGATGAGCAGGCGGCAGTGTTTGGCGGACATGAATGACTCCATTGGTGATATCGCTGAAACAAGCGGATGTAAAAACGATGGATGGCAGGCTAGATGATGCCTGGCCCTGAAATTACAAGACGAAAGTGGGGGTTGATATTACCAGCCGGCCAGGAAGACTTTGAACAGACCCGACGTTTTACATAATCTTCATTCTGGGTTTGCTGGCCTGACATGGGGTCGCTCGCAGATGACGCGCCGGTTCCAGTGCCCTCAACCACTGGGAGAAGTGAAGTGATCAGGTTCGCAGTAGTCAGTACGAAGGGTGGCGTCGGGAAAACGACGTTGACCGCCAATCTCGGCGCCTTGCTCGCCGATCTGGGGCTTCGCGTCCTCATGATCGACGCCGACGTCCAGCCGGCGCTGAGCAAGTTCTATCCGATCAAGCATCAGGCACCCAAAGGCCTGACCCACGTCATCACCTCAGGAATGATCACTGCCGATTCCATATCGGTCGTCGACCTGCCTGTAAATGGTGCGCTTGACATCGTACTGTCGGACACCCCCGAGGGCCAGATACAAACCTGGCTCATCAACCAGACTTTCCGGGAGACGCGACTCTACGGGCCGCTGCACTCAGCGGAACTGGAAGAACAATACGATGTGGTCTTGATCGACACGCAAGGCGCGGTGGGTCCACTCCAGGACGCGGCAGCGCTGGCGGCCGACATCCTGCTATCGCCGATCGTGCCAGAGGCATTGTCGGCCCGTGAGTTCCTCAGCGGGACGATGGAGATGATCAATCGACTCTCCTACCGTGGCGCGCCGATGCCACACATGCCGATCCTGGGTCCGGTCAAGGCACTCATCTATCGGCAGACCCGAACGGGCGATGCGACAGGAATCGCCCAGCAGATTCGTCGAGAAGGCCATATCCCGATGGCTGGCAGGGTCACCGTTCTGAACACGGTGATTCCAAGCGCCGTGGCCTATACCCGCGCGGCGACCAACCTGCAGCCGGTGCATTGGCATGACCCGACAACCACTGGCGCCACGCCTTGTGCCTATGAGGTCATGCACCGACTGGTTTGGGAGTTGATGCCCAACCTCGAAGGCATCCTGGCTGGCAACATCGGCGAGGAGGCTATGTGATGGCAGAGACAAAGGGGCGCAGCAAGCCCGCCATTCCTTTCGCCGCGGACGCCGATCTATCACGTCTGGCAAAGAAGCTGCGGCCGGAAGCAAAGAAGCTGCGGCCGGAAGAAGTCCGGGCGCGGATGCGTGATTCCCTGAACATCCAGAATCCACCCAATGCCGCCGCCGGCATCGCCCCGAATTCGATGCTGGACGGCACGAGGCACGAGATCCCACTCAGCAAAATCCGCTGCTACGACCGCAACCCGCGCAAATCCAGCAATGAGGCATTCGACGAGATCAAGGCCTCGCTGGCGGCCACGGGTCGCGAGAGTCTGGAACTGTGGGTCACACAACGCCCTGGCCAGGACTGGTACATGCCTTACCGGGGTGGGAATACCCGCCTGACGGCCATCCAGGAGCTGTTTCAGGCCGGTGACTCCCGATGGGAGCGCCTGATTGTGACCTACAAGGTCTGGGTGTCCGAGGCCGATACCCTGGCTCAGCACCTGATCGAGAACAACAACCGCGCCGACATGACCTTCTGGGACAAGGCATGCGCCTATCTGGTCGACATGCGCGCGGAGATCGAGCGGGAGGTCGGCGGCACGGTGTCTATCCGAAGGCTAGAAGACGAGCTGGCAAAGCGCGGGGTGGGGGTTGGCAAGTCACAGATTTCTCGTTTTCAGTTCGCCGTGGAACGGCTGCATACGGTAGGCCCTTTTCTGAGCGGGGAGCAAGTCAAGCAGCTCCAACCCGCCATCAACCTGCAGGCCCGCCTCGCCGAGAAATTCGGCCTCGACGATGCGGGCTTCCAGGCCGTGCTGGACTCCGTGCTGGAAGCCCTGCGCGCGCAACTGGAAGAATCAGAGGAGAAAAGCGAAGGCATCCGCGCGGACGCCCTCCTGCCCGCTCTGGAAGCCGCGCTCGCGGCCAGGCTCGGTGCCACACCATCCGAAATACGGCGCTGGCTGGACACTCTCGGCCGGTTCCCGGACGCCAGTGTGGATGATTTACGCCAAGCCGCCGCCATCCTGCCTACACAGGCCAGGAAGCCGGCGAAAACGGAGGCGCCCTCCCCCGCTTCAACCGAGGGCTCGGTGACCACGCCCTCCTCGACCGAGTCAGGGAATGCCGAAGTCCAGTTCAATGAGCAACCAGTACCCCTCCACGCACCGGTGGTGTCCGAGCTCTCGGCAGCGTCTCACGCTGCGACCACGACGCTCCCGATGCCATCCACGCCCCTGGAGGCGGTACAGGCGCTAGCCGAGGCCGCCTACGTGGGCGACTGCCTGCGAGAGCATGCCGCAATGCCCTCTGGCTTCTACATGGAAATACCGGAGATGCCGATTGACATCGGGGTCGAATGCCCGCGCTCATCACATCGCATCGTGGCCTGGCAGCTCTTGGCTGCCCTATCCGGACAGTGGGATGCAACCACCTGCAGGACGCTGCCCGCCACATCGTTGTGGCGTCGAATGCGTTTGTGCGAGGGAGGACTGAGTGCGGATGCGCTGCCCATGCTCATGCAGGACCAGCTGCTGACGGATGTCACCGGGAACAGCGTCTCGGCGGGCGCGAGCGACATTGGCTGGGGGCCGTCCCTCGGAATCGGCTGGTTCGTCGCGCTCATGACGGATCCTGCCTGTGTCGGCCCGGTATCCATTCTTTTCCATCAATTTACCCAGCGGGTGCAGGCATGAGTCAAATCGGTATCGACTCGCAAGAGCTAGGTTTCAAAATCCTTTGCTACGTGATCGAACTCGCGGAATCCGGCGAGATCGAGCAACTCATCGCCGCAGGTTTCTCATCGGAAACCATTTCAGCGCTGCGTCAAATGACTGTGAGCGACCTGAACAGTCTGGCGACCAACGCCTTCGGGATGATGGCACTGGTGATCAACGTGCCTCGGTTCGAGTCCGCAATGGCGGCGAGATCCCGCCGTTTGAACGAATCGCAGGATCTGGCCTATCTCGCCAAGGCCGGCGCCACGGCGATTCTCCTGTCAGAGATATTCCGGATCACGCTCGCTGAAGCGGAAGCCCACCTGGCCACACTGACGACCGAGAAGCGCTCAGGCCGCCCAAGTATGCCAGACGCGGCCACACGCGACGCCATTCACCAATGGTGGGCCACCAATCAGTCCTTGCCGCTTCGCCAGCGCTGGATTGCTCTGCACCAGAACTGGCCGCAATTCACCCTGGCGTCCCTATACGCCGTGATCAACGAATTCAATGTGTGAGGTAACGCCATGAATACACGCGCCTTGAAAACCAATCTCAGCCCAGCACAGGGCATGCGCCGTTCCCACATGATGGTGGTCTTCGACGAGCCCATCGTCGCTCAGCGATGGGCAGTAATGGCGACCGGCAGCATTACCGCCGCCGTGATGATTTCCTATGCCCTGCAACTCAGCCAGGCACTCCAGAAACAGAACGATGGATGGTTCGCCAAAACCATCAAGGAGTGGCAAGAGGAAGCCGGCCTGTCCAGGTCCGAACAAGAGACGGCAAGAGCCCGTCTGTTGGAACTCGGGCTCCTCAAGGAGCGGCGAAAAGGGATGCCAGCGCGGCTGGAGTATCGGGTCGATGAGGATCGCGTCTATGCCTTGGTCGACGAGCTGGCGAGCGAATCCTATGGACATCTTGACGCGCGCGAGCAAGCACCGGTGCCAGAGGCGGGCGTGAAGGGCAAAAAACGTGCGCGTCCAGGCCGCGCCTTCCCACCGGATTATCAGCCTCTATGACAAGTTTCGGGTGGGAGCGGGGTGCGATCCTGAGGATGCCCCTCGATCATGTCCAAGTTCATCGCCGTTATACAGGCTACAACTGGCCCCTTGTTGACTGCACGGCACTGACATGACAATGCGAAGCCCGCCAAACCGATCGAACCAGCAAGCCATTGCCGGGCAGGTTGGGGCTATTTCCATAGCCCTGGGCCAGAGCTACGTCTCGTATCACCCCCTCCTGGCAGCCGTCACAGGTAACGTGAAGGCCGCCATCTTCCTGTCACACGCCATCTCCTGGTCACGCTACGTGCATCTTTCACAGCCCGAGAGAGATGGCTGGTTTTGGTTACGTTCGGCAGACTGGCATGAGGGTGCTGGACTCAGCGGCCGAGAGCAGATGTCGGCACGACTCATCCTCAAGGAAATGGGTGTCCTGGAAGAGAAACGCATCGGTGTGCCTGCCAAGATATGGTATAGGCTGGACCTGGATCGACTTGGGCAAAGCATAGCCGAATCCTCCGGCCGTCAATACGTCAGCTGGAAATGGGATCGCGCCACTATGCTTCACCTCCTTGGACAGCCGATCCCATGTCATCGCATTTTGATCAAAGTGGCCGACGGTGTGGTCGGCGGCCTGATTCTTTCCTACTTTTTCCGCGCCACACGTCGCGATCTATCCGATGGTGGAGACGGTGAGTGGCTACACCTCCCAATAGCCCATACCCGCGAGCTGTTAGGCATCACAACCAAGCAACAGAGACTGGCCAGGGAACGCCTACGCTTGTCCGGGTTGATCGATGAGGCATTCGAGAAACGCGTTCAACCAAAGCTGTTGACACGCCTCAGCCTGGATCGGGTCGGGATCGAATGTACAAGAATATCTAATGAAATCCACAGTTTGCAGAATCCTGCAAACATGTTTGCAGGATTCTGCAATCAAGATTGCAGGATTCCGCAAACAAGAGTTGCCCAAAGCGCAAATCTGGAGTTGCCCAAAGCGCAGATCAAGGGTGGCCATAATCGCGAATCTGGAGTTGCCCAAAGCGCAGATCAAGCCATGCGAAAAGGGCAACTCACTATAAAGAAGGAAAACTACAAAAAAGAACCACTACAAAAGCCCGTGCCGCAAGCGCAGACGCCCTCCCCCGCTTCGGTCGTGTGTAGTGGTAGTGATCTGGAGATCATCCTGCCCGAGAAACTGCTGCCCGGCGAAGCCACTGCCGCCCGTAGCTGGCTAATGCCGCTGGAGGGGGAACTGCGACAGCAGGTGTCGGATGAGTGGGCAGGGCTGCTTTCTTTGGCAGCGCGCGGCATCAAGCCCATTTATAGCCGCCTCGGCGTACTCAATACGCTGGTGAAGCGTGCCAAAGGGCTCGACAGAGAGCCCTTCACGCCATGCCTGTGCTTTGAGGTTGCCGCTGCAAGGCAGCGCCGGCAGGAAATCGAGGCGATGCGACAGCAGCAATCAGCGCCAGAATCGGCCGGAAAGACATCGCGAGAAACCGTTCAAGCCGCAATGCAGCAGATTGCGCAACTCGGCTTCATGAGGACGCAACCATGATGCAACTGGCGCAGTTCACCCAAACCGCTGGTCGGCTGGCGCCGGGAGGTGTCCCCGCCGGGGACACCCAAACCGCTGGTCGGCTGGCGCCGGGAGGTGTCCGACCCATTTCCAGCTCTGATTACAGGAGATAAGCAATGAACGCGATTCAGCAGTACCTGACCAAAGTGGCACAAGCATCAATCCGCCAGGCGACTGGTGACCTGGTGAGTAATGGCGAAGTGGACCCACACCTGGCGGTTGACAGCATGAATGAACTGCTTGACGTCATCACTCATGCATCCAGCGGGTTTGAGTCCACAGTTCCCTCAACTCTCGTTTACGGGGGGAGGGGTAATCAGACCGTCACTATTAACTCGCCGAATTTCCAACCGATGTTTTTCGATCCAGGTCCGGATCGTGAGCAAGGTTGAAGACGTCTTTTTGAGGAAGAAAGCGTGAAAGTCGCTAGAGCCATTCACACCAGAGAAACGAACGGCGTAGTGATCGCCTACTTCTTCCAGTTCGATACGGTGAACCAGACTCAGGTTGATGAATGCTTCACCGCTCTTACACGGGATTTCAATGAGATTTCTTTCCATGGGAGGACTCCTATCGGTTGGTTGGAATGCGGTTGCTACCCCGCTTCTTCATCTTACCGCCAGGGTGTGCCTCCCACCCCTTTCCAAACCACACCTAGTTGATCATGCCCACCACGCTTAAACCCACATTCCCGACCAGCCCGAATTCCCCTTTCCAGGATGGTTACGACATCGCGGCCGAGGAGGTTGCACTTCAAGATTTGCTGGAGGCTGAGAACCCGGATACGACGGACCCGCGCTGGACGCGAGTCATGGAGCTGGAGTCCAGGAAAGAGCGCTTGCAGCGCTCCAGGTCCGAATACAGGCTGCGCATGGGCGCAGACAGGCTGGTCAGCAATCAGGAGGCCGCTGACATGCGCTACATCGGCGCTCTGGAGGATGAAGACCAGGATTCGATGACACTGCATACACGGGAGGCCTATCGACTGTTCATGGGGCGTTCCCGCGATACCGAGGGTAATCACAGTCCAATCGTCGGCGGCCGACGGGTAGCTTCTGCGTTGCGTTCGGCCTGGGTGTTGTCCGGAAATGACAATCCCTATGCGGACTGGGTACTGATCGCGTTCATGGATCGCATGGATTCCGCCAAGGAGAAGCTGGAAACAGCGATCAAAGAATGCGAGAAGGTGCTGAAGGAGTTGCGCCAGAGGGGGTTGAGCTATTCGATTCTGCGTTCGCGTGAGCCGAAGGCCGTCGATCTTGGCTTCCGCAGTCCATACGGCTATTCGGTCGCCGAGTTGATCGTGCATTACGACTACTTTGTGCGTCTGATCAAAACGTTGATCCGTAAGGACAAGATGTCTGACGACGAGGGCCGTGTGGCCATGCGCCAGCGGGTTCGTGAGATCAGATCGATGTTCGAGGATCCACCGAAGTACGAGCGCTACCTGATGCGCGAGGAACTGCGCCAGTTATCGCGTTCGGACTTCCTGCCGGGCGCTGGCGAGGAATCACTGAAGCGGGTTACGGCAGTGGTCGGGCTTTTCGGTGAGGTTCCCCGTGATGTGTTCACCGGGAAGATGGTGCCGCGTCATAGCCGTCGGCGCGCGAATCTGTCCGATCAGGAGTTACGGCTGTTGCAGGAGGCCGCGTTGTCGCCTGTCGCGGCCAGCAACGAATCCTCGGAAGAGGATGAGAACGGGTTGCTGGAATGATCATGGCGCAGCGGAATCTCCTGTTGAGTGACTGCCAGGATGGGGTTCCAACTGGCGCAGCGGGGTTGTCAACACTTGGCGGGAGGACTGGCGCTGGTTGTCAACATGGTGCTGACGCAAAGGTCTCTAAGGGTAAGGGTGGCGCTGGTGCGGTGCTGGCTGCCGTGATCAACGACATGTTGGGTCTGGTAAACGAGACCAAGGCTGTCGCCGGGCGCTCCTGTTTTCTGGAGGTGCATCGTCGCAAGCAGACTGGCCAGACCAGCCTTCGGTGGCGATTAGTACCTGGTGGATGGCGTCACGTGAAGTGGGAGGATGAGCGTCTACAGCATGAGCTGTCTCGTCTGCCGTTGGCCTGGCGTGATTGGTATGCGCATGTGAATACCACGGCCAGAACGCTTAACAAGGCGGAACGTGATGCGCGCGCCAAGTTACGTGACGAAGACTCGTCATCTATGTCGAGTGTTAGACATGCAGGCCGTTAGTTATATGTCTTGCGTAGTGCCTGATATGTCCTGGCTAGTGCAGTTCGGGTGTGCTGTCTTGATCGTCTTGACGGCTGGGAATGACGATTTCTGTACAAATGGTATAGGGCCAGATGCTCTTGGCAATGAGCGACAACACCGATGCATCCGTATGGTTGGTCGGCAATATTGCTTTTGCCTGT
Organism: uncultured Thiobacillus sp.; assembly: GCA_964393825.1. Taxonomy (GTDB): domain Bacteria; phylum Pseudomonadota; class Gammaproteobacteria; order Burkholderiales; family Thiobacillaceae; genus PFJX01. The sequence goes on along the minus strand of CAYMUY010000001.1, from coordinate 167,412 downwards.
GGCTGCTCGCTGATCATGCCGACGGCTTTAACCGCGACCCAGCAGACGGCGCCATAGGCTTCATCAGAGATGTCTGTCAGCGGGTCGAGCGGGTTTTCATGCATCAGACGCTTGAGCGCGCGGTGGGTCTGGAAGTAGCCATCCAGAGTCGCCGGCGGGCCGTAGTAACCACATTCGCGACAGCGTGGACCGAGATGCTCGGCGAGGTAGCGCTTGTAGATCGGGTACAGGTCGGGAAGCGCGTAGAGGTCGAAGGCGGCCATTTGTCTGCTCGAGTAGTGGCTGAGGTTGTCGGATTTCAAGCCATGACACTCGCTGTGTCAATTAGTAGAAAAAATGATAGACGCGGCGTAGCGAGTGCCAGCACTTTCAAGCAAGTTTCATGCCTTTCGCTGTAGTGGTGAAAGGGTTTTCCAGCACGCCATGTGTGGTGGTGCTTTATTGCCAATGTTAGGAGTGGAATATGCTGAGAACAACGCAAATCGGTTTTACCGGCGGGTCTCCGGAACTTCGTTATGTGCCGTCCGGTGATGCGGTGGCCACGGTGCGGGTTGGGACAACCGATCGATGGAAGGACAAGGATGGGGTGATCCACGAGCGCACGACCTGGCTGCGCTGGGAGTGCTGGGGCAAATCAGCCGAGAACCTTGCGAAGCTGGTCGGCAAGGGGGCTCAGGTGCTTGTCGAGGGCTCCGTCCGCAACGAGACGTGGGAAGACAAGGAGGGCGTGACCCAGTACCGCGACAAGTATGTGGTGGATCAGTGGAGGTTGCTGGATCGCAGGCCGAAGGAGGGCGGCAACGAAGCCGCCGGCGCCGGCGATGTCTCCCCGTCTGATGTGCGTGACCAGGACTGAGGTGGCGATCATGAGAAAGAACGAATTGGTCACCACGCTGTTGATGCACGCCGACAAGGCGCTCCCGCGAGGGAATGTGGAAGTGCTCCTGAGAAGCATTGCCAAAGCGGCAAGGCTGGAATTGGCCAGGAGCGGTCGGTTCTCACTGCCGGGTGTTGGACGCTTCGTGGTAAGGGTGCGCAAGCCGCGCCTGGCCAGGAATCCTCTAACCGGCGCCGCGGTTTCGGTTCCGGCCAAACGAGTGGTGGGTCTGCGTCCGTGCAAGGAATTGAGGGAGGCCTTGTGATCGAGAAGAACTGGCAGGGTCTGCCACTTGATCCGTCCTCGCTACAGGAAGAAATCGCGCGGCTCGAAGCCGCGGTCGATGCTTTCGCCGCAGCCATGAAGTCCAAGCTTGCCGCGAAAGCTCTGGAAGGGAGGACGGGTTGGGACGATCCCCGGGTGCGGGATTCGATATACACCGCCATGTTGGCTCATGCTGCCGGAGTACCCATGGCGGCAGGTCAGGAAGTGGACGTCGCCAACTTCGCCATGATGCTGTGGCGGATGCGGACGGGTGCGTAAGCGTGTTGCAGACAACCTGTTACCCCGATGACCTGGAGATTGCGATGGCACGTTCCATCGCTTTCCTGGCGTTGGAGGAGGCTCGCCAGAGCAAATCGTTTCATGGCTGTTTCCACGGCTTCGTAGTGGACGCGTCGAGCTGGCGGGTTCGCCGGCACGGCAGGCCAGCCAGATTGTCCAGGGTGGTGATTCGGCTGGGTAAGCATGTGCTGGCTCAGAAGACATTGGTGGATTTTCTGTAGCAACTATTCGAAGGGGGGTATTCAATGCCCGATGTAGAAATTAGACATTTCCATCTGTTCTCAGGGTTGGGCGGCGGTGCGGCAGGCTTCAACCGTGGCAAGGCCAGGGTGGGTAGCCTTCATGCGAGGTTTCGTTGCCTGGGAGGCATAGATGTAAGCCCAGCCGCCATTGTCGATTTCGGTCGACTGGCTGGCGTTCCGGGCACGGTTCTGGACCTGTTCGACCGCCAGCAGTACGCCGACTTCCACGGGCACGAACCTCCATATGGGTGGCGCGAAGCCACGCTCGACGACATTCGACGTGCAGCCGGCGGCGAGCGGCCCCATATCGTGTTCACCAGTCCGCCTTGCAAGGGGCTCTCGGGGCTGCTGTCGGAGTCCCGCTCGAGGACCGACCGCTACCAGGCACTCAACCGCCTGACCCTGCGTGGTATCTGGTTGACGATGGAGGCCTGGGCGGATGATCCGCCGGAGTTCGTGATCCTGGAAAACGTGCCCCGGATTCAGAGCCGCGGCCGGCATCTGCTCGACCAGATCGGCGACGTGCTCCGGTCCTACGGCTATGCCGTGGCCGAGACCACCCACGATTGCGGCGAGCTGGGCGGACTAGCTCAATCCAGGAAGCGATTTCTCCTGGTTGCCCGGCATACCGGGAAGATCAGCCCATTTCTGTATGAACCTCACAAACGCCCATTACGCGCCGTGGGCGACGTGCTGGGGCGGATGCCACTTCCAGGCGATCCGCTGGGCGGGCCGATGCATCGTGTCCCTCGCTTGCAATGGAAAACGTGGGTCAGGTTGGCGTTCGTGCGGGCCGGCTCGGATTGGCGATCACTGAACGAGTTGGCCGTGGAGGATGGCATCCTGCGCGACTACTTGATCGTGCCGGAGCGGCGCCGGGATTACCTCGGTGTCACGGGCTGGGAGGAACCATCGTCCACCGTGTCTTCGCGTGGGCTGCCGACCAACGGGCGCTACGCTGTAGCGGATCCACGAGCGAGTTCTGGTTTCGGGGGCGGCGGTAAATACATCGTCACGCCGTTTGGTGCGGCTGCGAATACCGTCATTGCAGGCAGTACAACTGGCAATGGTGCGTTCGCAGTCGCTGATCCTCGCTTCGACGGACACGAATATGGCCAATACGGTGTCCGGCGCTGGGAGGAGCCCACCGGCGCCGTCAGCGGCCAGAGCAAACCGGGCGGGGGCGGATACACCATTGCTGATCCGCGCATGCCGGAAAGCGACTCGCGCCACCAGCAGATGTTCCGCGTGGTGAGGTGGGACGGCAACAGCTCGACCGTGACAGGAAGCCAGCAGGTAGGCAGCGGTGCGGGATGCGTAAGCGACCCGAGACCCGTCGGCCCGATTTTCGGCAAGTACGCGGTGACGCCTTGGGGACAATCCGCCGGTACGGTGATTTCTGGCGCCGTTCAGGGGGCCTATGCCGTGGCCGATCCTCGGCCCGGCCTACAACGTGAACGCGGCGACCACTACCTTACCGCCGGGCACTACGGCGTTGTGCAGTGGGCAGCCGCCAGCGGCGCCGTCACGGCATCGACGGGACATGACAACGGCTATGGATCGGTTGCCGATCCCAGGGTCGATACCCTGCCGGCGGCGAATGAAAATCTGGTGGCCGTTATCCGCGCCCTGGATGGAACGTGGCACAGGCCGTTCACGACGCTGGAACTAGCCGCGCTACAGGGCCTCGTTGACCCCGAAGAACAGCTTGAGCTGGATGGGCTCTCAGACATCGGCTGGCGGGAGCGCATCGGCAACGCGGTACCGCCGCCGGCGGCGCAGGCTATCGCCTCCGTCATGGGTCACGCGCTGCTGCTGGCGTGGTCGGGAGAGACGTTCAGCCTGGGATCTACCCCGATATGGGTGCGGCCGGTGGCTGTGGCGTTGGCTGTGCGGGGGGGGATATGAGCACTATCCATGTGGTCAGCGTCTCCGGCGGCAAAGACAGTACAGCCACCCTGCTGCTCGCTCTTGAACGCTGTCCTGCTGAATGTGTGGTTCCGATCTTTTGCGACACGGGCAACGAGCATGCCGAGGTTCATGAGTATCTGGCATACCTGGAGCAGGCCCTCGACATCTCCATCCTTCGCCTGAAGGCAGATTTCTCCGAGCGGATCGCCGGCAAGCGCCGGTTCATCGCAAACGATCAAAGGACACGCCGTGAATACGAGACCGTGCCGGTCGTAGAGGCGGATGGTGTAACCCCCGTTCCCAAGCGTGACGGCAGCGGACGCATCGTCATGCGCAAAGTTCTACGCCACGGAGTTTGGGCCGTCGAGCCAGTCCAGAAAACCAAGAAGATCGGAGGGGGGCGTAAGGTGCGCTGGACCAACAAAGCCAAGCGCCGGGCGCTGGCCGTCCTTCGCCCGACCGGCAACCCGTTCCTCGACCTCTGCATGTGGAAAGGCCGATTTCCCTCCCGCACGGCGCAGTTCTGCACCGAGGAACTTAAGCGGAACATGGCTGTGGCCTTCCAGATCGACCTGATCGACGCCGGCCACCAGGTTGTCAGCTGGCAGGGCGTGCGCCGCGAGGAACTGGCCAGCCTGGGTTTGACCAACCTCTATGAAGTGGTAGAGCTGTGCAAGCGGATTCGGCGTGATCTAGTGCTCCAAGGAGGGATCGGTATCCACAACTTGCTCAGGAAAGAGGCAAAGCTGCCGGAAATCATCGACCACAACGGGGTTCCCCTCATAGACGACCCATTCGGATTTCTGGAGACAATGAAGTGAGTAAAGAACAAATCGATCAACTTCTCGACTTATTCAAGAACGCCTTGGAGAAGGGGCACCGCTATGTTCTGTGCGTGGAGTGTCCAAGCAAGTCCACTCTGCGCCAGACCAACATAGAGGACGAAACCGATGTGGCCAGGTTGCTGGAGAAATTCGCCCGCAGGGCAAGGGAAGCCGCGTGATTCCGCATCGACTCATTGTGACCACAGTAGCGGCAATGTTCATGGTTGCCGCCGCGGCTTGGACTTTCACCGAGGACATGGCCTGGGACGCCAAGCAGGATCAGTGCAAGACCGACCAGGATTGCGGAGAAGGGCTGCGTTGCGCCAGTGTCCTGGTGCGTTACGCCGGCCACAAGCCAGGGTATGGGACTGAGCGGCATCGCATGCGGTGCATCGCCATCGAGGGAGGGCGGCAATGATCAAGGTCGTCGATTTGGCAATTTTTGTGTCAGTTTTCCTGTCAATTTCGGCATCGTCGCAAGTGGCAGCAAGAGAGTACAGGGACTGTATGGTCAACCAGGACTGCCAGAAAGGCTGGGTCTGCGTCACAGAAAAATACCCGTGCCATCCGAAGCAGAGGATGCGTTCTTCTGTGTGTGGCGCCTATCCAGATGACGGAGGAGCCTGCTTTAGACGTGGCTGCATGCCCGATACGCAACCACCATCATGGAAACCACCAAGCCGGCCCATTCCGAATCTATTGGTTCCGTGCGCGACAGATCGTGATTGCCAGTCTGGTTCCGTTTGCACAGGGCTCCGATTCGTGCCCTGTCCTCCACCTAAAGATCCTCGGGCAAGCGAATGCGTCCGTAGGGTGTGCGAGTCGATGAAGGATGTGGAGAAGTAGCATGCGGCTCTTCCTCTGCGAGAAACCATCCCAGGCCCGCGACATCGCCCGGGTGCTGGGCGCCGATCGCCAGGGCGACGGCTGCCTCCAGGGAGGCGACGTCGCGGTGACTTGGTGCTTCGGGCACTTGGTCGAGCTGGCGCCGCCGGAGGCCTACGATGAGTCGCTGGCCCGCTGGGCTCTGGAGAATCTGCCAGTGCTGCCAAGCTCCTGGCAAACCACCGTCAAGGCCGACGCCACCAAGCAGTACGCCATCATCGGCAAGCTGCTGAAGGGGGCATCGGAAGTGGTGGTGGCCACCGACGCCGATCGGGAAGGTGAGATGATCGGCCGCGAGGTATTGGACAGGCACGGCTGGCGCGGCCGTATCACCCGGCTCTGGCTGTCGGCGCTGGACGATGCGTCCATACGCAAGGCGCTGGGCAACATCTTGCCCGGCGAGAAGACCCAGGCCCTCTACTACGCCGGCATGGCCCGCTCGCGGGCCGATTGGCTGGCGGGCATGAACCTGACGATGGCTTACACGGTGATGCATGGCCAGGGCAAGGGGGCAGCTGGCGTGGTTTCAGTCGGTCGGGTGCAGACCCCCACACTGGCCCTCGTGGTTGCGCGCGATCGGGAGCGGGAGAACTTCCGTCCGGTCGATTATTTCGTTGTGACGGCGGCCTTCAAGGCACGAGAGGGTGAATTCGCCACGGCCTGGGTACCGGCCGAGGCCCTGGCGGACAGCGAGGGGCGCTGCTCGTCAAAGTTGGCAGCCGAAGCCGTGGTGGCCAGGGTCATCGGGAAGACTGGCAAGGTAACGGCTGCCGATACCGTACCCGCAAAGGAGCCCCCTCCCCTGCCCTTCGATCTGGCCACGCTCCAGCAGGAGGCCTCGCGGCGCTGGGGGATGAGTGCCACCGATACCCTGGCTTGTGCCCAGGCACTCTACGAGACCCACAAGGCGACGACCTACCCCCGTACCGACTGCCCCTACCTACCAAGCAGCCAGTTCGCAGAGGCGGAGCGGGTGTTCGCCGCTGTCAAGGCCGTCTACCCGCAGATCGCCGGCATCGCCGGCAAGGCGGATACCTCGCTGCGTTCCCGAGCCTGGGATGACCGGAAGATCACGGCGCACCACGCCATCATTCCGACGGCCAACAGCCGTGTCGATGTGGGGGCGATGAAGCAGGGGGAAAAGCGCCTCTATGACCTGGTGGTGAAGCATTACCTGGCTCAGTTCCTGGGGGACCACGAGTTCCTGAAGCAGAAGATCGAGGTGGTTTGCGAAGGGGAAGTTTTCCGGGTGCATGGACGCGCCCCGACCAAGGCGGGGTGGAAGCTGGCGTTCGAGGGTGAGCCGGCGGAGGCGGAAGCCGAGTCGCAGGAGCCGACTCTGCCCCGCGTGGCGCAGGGCGAGAGCGTTCCCTGCCTGAAGGCCGAGATGGCGGCGAAGAAGACCAAGCCGCCGCCGCTATACACCGAGGGCACGCTGATCGCCGCGATGAAGAATATCGGCCGCAACGTCACCGATCCCAAGCTGAAAAGCGTCCTGAAAGAGACTGCCGGCATCGGTACGGAAGCGACCCGTGCCGCTATCATCAAGAACCTGTTCACGCGTGAGTACATCCGGGCCGAGAAGAAGAAGTGGCTGATGTCGACGGACAAGGGGCGCCATCTGATCGGCATCCTTCCCGCGATGCTGACCGACCCAGCCACCACAGCCAGGTGGGAACAGGCGCTGGAAGAAGTGGCGGCCGGCCGGGCCAGGATGGATGATTTCCTGGCGCTGCAAGCCGAATGGGTGGCGGGTCTGGTTTCCAAGCTGAAAGCGGAAGGCGGCACTCGCCGGCCGGCGGCGCCGAAGGCCGACTACGGGCCTTTCTTCCCCTGCCCTGCCTGTCACAAGCCGTTGCGCAGACGCCAGGGCAAGAACGGATGGTTCTGGGGCTGCTCAGGCTATCCGGAGTGCCGTCAGACCCTGCCCGATGATGATGGTAAGCCGGGTTTGCCGCCGCCGATCGATGCCGGGCGGTCAAGCTGCCCTCCACTCGCAGAACGGCCGCAATATCCTCAGGGTAAGGCTGGCGAGATCTGCCCAACGTGCAACAAGGGCGTGTTGGTCCTGCGCAGCACGAAGGAGAAGAAACCTTTCCTGGGGTGCTCCAAATTTCCGGAGTGTCGCTACTTCCATTGGGTGAAGTAACTGCCTAAACCGTAATCACCCCGTAATACTGTTACAGGGCGCGGGAAACGGAGGTTGTCTACAGACATATCCACAGAAAATGTGGATATGTCAGAATACAAGCCGGCCGCCCAATCAACACTCCTTTCCGGGGCGGGTTCTTACGCGAGGCGCCACGCGTGGCGCATGAACCCGATCCATGCCACATCACCCGGAGATACACATGGCTACCCTGCTCTCTTTCCCATCCCCCTGGAAATGCCGCCCTGGCTCGCTCGCCATGCACCCGGAGTATGGACTCTGCAACGTGATCCGGTCTTCAGGAGAGATGCGCACGGTGCTGTGCGAAACCCATATCCCCGACGCCGTGCCCGACACATCCGACCTAGGGCCTGACGAAAGACCGGAGGACATCCTTTTCAGCGAACAGGTCCATGTCTATGAACTGGAGGTGGACGTCAACGCGCTCAAGGAAGTGCCTCGCGACCCAGACCCCATGAAGCAGCCCTTTTCGCGCATTACAGGCCTGGATCGGCGATGGTTGAATGCGGATATCCGGCTGCCGACTGACTTTTATGGCCGTGCCCGGAACGGCCATATCGAGCGTGTCGCCACGCTGGCGCCTCCGGAGAGATGCCCGGTGGGCGCACTTGTGTGGCTGGCGGGGCATGGACTGTGTGAAGTGGTCGACGTGGCTGGCGTGACCGGCGAGTGGCGCAGGGTTTTCCGGGAGACGCGTGAGACCGGCGAGAACGGTGAAGATGTGTGGGGCGGCTACGAAGTGGTGGCGCACCTCGATGACTTGCGCTGGCTGCGGCCGGAGGTACAGAGAAGGGGCGTTCTTCTACATCTGGGAAAAAATTCGGGTTGACACCTGGATTCCCCCGAATAAACTGGCATCAGCTTCACGTTGGCTTCGTTCAGCCCGCCACCCGGCGTTATGGGTGCCCTTTGCGGCCGGTCAGTCCCTGAGGAGTTCGCTCCGACCGGAACGCCTCGATCCGACAGGATCAAGGCCGGGATTCCGTAATTGTTTCTTCCACCCATCTTGAGTGTCGGCATCCTTGCCGCGCTCATCAAGCTCGGGTAATTCACGGCCCCCTACAGGGCCACCTTCCTTTGTTGTTTCAGCCCTCGCGGGGATTCCTATCCCGCAGGGGAGATGGTCTCTCCGCTCATTTCTTTTCTGGAGACCATCATGACCGACATCAACACTTCCAAGTATTTCGATCTGCACACCTTCGCCCTCGGCTATGTCGAGGACATCCGTGAAGTTCCTGTGCGCAAGGGCAGTTTTCTCGCCTGCCGTTTTTCCGCGATCCGCACTGGCACCAATGGCACCACTCGCTTCGACCTGAAAGTCGTCGGCGGTCATGCCAAGGCCTGCATCAACGCCTTGAAAGCCATGGCCGATGCGGGCCAGAGCGTCATGGTCCAGGCCAAGATCGGGGACATCTATGCCGAGCACTTCCAGTACAAGGCTGGCAAGCGCGAAGGCGAATTCGGTGTGAACATCAAGGGCCGCATGCTCAAGGTGTATTCAGCCACCGCCGATGGCAAGCCTGTCGAATTGCCTCCCGTACCGTACAAAACGGAAGAGGCAAAGGCGCCGCCCGCTGGTCTGGTCACTTCTGGCGTCGGTTACCTCAACCGCGTCAAGAAGGTATCCATCGGCGAAGGCGAGCACCTCTGGATGGCCAGCATTGCGGCCTTGCGAGGTGATCCAGTGGAAGGCGGCAAGGTCGAAACCACCCGTTTCGTCCTGGCTACTGCTCCAGAAGCGTTGGATGCGGCTCAGTCCCTCCAAGACGCGCTTCTCGCCAAGAAGAAGGTGCTGGTCGGATTCGAGGCGGGCAATATTCGCGCCGAACTCTTCCAGTACGAACGCGGTGACAAGAAGGGGCAGACCGATGCCGTGCTCAAGGGGGCGCTGATGCGCCTTGCATGGGCGAAGGTGGACGGGGAGGAATTCCCGCTCGCCGAACAAGCTGCTTGACCTGCGTGTACATGTAAGGCGGACCATCCGGGTTTTTCCCGGATGGTCGTTTTTCTTCCCGAACGGGGTCGCCAACCCCCGTTCTGGGGCGTGGTGTCTCCGTCAATATCGTGCCAAGGAGATCATCATGAAATATCCCATGTACTTGTTTGCTTGCGTGATTTATTGCGTCTTGAACATCAACCCCGTCCAAGCCATGGATACCCGCGGTGTAGCCTACGATGGCGTGGAAACGCGCCGTGTTCAGTCGGTTCTAGTGGGTACGGTCGAGGATGTCCGCGAAGTGGAAATTGACGAAAGCAGCGGATTGTCAGAGACCACGGGAACCGGCATCGGCGCGGTGGTCGGCGGCCTGCTCGGGAGCGAGATCGGCGGTGGTAGCGGCAATACCGCAGCCACTCTTCTTCTCGGTCTACTGGGGGGTGTCGTCGGTAACCATATGGAGAAATCCGTCAATACCGCCAGGGGCCTAGAGTTCATCGTGACCCTGACGAACGGCAACACCATCGCGGTGACGCAAGCCATCGATGCTGACGGCCGCGCCATTGCTCCGGGTGACCGGGTGCGGATCGTCGATGGGCAGTACACGCGCGTGGTTAAACTGCGCCATACCGCCCGTACCGCGAGGGAAAGCCATGAAGCTCAATGAGGAACAGGCCAAACACTTGGCCGATTCCGCAAGAGTCGTCGCCATCGCTCAGTTCGCGGCGTTTGGCTATACTGCTGTCGTCAATCAGCAATACTCGATTGCCATCCTATCCACGCTGTGGTTCATTGCGGCAGAGTGGTTGGCAGTATTGCTTTTGGAGGATCAATAATGGTTGAATATTTGTTGCTTGGATTGGTTGGCGTGATCATTGCGCTTGGGTGGGGTGTCTACTTCATGTCTCGCAAGGAAAGGGGTGTCCACAAGGGCACACACGCTCACCAGCCTTGAACTGAACCAGCCCCTCTCGCGAGGGGCGTTCCCAGAACGCCTTGCCTCAGGGTTTTCCGGGAAAACGGTTTGTTCCCTGTTTTGTGCGTTTCAGGCTCAAAAACGCAAACCCCGCCACGCAAGTGGCGCCCTTTGAGACCGGTCAGCCCCTGTAACCGGTACGGCCGCAAGGCTCGGGGTTAATGTAATTTAACTGCCGTTGTGGTTGGTTTCCGGGAGCTCCCTGGACGCCAATTCCACACAAATTGCCTCTACAGCAACCCGGGGCCGCCATTCGGTAACGTCCCATTCACCTCGGCTTGAACACCCGAGGTCGCGTTTCAATCAAGCCGCCCACTCTTTCCAGAGTGGCGGCTCACCCTCCCTCGTTTTTTTACCCGCTCGCCTGGGGGCTCATTGCTCCCCTTGGGAGACATGCGCCTTCGGTTGGCTTTCTTTTGGAGAACAGCATGTCTATCAGGCTCGAAGGCACCCTTGTGGTGCGTCATATCAATGGCAAGAACGGTGGATTTGCGGTAGGCGATCTGACGACCGCCATCGGCAAGTTCAAGGTCAAGGATGCGATCCTCGACCAGTATGAGGAGGGGGAATACAAGGGATCCTTTCTTGTTACCCAGATATTTCCATCCACCTATGTTTGGGGCGGAAGGGTCGTTACCGAGATTCGTGTCAATGTTTCCGACGTCTTTCTGGACGAAGCCGAAGAGAAAGCGGTTCCCGCCGCTCCCTTCGAGCCTGATCCGGTCAATGAGGAGCAAGTCGCACATTCCGTTGATCAGACCTCTAATCCCGCGGATGAACAACTAGAAAACCCTGGTGATACTGATGACGCAATTGCGTCCGATGGTATCGACGATCCTGACGCGACTCTATTCGGTGCCGAGCTTCACGCGCTCGTTACCGCCGGAAAGGAAATCAAACTCGATCCGACCATCGATCGTGGCCAGTTCCGCAAGCAGCGTGATCGGCTCAAGGTTCTCGGCTATGAATTCAGGTCTGCAAGCCAGACATGGTTCCCGAGGGCTTGATCTGATCAACGATACCCGGGCGCGCAATGCGCGCTCGGGGTGGAAACATCATCAGGCGCGCATCAGCGGGCTTTCCTCCGGGCAAACCCGGCGGAAAGCCCGTTGCGACGGGCTTTCTAATCACGGGTGACGACGACCCTGACTGTCGTGGCATTTGCGTCTCATGGCGCCCCCATTATTTGGCGTGCCGGTTCCCAGATACCGACGCCCGGGCATGGCCCGCAGGGAACGTTGTAAATATCAATTCGCCTCTCGGCACAATGAATCAGCCTGAGCCCGACGGGTTCCTCGATGAGATAGCCGCTGTCTCATGGAGGAACACGTTGGCTGTGTACAGCCCGCCATCCTGCGATATGGGTGCCATTTTGAGGCCGGTCAGTCCCTGAGGAGTTCGCTCCGTACCGGCACGCTTCGACCCTACAGGGTTGATGCCGGGATTATCGTATTTCAAACCCGCTCGGGGAGTCCGCCTTCCCGTCTGGGATACGTCCGCTTGGGCGTGGTGGTCCCCATTTCTTTCCGGAGACCATCATGGAAGTACTGCAACTTCAAGTTATCCACGCCTGCAACGGTTTCTGTATCGCCGCATTCGATGAATCTCTGTGCGATTTCAGTCGCCTCTCCAAAGAGGCTTATCGGCGATACGAGGATGCCTGTGATGCGCTTTTCACAGGCAACTGGACCATCGCCTGAATCTGTTCTTCCCCAACCGGGACGCATCACTCCCGGCTGGGGGGTGTCGTTCCTTTCAATTCCATATTTCGAGGAGCAACACCATGAGCCACATCGAGATCAACGGCAGTACGAAGTCCCTGTATCACCAGTTCCACGGTCTTGCACGCATGTACTGGCGTGATATGCAGTACAGCGGCGTCGACATGATCGCGAAATCGAAACGACGGGCCTATGAAGTCGCTGCGCAGCATGTGGGATTCCCTCTTTCGCTGAGCGATCGTCTTTATGCGACCTGCTTCGACGAGCGGCTGCAGCCGAATCGGCACATGCTGGAAATGTCCGATCACATCACAGGATGTGTGAGCCAGTACGGCATGAAAACGGCGTAACCGAACCCTCCCCAGCTGCACAGCGAGGATTTCCAATTTACACCCGGACGGGTACACCCCGTTCGGGGAGCAGTCCAATTAATTGACATGGAGGCAACATGGCTCTGATATTCCCGCGCCTCGCGCGCAATTTCATCAAGAACGGCTATTTCCCAACCGACGAAGTGACCCTGGAGCGGATTCTGTCCGCCCTGGACATAGCCGCCGGCAGGGTGCGCATCATTGACCCGTGCTGTGGCGAGGGCGTCGCCCTGGCTGAAGTCAAGAACCACCTCACCGAGTGCGGCGCCGCCGTCAACACGCATGGAATCGAGTTCGACCCGGAGCGTGCCTGGCACGCGAAGGGGATGCTGGATACCGTGGCGCATGCGGACGTAAACGATGTCTTCGTCACCGCCCGCAGCATGGGGCTTCTGTTCCTCAACCCCCCCTATGGTGACACTGTCGCCGACAAGGCGGGGACGGGGGACAACGCGAAGCGCGAGCGCCTGGAAAAGATCTTCTACCGGAAAACGGTGTCGACCTTGCAGTTCGGCGGCATACTGGTGTTGATCATCCCCTACTACGTGATGGATGCCGAGTTCGCCAGCATGATCGCGCGCCACTTCGAGCGCGTGACCGTCCACATGGCCCCGGAAAAGCAGTTCAAGCAGTGCGTGGTGATGGGCATCAAGCGCCGGGCCGACACAGCCGACGCGGGTGTCATGAAGCGGCTCGAATCGGTGGGCAAGGGCGAATTACCGCCCGAGCTTCCTGACGGCTGGTGTGAGGAAGCCTATCTGGTGCCGGCGGCGACGCCGGATGACGGGTTTGCGTTCACCGCGCGCCGTCTCGACGGCGGCCAACTGGCGGAAGAGTTGAAGCGATTCGGTTCGCACACGCTCTGGCCGCAGTTCGGCTCCATGTTCGGCCGCATGACCTTGCCTGCCAGGCCGCCGCTGCGCGATTTGTCGAAATGGCACCTCGCCCTTGCCCTGGCCGCCGGCCAGATCTCGGGTGTGGTGCGGTCCGGATCCCGAACGCTGCTCATCAAAGGCGATACGTTCAAGGAGAAGGATCGCCGGGTCGACACTACGTTCCGTGAGGACGGCACCGTGTCCGAAACCATCGAGATGACCGACAAGTTCGTGCCGGTGATCCGTGGCATCGACTTCACCCCTGGTGCCGGTTATGGCCAGGTGGTGACAATTCGCTGATTTGTTCTTACTTCAACCCTTTGGGGGCCATCCCCAGGGGCTGGCTTCCCGCTTTCTTGCAGGAGGTCGTATGACCAAGGAGAACGGTACGACACGATTTGTCATCGAGTACGAACTTGATTACAAGCATCGCGTTCAGGTGGGGGTTGTGGCCTCTTCAGCCGATGAGGCGGCTGAACTCGCAGAATGCGCCTTCAATTCGGGAACCCTCTGGGATGACACAGCAGAGATGCCGCTACTCTTTGATGACTACGAGGAAGCCGAAGGAAACAACGTGCTGCTTTTTCAGGTGGTGACCACCGTGAAGGAGTGGCCGGCGCCGGACGCCAGCGTCATCTCTATCCATCGGGGCGAAGAAGCCATGCTGGCCGCGCGCTATCTCGTGGAGGCGGTCAATGGCGCGAGAAGCGAGGGGAAGCCACTGGATCTGGGGCAAGCCTACGGTGCGGCACTGGCCGCGCTTGGGCTGGACTGAACCAGTGAACCACAACCCGCGAGGGAATGCGCCCCTTGTGGGGCACCCTTTCGCATTTCATGGAGAGTCGTTCTCATGGAAGACATTAGCATCGAAGTCCTGGATGTGGTGCGCGGCTACGCTCGCAGTGATGAACTGCGTCTGAAGATGCTGACCACGATCGGTAACGAACACTGGCGGCTCTGGGCTGATGAAGAGATTCGGCGCCGCGCGACGGGCATTTTGACGGCGCTGGACAACCAGGCACTGGAGGCCATCGCCGACGGCGCCGTCGACTTCCAGGCCTTATGCCAGAAGGCATTCGCCGAATTGCATCAAACCTAGCCGCCGTCCCCGACGGATTCAGCTTCAACTTCAAACCCAACCCGCGGGAATGCGCAGTCTTCCCGATGGGGAAACTGTGCTCCGCATTTTTCTTGAGGAGCATAAAAATGGGATGGACCTGTTATGGCCGGTATCGTCTGACCCGCGCCTGGTTGCAAAGCCGGGTGTTCAACCATTCTGTGCAGTTCCAGACTGCCTGATGACCGAGTTCCCCCTCTCGCGAGGGGGCTCACCAGAGCAATCCGGGTTGGTTTGCTTTGGTGAGTTGCGTAGACTCGACGTTGTTCCACGTTGGCTTCGTACAGCCCGCCACCCGGCGTCATGGGTGCCCTTCGCGGCCGGTCAGTCCCTGAGGAGTTCGCTCCGACCGGCACGCCTTGATCCGACAGGATCAAGGCCGGGATTCCGTAATCTATTTTTTCCACCCCTGCCGGGGCGTTCCCGGCAGGGATCGCCTTCGGTCTTCTGTCTGGAGGCATTGATGATGAGCCACATGAACCTGCCGATTGAGGTCTTTGACGTATTCGAGCGGAAATTCGGCCGCGAGGATGCACTCGTGCTTGGAAAGGCCCTGGAAACCACGTTCACCCGTCTGGAGGAACGCGGCGCAGAGATCGCCGTTCATCGCAAGATCGAAGCCAAGGACGAACTGAAGCGCGAGCTGAAGGACGAACTGGCGACGAAGGAGGACATCGCCAACCTGCGCGGTGAATTCAAGGAAGACATCGCCAACATCCGTACCGACATCGCCAAGCTGGACAAGAAGTTCACGGTGCTGTTCGTCGTGGCCATCTTCTCCACCCTGTTCGTCAACAAGGATGCGCTGACCTGGTTCGCCCAAATCATCGGGCTGATCCGGTAACCGTTCCATCCACTTTATCTTTCAACCCATGCGGGGAATCACCTTCCCCTCATGGGACCCGTCCATTCGACGGTGGTGGTCTCCGTTTCCCTTCTTCTGGAGACCACCATGAACCACCAATCTTCTGTAACGCACTTATCCGACCGTGACCTCCTGGCTGTGCTGATCGGCGAGAACCAGGCCGATTGCCTGCTGTTGGAAACGGACGGGTCGCTTGCCGATCTGTTTCCTCCCAACCCGGCTACGGTGCTGATTGCACAGGATGCCGCCGTGGATCGCGCTTGGGCCAACCCCAGGTACATCATGGCCGTGGCCCGTGAAATCACGCTGCGTTCGCTGGCCGAGGATATGTCCAGGCACGGCGAAAGCTTGTCTTCACCTCAGCGCGTTCGTGACTTCCTGCGCTTGACGCTGAGGGACCGGCCGTATGAGGTGTTCATGGTCCTGTTCCTGGATCACCATCACAACCTCATCGCGGCCGAGGAAATGTTCCGTGGCACTCTGACGCAGACATCCGTCTACCCGCGTGAAGTCGTGAAGCGGGCGCTGGAGCACAACGCCTCGGGCGCCATGATCTGCCACAACCACCCAAGCGGTGTTGCGGAAGCTTCGCAGGCGGACAGGTGGCTGACGGATCAGATCAAGGCCTGCTTGGCTCTTGTCGACGTGAGGTTGACCGACCACTTCATCGTGGCCGGCAATAACACGGTCTCATTTGCCGAGAGGGGCTGGCTGTAAGGCTGGTTGCATTTCCATCAACCCCACCGGGGCCACTCCCGGCTGGGGGCGGCCCGTTTTATTAGGAGCCGCACATGTTCAAAATCAAGGAACTCGCCGACCTTTTTGCGGATGCCTGCATCCGCGATGTGACCGGGAATCTCATGTTTCTCTCGCTCTATGGCCGTGACACCGCCATCCAGCAGCTTTACGCGGCCTTCTACCTGAAGGCGACGGAAGGCGGCTTCGATCAGGTGCATCTGGTCGACGACCGTGGATCGCAGCACATCGCCTTCGTGGGGCAGGCTGACCGCCTCACGAAAATCTCCGGCCGGCTGCCCAAGGGCAACCTTTTCGGCAACCTGGTGCACACCTGGATCTACGATCCGGCCGTAGTCAGGCCAGATATGGCAAACCGGAGCGCATGGCTGTTGGCCTTCCAGGAAGGGGATGCCGATCTTCGGACCGTCCTTGATGCTCGAATCTGGGAAGCCTACCGGCAGTTGTCACCCGTCCCGCTGCTCGACCATTGGCGGGAGCCGGTGGTCAGCGGCATGGCGGATTGCGTGACGTATCTGTCGGATACGCCCTACCCTCCACTGGGCAAGGCGTCGGCATGCCGAATCATCCTCGGCGAGCAGTTCGTGCCACGAGTGTCTGGCATGGTGCGTGATGGCACCCTTACCTTGGAGGCATCTCATGACCCGAGATAAGGCATTCGCACTAGCTTCCAGGCGCTCGAAAGAGCGTGGAGAGCCGATGTACGTGGTCTACGACCCGTCTTCCGATGCGGGAAGCGGGCAGTGGTTTGTGGCCAACGACTTCGATCTGGAAACCATCTACCTGGGCTGTAGCAACGTCACCGAGGTTGCCGACTGACGGCAGTCCTTCTTCAACCCTCGCGGGGAACTCATCCCCGCCTGGGGAGGGTTCGCCGCATCTTCTTTGGAGCGAACCATGTCCGTGTTCGAGGCAATGAGCAAACAGGAGTTGCGTGCTTACATTGACGGCTGTCATGCAAGCAGGGACTACGGCAGCGACTTCGAGATCGCCTGCCGTGTGTTTAACGATCGTCACCGGCATGTGGCGCTGACGCCGGAGCAGTTCGCGGCATTGCAGCGCTACGCCGAGAAGCATGGCCGTTGCTGGAAGTCTCGCCTCTCGTCAGATTGGGCGAATGGGCGCGATGCCGAGCAACTTGATGGCGCCTACCTGCGACAAATCCGGAACACCTGCGGGCCTGCCTGGCTCATGGATTTCCGGATGCCCAACTGACCGACCTTCATCTTTACCCACCTTTGCGGGAAGCCATCCCGCAAGGGCGATGGTTTCTCCGCTTTTTCAGGAGATAACCATGTTCAACAGCACCAATCCGCTCATTCACCTGGTGGAAGAGCTTGTTGCGCACCTGGATGAAGTCGGCTCGCCGCTGCTTGGCGTGGCCGACGAAATCAGGCGATCCGCATTCCAGGTAAGCCAGGCACGGGCCAATCTGGAATGCTATGAAGCGGATTTGCGTCAGCGCCGTGAGGCGCTGCTGCGCCGCATTCAGCAACTTTGGACTGAGTCGGAAATTAGTATTGCCGCCTCAACCAGCACTGCGACCAACGCGGCTAATGGCATCACTCCGGGCTTGGCGCAGGTGGCGATGTCCATCAGCCACGCGCTGGGTGAACGTGGCCACGGCAACGCCGATCTTTGGCGCATGTCGGGCCGCGAGATGTTCGCGGAGTACTGCGAGTGGCATGGCCTCATCAACTGGAGCGATACCCTCTGGGATGTCGTCCAGGCGCTGAAAGCCAGAGACGCGCAGTTGCCCAAGTCCTGAACCTCAAACCTTGCGGGAAACCCTCCCGCAAGGGGTGGTTTCCCATTTTTCTTTTCTTGGAGAAACCACATGAGCGCAATCATTTCCAACCTGGCCGCAACCGACTTGCACGGCCAACTTTGCATCCGCTGTGCCAATCATGGCCTCAACAGCCAGAATGGTGTCGAGGACCAGATCGTTCTGACCAAGCTGTTCGACATCGCCGGCAGCGGCACTTGGTGGGTCACGGAATACGACCCGCAGGGCCGAATCGGCTATGGCTATGTGACGGGCCTGTTTGAAGACGAGTGGGGTTCCTTCTCCACCGAGGAAATGGCCGAGTTGCGCTGGAATGGCATCCCGCGCATCGAAGTCGATCTGTACTTCGATCCGAAGCTTTTTTCCCAGATATTGAAGGAAAAAGCAGCCCAGGCGACAGGTGAAGCCGACGATGCTCTGTTGGCGGAACTCTTCGAAACGGGTGGCGCTGGCGCCGGCGGGGAAATCATCCCACTGTCCGCCTTCATCGACGAGTTCGGCGCCAGCTTGCTGGATGCCGTGCGGGAACAGAATCCTCCGGTCTACCAGGGGGCGCCCGACCCGCGCCGCGAAGTCGTCATGGATGGTCTGCTGCGCAAGCCCTTTCCGGCACAGCGCGACGTGGTGCAAGCCGTCACCCGCCTCATGGTGGATGAAGGCGAGCCCGCCGGGGTCATCAACGCCGAGATGGGTACTGGCAAGACCATGATGGCCATCGCTGCGGCGGCCGTGATGCACCAGGAGGGCTACGGCCGCACCCTGGTCATCTCGCCGCCGCACCTGGTATACAAGTGGCGCCGTGAAATCCGGGACACCGTCCCGAATGCGCGGGTGTGGATCCTCAATGGTCCCGATACCCTGAAGAAGCTGCTGCAACTGCGCACCATGTGGGCGAAGCCCACGGTCCCTGAGTTCTTCATCATGGGCCGTGTGCGGATGCGCATGGGCTTCAACTGGCGTCCGGCCTTCGTCGAAAAGCGTTTCCTCGAAACTCAGCCCCTGGGTGGTAAGGTGGTCATGTCTTACGCCACCTGCCCGCGCTGCGGCGAGCCCGTCAGGGATGAGGAAGGTATGCCGTTGACGGCAGGATTGGCGAAAGCCCGTCTCGATCAGGAGCGCACCGCTTGCAAGGGGTGTGGCGAACGTCTGTGGACCCTGGCGGCACGAGGCCAGGCGCAGAAGTCACCTCGCGACCTGGTCGGCGAAGCCTTGCGGCAGATCCCGACCATCGGGGCCAAGACAGCCGACAGGCTGCTGGGCGCCTTCGGCGAGGAACTGCTCTCCGGCATGCTGGGGGACAACGTCTACGAGTTCATCAACCTGATGGATGAGGAAGGCAACCTGTTCTTCAGCGACCGGCAGGCCAAGCGCATGGAGCGGGCCATGGCCAACATGGAGTTTTCGTTCGGCCAGGGCGGCTACCAGCCAACCGAGTTCATCAAGCGGTATCTCCCGCAGGGCTTTTTCAGCCTGCTGGTGGTGGACGAAGGCCATGAGTACAAGAACGAAGGCTCTGCCCAAGGGCAGGCGATGGGTGTGCTGGCGCGCAAGTGCCGGAAAACCCTGTTGTTGACCGGCACCTTGATGGGCGGCTATGCCGACGACCTCTTTTACCTGCTGCATCGGCTCAATCCAGGGCAGATGGTGAAAGATGGTTTCGCCTACAACGCAAGGCGCAGTCTCGGCGGCGCTGGCATGGCCTTCATGCGCGAGCATGGTGTGCTCATCGACGTGTTCAAGGACACGAACGAGGGCTCGCACCGGACGGCGAAGGGCAACAAGCAGACGCATCGCACCAAGAAAGGCCCTGGTTTCGGCCCGAAGGGAATCATGCGTTACGTGGTGCCCATCACCGCCTTCCTGAAGCTGCGCGACATCGGCGCCGACGTGCTGCCCCCTTACAAGGAGCACTTCGTCGGCGTGGACATGCGTGAAGACCAGTATCTGGCGTACCGGAATCTCTCGGGAACCCTCCGCGAGATCCTCGGCAAGGCGCTGGCCTGTGGTGATACGAGCCTGCTAGGCGTGGTGCTGAACGTGCTGCTGGCCTGGCCGGACTGTGCGTTCCGCGACGAGCTGGTGAAGCATCCACGCACACGGGCGCAGCTGGCCTACGTGCCGGCCGTGCTAAAACCTGGCGAGATGGGTCCGAAGGAAGAAAAACTCCTGGAGATCTGTCGAGCAGAAAAGGCGCGTGGTCGCCGCGTCCTGGTCTATTCGGTGTACTCGGGGACGCGCGACACAACCGCTCGCCTCAAGGCCCAGCTGGACGGAGCCGGCTTGAAGGTCTCCGTGCTGCGCGCCAGCGTGGATGCGAGTAAACGGGAAGACTGGCTGTTCGACCAGGTGGACAAGGGGGTGGACGTCATCGTCACCAACCCCGAGTTGGTTAAAACCGGTCTCGACATGCTGGAGTTCCCGACTATCGTGTTCATGCAGTCCGGCTACAACGTCTACACCTTGCAGCAGGCCGCCCGGCGCAGTTGGCGGATCGGCCAGAAGGCGGACGTGGACGTGTACTTCCTGGGTTACTCGGGTTCCGCGCAGATGGCTTGCCTGGAACTGATGGCCAAGAAGATCGCGGTGGCGCAATCCACCAGCGGTGACATGCCAGAGAGCGGGCTCGATGTCCTCAACCAGGGCGGAGAGTCCATCGAAGTCGCCCTGGCCAGGCAACTGGTCGGGTAGGACACCGATGCACTTCCTTAGAACTTTGAGACCTCCTTCGGGAGGTTTTTTTTCGTCCTCGAATCTCGATTTGCACGTGTATTTTGGTAGGATTCCTGGAACTGATAAAAACAGAAGGGACAGGCCGACGGAATGCCTGTGGCAACTGGGTGCCACTCACCGCCGGCAGATATAACCATGAAAGAAGCGACAGAAACCTCCCTATCCATGCAGATAGATGTGTTCTTGGCGGCGCTGGAAGCGAAACAGTACAGCCCGGCGACGATTTCGACCTACTCCGTCGATTTATCCCATTTGTTGGGACAAGTCGGCGATGTAGACCCGATCGTGCTGTCGAGTCATGACATACGACGTGCTCTAGCGGCTATGCATGGGCGCGGGTACCAGCCGAAGTCCTTGGCGCGGACGATTTCAGCCTGGCGCAGCTTCTTTAACCACCAAGTGAGACTGGGGCGGATGATGATCAATCCAGGCATCGGCATTCGGCCTCCAAAAGGAAAAAAGCTGCTGCCCAACTCGCTTTCTGTCGCGGAAATGTCTAGGCTCCTAGACGGCCCTGTGGAGGGTGTATTGGAAACTCGCGATCAGGCCATATTCGAGCTGATGTATTCATCCGGTCTACGTCGTGCGGAGTTGATAGGCCTGGATTTATGCAGTGTTGATCTGCTTGCGGGCGAGGTACGCGTGTTAGGGAAAGGGGGATACACACGCATTGTCCCGGTTGGTAGGAAAGCCCTGGCGGCAATTCGCTGTTGGTTGGAAGTTCGTGCAGATGTCGCGGTTGATGATCGTGCCTTATTCGTCGGCGCGCATGGTGCTCGCATCTGCTCTTCCGCACTTCGTTTGGCATTGCTCCGCTTGGCCAGGAAACGCGGGGTAACATCTCACGTACATCCTCATGCCTTGCGACATTCATTCGCTTCGCATGTTCTGCAGTCGTCTGGCGATCTGCGCGCGGTACAGGAGATGCTGGGACACGCCAGCGTGAGTTCGACGCAGATATACACCCATCTGGACATGACCTTCTTACGGCGTGCATATCAGATGGCACATCCACGAGCTTCGAGACGGATTCGTACTGCATCTGACTAGTTGCACTTGATCGTCGCCCTCAGTTCTGGCAGCCCCTTAACGATCCGCGCACCCGTACGATTCGCTTCATCAGGTCGACGATGTAGCGCTGGTCATCTGACCTGGCATTGGGGTTGTTCAGGACTTCTCCAGGCCTTGGTCAGGCCACGGCGGAGATACCCAAAAAAGAAGGCGCCATGAGGCGCCTTGTAAAATGCCACCATTGCGGTGGCATGGGAGGTCGCCCAATTATGCCTGATCCATGTCATGGGGGAAGGCATTGCTACAGCAACGAAAACGTCCGTTTGTGGAACGCACTTTCGTACCATCTTCTTCGACCAGCCACACTCCGGCGAAAACGTGCCATAACACAGTAGCGACGACTACGTGCCGAAACGCGAGAACGACGATGAATAACGATACTTTTTGCTTGTTACCAGTAACGTCGCGGTCTAGACTGTTACCAGTAACGGCGGCAAGGAGTTCATCATGGGCACTTCGAACAGGGATAGGCAGGCAGCGTTCAAGGAGCGGATGCGCCTGGAGGGCAAGGTCATGCGGACGCTTTGGCTTGACCAAGCGCAGGAGAAGGCTGTCAAGGGCTTTCTGGTGGGCAAGGCGTTACCAGTAACTGGCCTGCAGAGTCGCATTGACGAAATGGAGGTCCGGTTGGCATCACTGTCCCAGGAGTTGGTGGCAGCGAGAGGACTGGAGCAGCAGGCTCAACAGGAATGCAGTTCGCTCCGTCGTCAGCACGAAGTGGCTGCGCGTGACATGCGGCGGCTGAGCGAGGAACTGAAAGCAGCGAAAAGCAAGACCACCAACGAAGCAGAGCACGATGCCGAGTGGCGATTCAAGATGTTGCAAGCCGACCGTGACGCTTTGCGGCACGAAGTGAGCGAGCGAGACAGAACAATCCGCGACCTCAAGGAAGCACTGGCCGAATCCAGGAAAACCGTTTCCAAGGGCGTCTCTTTGTCCGCCCCGAAAGCCGGGGAGCGGGCGAAAATCCTGCTCGAACAGATCAACCAGACCACGTCCTGGCGCGGTGAAACACGCGAGCGCGACGCTCTTGGCACACGCCAGGCCGTCGATCGTCTGGCAAGCCTGGTGCGCCAAGCCAAAACAGCCAGGACGGCCATCGCAAAGGCCGAGGCGGAACTGGCCGACATTGTGACCGATGGGGAAAAGCAGGTACTCGGCTTTGCTCGCATAGCCCTGTCGCAGATCCTGGATGCCGCCGATCTCGCGAAGGAGCAAGGTCGCCGGCTCGCCAAGAAACGCGAGGATCATGAGAAGGCCTGCGCCGTCGCCGCGAACAAGGCGGTCTCTGCACTGTTCCAACCTGAGTCCATTGAGGATCAGATTGTGCTCATCATGGCGCCCGGCAAGCCAGACCTGTACAGCGCAGCTCACGGCCTGGTAATCGGAGAAGCCTTCAAGCGCATGTATCGCGATCCTTGGGGTAAGGAAATTCCCCAGGACATACTGGCATCAACACTCGCGGACGCAGTTCGCATAGCGCTGGATGGATTGCGTAGTAGGGTCCGGGGAGGCATCGCAGACCCAACGGAGGCACAGACGAAGGCCTTGGAAATCCAAGCTGAGATTGTGTCCAAGCGCCCTGCCCTGCTGGCTGAGCACGATGGGCTCATCCGGCGCATCAAGGCTGAATTGGTAGCCAGGCGTCTTGAGAAGGTTGCAACTCAGGAGGTAAGGGCATGACGCACATCTGGAGGCTGAACAAGTATCTGCCTGGGCGGAGGGGAATGCCCTGCCAGATCCTGGCACGAGGCCGCATGAATTCCATCCTGGTGGAGTTCCAGGATGGCGCCAGGTTCATCACCAACCGCTATGCGGTGCGCAAAGCACAGCGGGAAGGAGTACGGTCATGCTGATCGGCTACGCCCGTGTTTCCACTCAGGACCAATCACTTGAGCCCCAGGTCCAGGCCCTGAAAGCCGCCGGCTGCGAGCGCATCTTCACCGACACGGCCAGCGGTGGTCGCATGGATAGAACCGGCCTCAAGGATGCCCTCTCCCACCTTCGAGCCGGCGATGTCCTCGTTGTGTGGAAGTTGGATCGCCTCGGCCGCACCACCCGCGGGATGCTGGAATTCGCTGGCGACCTGGAGGCCAGAAAGGTGGGGCTGAAAAGCATGACCGACCACATCGACACCACCAGCGCCGCAGGCCGGATGTTCTTCACCCTGATGTCCGCCTTCGCGGAAATGGAGCGGGAACTGATCCGCGAGCGCACCCGAGCAGGCCTGGAGGTGGCGAGGGCACGAGGCCGGAAAGGCGGCCGTCCGCCGGTAATGACGCCAGAGAAGATCGAGGCTGCGCGGATCATGCTCAAGGATCCGAAGACAACCGCCATCTCCGTGGCAAAAGCCTTCGGAGTGTCGAAGACGACGCTCTATCGGAACGTGGGGAGAGTGAAACCGGATCGGAGTCCGGGGAGGTGTTGACAATGGACTGACTGGCATCTAGAAAATGGCCATTCCTGGGGGAGGTGTTCCATGTCACGCAGTAGCTTTTATCCGGTTCCTGGAGTTCCAGTCGAGGATTTGTTACTCGATACCCTCAATCCTCGCATCAGGCACGGGCAAGACCAGAATGACTGCATCCACCGGCTTTTGCGTGATCGTTCCAACTTCGTCAACCTGTGCAAGGACATCGCGGCTCGGGGTCTCACGCCAGAGCACATACTGGTCTCGAAAAACACTGAGGGTAAATGGGTAGTCCGGGACGGAAATCGCCGCGTGGCCGCCTTGAAAATCCTCAACGATCCCGCCCGGGTGCACTCGGATGCGGCGCTGTTCAGCACCCTCACC
This sequence comes from uncultured Thiobacillus sp., assembly GCA_964393825.1. Taxonomy (GTDB): domain Bacteria; phylum Pseudomonadota; class Gammaproteobacteria; order Burkholderiales; family Thiobacillaceae; genus PFJX01. Next base: position 142,941 of record CAYMUY010000001.1, on the reverse strand, counting down.
CGCGCCATCAGCGATGCAGTTATCCCGTCCAAGGTAGACTGCTTGGCCTGTGATGATGAGCGGATGATCCTGGATTACCTAGAGCGCAAGCATACCGGTGCGAATCAAGGTATTGGTCAGCGCGACTGGTCCGCGCTTCTCAAGTCGCTGTTCAACCTGCAGGCCGATGCACGAGACGATAACAAGCGCGCGGCCCAACTGCTTCTCTGGGTGGAAGAGCGTGGCTACGGTGTGGAAGATGACTTTCCCATCACCACGCTCCAGCGCGGCCTCAATGTCCAGACTCTGGCCTTGCTCGGGTTCGAGATCAGGAACGATGATCTAACCGCCGCCCTGCCAGAGCACCAGGCCTATCATCTGGCCGCCCGCGTGGTGCACGACGTGGCTTCCGGAGAGGTGAACGTCAAGCGTGAGGTCGAACAAGGATCCATCTTCACCCCAGAAGCGCAACTCGCCTTCTTTACCAGAATCCGCACCGAACTGGGCCCGCCTCTGGCGACCATCGTGGCCGAATCTATGCAAAATCCACCCACGGTTGCGTCAGCCGGCCGGATACCGCAACCTGCCACCAGTCACACTGTCGGAGTGAGCGATGCTCCAGTACCGCCAACAGTGTCGAACAACATGCAGACGCCTTCCGAGCCACCGGCCGGGACACGTCGACCCATCAGCCCCAATACGGCACCGCAGGATCGCAAACGACTGTTCGGGCCGGGGCGCAACCCTTCGCCTGGGATCACCATCCCTGCGGGGGAAACCAAGGCTCAGGCCATCTTGGTGGAACTGCGCAAGATGGACACGCAGGACACGCCGCTGGCCACCGCCATGCTGCTGCGGGCGCTGATCGAGGCCAGCAATAACCAATATCGGGCAACTCGCGGACTGGACGCGATTTCAACGCTTCACCAGAGCGTGGCCAATAGCGCAGATCATCAACTCCAGAACGGCCTGATCACCCAGGCCCAGCACGATGTTGTCATGGCCTACACCCGCAGCCAGCAGGGCATGCTACACATCAAGACCCTCCACCACTATGTCCACCGGACCACGAATCACCCCACTGGGCAGGGGCTAAATGCACTATGGGACGAGTTCGGCTGCTTCGTGCGCGCATGCTGGCGATGAGCTGATGAGCATCTTATCGTCCTTCAAGCCCTTACTTTCCAACCATTTCGGGTTATCATTGAAATTGAGTCGGGAGCGCTGACCTGATTGCGGTGCGTTGGGCGTCTGCCCACCTGGCTTACCTTCTTACACAGGCTGCATTCGTGCAGCCTGTTCCATTTGGGGCGGCTCATGCATCTTCTGTACTTGGATGAATCTGGTTCGGTCGCCGATCCAAAGGAACAATACTTCGTCCTCGCAGGTGTCTCCGTCTTCGAGCGCGAAGCGCACTGGATAGAGCAAGAACTCAATAAGATCGCCGCCCGCTTCGTTCCAGCGGATCCCTACACCGTGGAGTTGCATGGCTCGCCCATGCGCGCCGGTCGCGAGGGATGGAAGAAATATGGCTTGCAGGATCGTCTTCAGGCAATCAAAGATGCCCTGCAGGTAGGTGTGGCGGACCGCCCCAGGAAAAACGTCAGGCTATTCGGCGCCGTAGTCAAGAAGGCATCCATCGTTGGGAGTGACCCGGTCGAACATGCCTTCGAGCAGATGACCAATCGCTTTGATTTGTTTTTGAAACGTCTCCATCACAAACATGGCGACTCCCAGCGCGGCATCATCCTTTTTGACAAGTCGTCGACGGAACGGCGTATTCAGACCATGGCGCGCGAATTCAAGTACAGCGGGCACAGCTGGGGGCGAACCAAGAACTACGCTGAGGTTCCCGTGTTCCTGGACTCCAAGGCTTCTCGACTCATTCAGTTGGCTGACTTGGTAGCGTTTGCCCTGTACCGGTTTCACGAGCACAAGGACAACTGTTTCTACGACGTAATCAAGCATTGTTTCGACAGCGAAGGCTTGGCAGAACACGGCCTATACGTCCGGGCCTGAACGCTCTCATCCACGCTTCGTCAACGAGGGGGCTTCATGAAGTGCCAGGTTGCCGTAGTACATGACCTCGCTGGCTACTGGCCTGTTCCTGGCAGTCGAATACTGAAGAGAAAAGGTTTCGCCCTGGCAGTTCTCATAGAGAGACTGAATCTCTGGGCAGTTGTCGTAGGTCACTAACCAGGGCGTGTTGATCTGTTGGATCGCCAAGGCAATCCTGGCGTGATCGTCAGGCCTGTAATGGTTGCGATAAAGCAGGCTGCCTTTGTGGTAATAAGGGGGGTCCAGGTAGATCAAACTGCGCGGAGATAGATCAGCGCGCAGGCCGCCTATTAGGTCAATGGCATCTTCTCGGTATAGGGATATATGCCGCTTGAGCGAAGCCACACGACGGACCCGCTCAGCCAGATCGGTCTGGTTATAGCGAGCATTCAAGGCATATGGCCCTGTCTGCGATTTTCCGCCGATAACCCCGCCCGTCAATATTCCGGAACGGTTTGTCCGGTTCAGAAAGAATGTCGCGAACCCAATCTCGATCTGACTGTATTGATCCGGCGAGGCATGGATGGCTTTCTGACGCTGCCAACTTTCCATGGTCACCGGTGTATTTGTGATCAGTTCAAGCAATTCCTCGGAGTCGTTGAGTACGGCCCACCAGAAGGCATGAACAACCGGATCGAGGTCGTTGATCAGGATGTGGTCAACATACCCCCTGGTCAACAGATAGACTGCCGCTCCGGCGCCACCGGCATAGGGTTCAACATAGCACCCTCCGCTGATTCTGTTGTGACGCATCAACTTGGCCAGCCATGGGCCGAGTCGTCCTTTGCCGCCTGGGTATCGGAGAGGAGAGGCGAACGCTCCTCCTTGTCCAACTGGTGACGCGCTTGTTAGCATGTTGTCTCCCTTCGCCTTGTCATGTGAACGATGGTCGGGCAAATGTTCGAACATCGTGGTCACTTCTGCGTTCTGGCCTGAGCCAGGTGCCAGGCGACTACGGCCTGGATGATGCAGCCGCGCCCACTGGACTCTCGGTGCAGAGTCGCAGCCGCCCGGCGATGCTGCCGCCGGCGACGGCGTTTATCAGAGCTGTATTTCCACTCGATTCGGCTAGTTGTGCTCATTGAGCCTCCATTCTGACAGGCATCCAACTACATAGGCGGAATGGTAAACATGCAATGTGTAATGCACAATACACAAATGTTAGCCAGCACCCCCACAGACGAGACCTATTCGGAACTGCAGAAAGCCTACGAACACTTCAACCGCGAGTTGTTCGAGGGCGAGTTGCCGGCGTGCCTGTTCACCCTGCAGCGACAGAAGCGGACCTTTGGCTATTTCTCGAAGGATCGGTTCGGTCGGCTTGACGGAACCACGACGGATGAGATAGCCATCAACCCTGAATATTTCGCCTCGGTGAAAGACCTTCTGGAAGTCCTTCAGACCTTGGTTCATGAGATGGTGCACCTGTGGCAAGCTCACTTCGGCACACCAAGTCGGGCCTGCTATCACAACCGGGAATGGGCCGACAAAATGGAGTCGCTCGGTCTCATGCCCTCCAGCACAGGCGCGCAAGGTGGCCGACGAGTAGGCCAGAAGATGTCGGACTACGTGATTGCCGGCGGCCGGTTCGAGCAGGCAACCAACGACCTGAGGGGCGGCGGGTGGAAGATCACTTGGTATGACCGCTACCCTGCCCATGTGCCAATGGCGCCGGCGCCAGAATGGCCAGGGCCGTCCACCACCACGCCCGGCCATACAATGCCGACACCAACCGGCGTCGACACCTATACGCCACTACACACCCATCCGCAGCTGTTCATGGAAAGGACGGGCAACCGCAGCAACCGAGTGAAATACACCTGCCCTAGTTGTTCGGCTAATGCCTGGGGCAAGCCGAAGCTCAATCTCGTCTGTGGCGATTGCAACGTGCCATTCTCTGACGAACTTGAGTAGACCTACGCGGCGATGTCAGCGCGTGGACGGCACTGGCGCGTCATCTTGTTCACCGTTACCGATTGACCAAGTCACCGCGACAAATACAATAAGAATATGCGTTTAATATTAAACACGGTGAAACATGATCGTAACGGTCGGCAATACGAAGGGCGGTGTCGGAAAGACCACGCTGGCGGTGAATCTAGCGATTGCTCTGGCACTGGCCGGGCGAGATGTGTGGCTCATCGATGGCGATCGGCAGGGCTCCGCACAAACAGCCATCAGCATCAGGGCCGACGCTGGCCACGAACCGGGTATCGCGTGTGCAACCTATGCCGATGGCCCAACGCTTCGAGCCCAGGTCCGGCAACAAGCGGACAAGTTCGACGACATCATCATCGATGCCGGCGGTCGCGATTCGTCCGCTCTACGGGCTGCACTGGTGTTGTCCGATGTTCTCCTGGTGCCATTTCAGCCGCGCAGCTACGACGTTTGGGCGCTCGACGACATGGCTGCACTGGTGGATGAAGCGCGTGGCGTGCGGGATGGTCTGCGCGCCGTGGCGATCCTGAATTGCGCGGATCCTGGCACGGCATCTACGGACAATGTGGAGGCGGCTGTTGCCGTTGCGGAGATTCCACAGTTTGAGTACCTGGACACCCCGATCCGACGCCGCAAAGCCTTCGCCAACGCGGCGGGCCAAGGGTTGTCTGTGCTGGAACATAGGCCGGCTGACAGGAAGGCAATAGAAGAGCTTAAGGCACTCATGTACGTATTGTTTTAATATTAATAGTATACCGAAGACACATCGAGACAATGCGCCATGACCATTACGAGGCCCAAGCCCAGGAACACCAACGCCAACGCCGCTGATGCGTTCATCTCAGGCGCACCCGATGCCGTGGATAAGCCCAGAGGGGTGAAGAAGGGCAACAAGCAGCAAATCAGCCTGACCATTGCGCCGGCGCTGCTGCTCAAGGTCGACGAACTGGCCAGCGAGCTTGGGCAGTCCCGCGCGGCGGTCATCAACATGGCCATTTACCGGGCCGTGGAATACGGCTTGGCCATTGACGGCTTGCGCAAGCCGTGAAAACTGAACGACTGATGGGAGGCACAATGAAACCCTCGCAAGCCCTGGCGTCACACCGCGAAGACATCCGGCGCGTGGTGGAAGCTCACCGCACCCACAATGCTCGCGTCTTCGGCTCCGTCCTCCACGGCAAGGACACCGAGGACAGCGACCTGGACATCCTCGTCGACCCAACACCTGAGACGACGCTCATGGACGTAGCGGCCATCCAGGTCGAACTGGAACGCCTACTCGGTATCCCCGTCGATGTGCTAACACCCAGGGCGCTGCCGGAGAAGTATCGCGGCTCGGTTCTTGCCGAGGCGGTGTCGGTATGAGCAAGGCTCTGCGCGTCCCCGACTACCTCGGACACATCCTGCAAGCCATCGAACGGATCGGGCAGTACACCGAGGACATGAGCGATGTGGCGTTCCTGGACAACCCGATGGCCCAGGATGCCGTGATCCGCAACATAGAAATCATCGGCGAGGCATCGAACAACATTCAGCGCGTAGACCCTGAGTTCGCCGCCCTACACGACTACATCCCGTGGCAGGTCATGTACACCATGCGAAACCGCGTCTCGCACGGCTACGATAAAGTAGACCTTGAAATCGTCTGGAAGACGATCCAGGGTGATCTGCCCACGTTGTATCAGCAGGTGCGGGAGGTTGCGGATGCCTCACCCCGCAGACCTCCGCTGAATTCACCCAGTAACATATCGGATTAATATTAAATACGTATCGATGACGTAGCGATACAATGCGCACCGAATGCGCCATGACCATTGTCGGTATCCGCAAATCCGGCATTGCCAAGATAGCCATCCCCATCCTGGGGCTCAGCGCCGGCGCCGCCTTGGGATACCTCGCCTGGCAACCAGGCGCCACGCAATGGTGGGTGCTCCCCCTCCCTTTCATCTGGGCCGCGTCACGCAGTCGGCTGGCTGCGTTTCTTCTCTGGTCAGGGTACTACTTGACCGGTGCCAGGGATGTGCCTGCCATTTTCTTCACATTCTTTCCAGAGAGCTGGCCAGGATGGGGGAGCGCCGTCTGGCTGGCACATGCCGCCATCCTCGCTTCGCCCTGGGCTATCGTCTGGCGTGAAAAACTCACCTCGTGGCGAGCCATGCTGGGTGTGGCCGGTGCGTTACTGGTAACCACCCTCCCCCCTGTTGGCATCCTGGGTTGGCTCTCGCCTCTCTTGCTCGCCGGCGACGCCTTCCCGGGGACTGGATGGATAGGCCTCGGGTTGACCTTCGTCTTCCTGGTGCTGCTGGCTGGATGTGCCCGGCATCAATGGCGGGCAGTCGCCCTTATATTGGGCGCTGCCGCGACCAGCCTGGTGGCCAACATGTTGTACACGCCAGCCCGCGCGCCTGACGGTTGGGTGGGTGTAGACACAGCCATGGGCGAGTACCCGAAGGACAGGGCCGCAGCGTATCGACACCACCAAACGCTGATGGCATCGGTCCGCACTCGTCTGGATGCTGGTGCACAAGTGATCGTTCTGCCGGAGGGAATCGTCGGTCCATGGCGCTCGGGCTCGCAATTCTGGTGGCGCGACATAGACCGTCTGGCGCGCGAGCACAATGCCACTCTCGTCCTGGGCGCCGACCTGCCAGCAGATGGAGAGCGCTATTTCAATGGCGCCGCACTACTCGGTGCCACCGCAGGTGCTCTGCATGGACGGATCCCCATGCCGATCGGCGTCTGGCGCCCAGGACAAAATGCAGGCGGCGTCCCGGATCTTCTCGGCCGCGGGACGACACATCTGCACGGTATCCAGGCAGCCTACTCCATTTGTTATGAGGATTTTCTGATCTACCCGATGCTCCTATCCAGCCTGGACAAGCCCCGTGCCATCATCAGCATGGCAAACAACTGGTTTGCCGCCGACTTGGACGCCATCTGGATCCAGCGCAGATCGATCGAGAACCAGTCCCGGCTGTTCGGCCTACCGTTGGTGCGGGCGGTGAACCTGGGTGCTTCGCATCCATAGGTAACCGTCGTGAGTCGCCACACGCATCTTTGACGCGGAAGAATTACCCATAGTCCCTGCGCGTTCCAATTCTTGCAATTCGTCACCTATTGGTGAAAATGCAGGCCAGAATCAAGCATCGGCCGCCCGAGTCGTCACTTTTTTCCGGGGCGGGTTCTTACGCGAAGTGCCACGCGTGGCACACGAACCCCACATCAATCACCCTGGAGAACACCGTGACCCAAGAGAAGCCCCCCATCAGCCTCAAGCCCCGTCTGAAGATCATCGACGGCCAGATCACCACCACGTCGCTGGACGTGGCGGAGAAGTTTGGAAAGCCGCATTACCATGTGCTACGCGACATCCGGAACTTACTGGAGTCGATGCCGGAGGATTCTGCCAATTTTGCAAAATCCAATTTTGGATCAGTAAATGAAACAATGGCTTATATCGATTCATCCGGCCATCAGGTTACCAAGGAGACCTCGCGCGTGGGCCACTACCGCATGACCCGCGACGGTTTCTCCCTACTGGTCATGGGTTTCACCGGCAAGGAGGCGCTGAAGTGGAAGGTTGCCTACATCACCGCCTTCTCCCTCATGGAAACCCGTCTCGTCGAGGCCATCCGCGCCCTGAACAAGATCGAGCGGTCCGGCATGGGCAAGCCCCTCGATTTCTCCGACCCGGACAACCTGCCGGCGATGACCCCGGAGGTGTTCCTCCGCCTTCTGGAGGTTTTCGACCGCCATCCAGCGTTGGCGATCGTGGTGTGGTGGGCGCTCCAGAAAGAGGCGCACAAGGCGCCGGTGGTGACCAGCTACCGCGATATTGAGCGGGACATCCATCACCTGGTGGGGCGCTCTTCGCTCCATAGCGCGGTGAAAAGGCTGGCCCTGGAGAATATCTTCAATATCTCCGAGGTTTCAGGCCAGAAGTCGACCAGCATTGAGTTGATGCTGGACGCCCTGGCCGAGAAAGTGGCGGAACGCCTGTCGAAGAGAGGGCTGGAGTCTCTGTTTTCTGACGATGGTTTGGCCGCGTTGGCGGCAGATGTTCAGTCGGTCGTGCTGCACTGAACGATCATCCCTGATAACAGCCCTCGCGCCTCGCACATCCGCTTCGCCTCATAGACATCGCGTGGAATGTTCTGCCGGCGATAGCTCTTCGGCCGCATCGCCAGGCCCGGATCGGCCGCCGCGCACTCGGCGCCGGGGGTGGCGCGGCAATCGCCATGGGCCATCTTGCTGGCGCCGGTGAGCATAGCGCCAATCACCCCGCCCGCATCTTCGGCGCCACCGCGGCGGCCAGGCCCTGGGCCTGCTCGCCCCACTTGCGCAGCGCGCAGGAATGCATTGTAATCAGATCAATACTGACTTATATAGAGATCATTCAAGCCAGGTACAAACGACCGTTCAGCCAGTTCGTGAAGAAGGCTCACAAACCTTTGCAACTTGCCATTGAGGATGCGGTCGAGGCTGTTTGCGCTGATCCCAGCATCGGGGAAGCCAAGGTCGCCGACTTGGCCGGGATATGGGTTTACAAGTTCCGGTTCAACCGGCAGGAATACCTGGTGGCCTACAGTCCACCTCTCCCTACGCAGCGAGAACGGGCAACGGCTGTCGAATTCCTGGTGATCGACTTTTACCAGGTCGGAACACATGAAAACTTCTATGACACGCTGAAACGCTATCTACGAGAGGAATGATGCCATGAGCCATGCCATGACAGCAGAAGAACTTCTGGATGAGATCAAAGGGATGCCCTCCGCCGAACGAGGCCGTTTTTTCTCTATTCTGGGGTCGATGCTTTTTCAGAATGACGACCTCACGCACGATCAGGTGTTCGGACACTTGGTTGATGACGTGTTTACTGCCCATGAGGCCGCAGAATACCTTGAAGTTTCCATCGCCACTTTCCGGCGCTATGTGCAGAGTGGCAAGATCAAGCCCTCCCAGACGTTGGGCCGTAGCCAGATGTTTGCCACACAAAGCCTGAAAGCATTCAAGCGGGCGATCCAGGAAGTGAAGGGTGAAGAAATTCGTACCACTGTGCCGAAAATCACTGGAAGAAATAGAAATCATGGATAACAATAAAAACTCGGCCGTCCAATCAACACCCTCCGGGACGGGTTCTTACGCGTTGCGCCGCGCGGGCGCTTGAACCCGATCAATCACTCTGGAGCGCATCGTGACCCAATCCCTTCTTTCCGTGTTCTTGGCTGCCGCTATGGCCACGGCCCCCGTTTATGCCGACGATGGTTTCAACTTCATCGGAGGCGGTGGTCAAACTGAAAATGCCGTAGAAGGGCAGGCCGAAAAATCCGTCAAGGCGTCACGTGAGGTTAACCCGTTCTCGGTTGGGAGCCCGATGACACAGGCCGCCGCAGCCGGTGCCGGTCTTGTCTTTCTTGGCCCTATTGGCGCTATTGGTGTGCCCGTTGCCACGATCATGATCACAAAAAACGAGCAGACGAATGTTGACAAAATCAATGCTTTCTACGCGGGCACAGTGTTGCGAGGGAAGGTTGAGAAGGTTTTCCCCTTAGGTAATTCAGCATCGACGGCACAGTTCCTAGCCGAAATCCAAAGCAGCGGTATTGACCCAGCAACAGTTCCGTTGCCGCAGACGATTGGGAATAATTTAATCGCGCTACGTCTGGATGTGGATGGCCCTAAAGGGTCTGATCGTATCGTGGTAGCCCGTAAAGATGCGGGCTACGTAATAGGTGACATTCTGGATGCAAAAATTGTAGTCAAGCAGGATTTATTAATTAATTACAACAAACAAATGCCAAGAGCAGTTGGCATCTACTGCAAACACGACAACCCCACCTGCCAGAATGATTACGACTCCTCGCTGGGTGTGCTCTACCGCCACACCGACACCGAGTTCCCGTCCTCTCAGTACCTGATCGATCCGGCCATCATCGCCGCCGATCAAGCCAGGATGCGCAAGGAAGAAGCCGATAAGAAAGCCGCCCAAAACAGCGGCGGCTTCAACTTCATGTAATCCGTCCCACCAAAGCAAACGGCCCGCCCTCCGCCTCACGGAGGGCGGGCCGTTTCCATTTCAGCGGCTACTGCTGGTTTTGCATCATGAGGTTCTCCAGTCTGGCCATGCAGCGATCCAGCGCCCGATCGAACAGCCCTCGCGCCTCGCACATCCGCTTCGCCTCATAGACATCGCGCGGAATATTTTGCCGGCGATAGCTCTTCGGCCGCATCGCCAGGCCCGGATCGGCCGCCGCGCATTCGGCGCCCGGGTTGGCGCGGCAATCGCCATAGGCCATCTTGCTGGCGCCGGTGAGCGTGCCGCCGATCACGCCGGCCCGCATCTTCGGCGCCACCGCGGCCGCCAGGCCCTGGGCCTGCTCACCCATCGCTCCCAGGTCGGGCATCAACTGGCCGTTGCCAACCTTGCCCAGCAGGTCGGCCTGCGCCTCGAATGGGGATTCATTGGTAGCCAGTGCGGTGCCGGCAATGTAGACACCTCCGACCATACCACCGACCGCAGCCGCTCCTGTCGTGGCGGCAGTTGCGGCGCCAGCAGCATTTACCCCCGCACTCGCCCCTATCATCGGCAATCCATAAGCCAGCGCCATCCCCATCGTCACCACCGCCAACAGAATCCCGATCCCCATCATCGAGAAGCTGCTATCGGTCTGGCTCCAGGTGTAGAGCAACTCCTCGTCGATCGGCAGATTGCCACCGGTCCACTCGCGCACGGAGATCCCCGAGAAGGCCACGTGTTCCTGCGCGTCGCAGCCGGCGCCGGCGGCGGTTGGCACGACGCAGATCGCGGCTTCCAGCGGCTGGCTATCCAGGTTTTTCGGCAGGCCCAGGAACCACTTCGGTTTGGCGAAGCCTTCGACCGTCGTGGTGCATTTCGTCGTGAAGAAGCCATCGTCGCATTCCTGCCGCTGTTCGAAGCGCGTATCCGGGATGTAGATGATCCCGAAATTCGCCCGATGGTGCTGCATGGCCAGGCCCAGCGCCACCTGCACGCCCTGCATGCTGATGTTGTGCCAGAGGGGGTCCAATGTCGCCTGGTTCTCGCTGGTGGCCATGAACCCCGCGCTCGGATCGGCCTGGAAAAGCTGGAACGGGCTATTGCCCTCGCGGGCCAGGTTCATTTTCTCGGCGGGCGTGAGATAGGCCCGCACCTTCATCCAGTCACGGCCGTGCCATGGGGTCCAGTCAGCGGCGTAGATGTGGATGCGGTTGTCGATTCCCAGTTCCGCCTTCTGGACCAGGATGCGCGCCGTGGCGTTCACCGGATCATAGGCCGCCCATACCTGGGTGTACGGCCGGTCGAGCATGATCCGCCGGCTGGAATAATCGACACCATCCGGCAGATTACGAGCGGCATTCAGGTTATTGTTCACCGCCCACTCCGGCACCTGGAGCTGGCGCGGGTCGAAACCGTGCTGGGCATCGTAGGGGCCGACCGCGATTTCCGCCCAGTTGTCGATCGGCACATAGACCTGCAAGGCCATGCCGGCGGCGACGTTCCGCCCCAGGACGATGGGCAGGGGCTTCCAGCTATTCCCCCAAGCGGCGTGAGCGGCCCAGGTTTTGTCGACCCCGAACCGGTCGACCACCGCGGCCGTGGCCAGATTCGGTATCAGCAGGGATTGCAGGGTGAGGGTGGCCAGGAGCAGCCTGGCGATCATTCGTGTGAAGTGCATGGGGTTACCTCTCGTGTGGTGGTTGCCGATCGTTCCGCCAAGCGCCGTTCATCGCGGCGACGGGCGGCTTTTTCTCGAACATGGCGGGACAGCGCCTCGGCCTGGGTGGACGCCCCCAAGCCGGTGGCGATGTCCGTATTCAATGCGTGGAGGGTCTGCTCCAGCGTGTTGGTCCGCGCGTCGACCTGCTGATGCAGTTCGGCCGTCTCCTCGACCAGATAACCGAGGGTTGTCGGCCCGAAAACATCGGTCTCCAGATCATCCTGGTTATCGAGGTCCGCCTCGATGCGCCAATACACGCCATCGATCTCGGTGGCGTACTTGCGCTTGGCGTGGGCGACGATTTCTCGTGACAGCATGCCCATGGCGGCCTGAGAGAGTCTCACGACGGCGCGTTCCACGGTGATGAACAGCGCTGGCGGCCGACTGACAGCGTCGAAGGGCTTGATCTCCACTTGGCCGGTCATACCGAGTCGGTGGAGGGTTCTCACCACGGAGACGCGGACAGCTTTATGGTGGTTCTGGTGATGTATTACCGCCCCTGACTTTTGAGGGCGAAATAACCGAAACATCCCGAACACCTTTTTCTCACCAGGATATGGGTTGGGCGGTGAATGAGAAGAAATCGCGCAGTGTCGCAGCGTTACCCCCACCCAAACCACTGCAGAATGGAATCACGATCGAATTGCCAAATATGTCCTCCGACTGGATGGCGGTCATCGTTTCGCCAGCGGCACAACCCAGCGCTTGATAGACACCGCAACTTATTCCGCTGTTCGCGAATACGTCGCAGGCTCCATTAGGCAGGGGAATGATGTTGTTCCAAGTTGAATATGCAAGGTCGTTCTCAATCCCGATGTTATGGCCGTCACCTGCGGATTGCCATGTCAGACCACTAGCCGTGATGGTGTGGTCACCGTCGTAGGTGACATTGCCGGTCAAATACATTGCCACGCCGTTATCCTGGCCGAATGCACCACGAAAGGTCGACACACTAGGCGTGCCCTGGATAAATTCCGCGAACGTCACCGCATTCGGGTTGTGTAGTGATCCGAATGGATCACCCGCGCTGGGCTGGCGAGGCAGTACATTCCATCCACCATCTCTCCTGCTACGCCATTGTCCATTGCCAGTGATCGCATAACGTAATACACCCCGGTCTTCATCGCAGGCCAACATCGTGACGACATGATTTCCATAGCTGTCTTTGTTGTGGTGGGAGGTTGACAAGATGCCGTCTGATTGATGCCAAGCCATGAGATAACCATCCTGGCCGTTCTGCACAACCGGCGCCAAATAGATAATCCCACTCACATCCGCGGAATTGACCAGTTCATTCCCGCCGCCTCCAGGGGTGATAATCATCGCCCCAATGGAGGCGATTTGCGCGCGTTCAACCGATACCGATTTGTCATAGGGTTCGGTCGGAGAAATCCTTGTTTCATCCGCCCAATCCACCGGGTAATAACGCAAGTTGGCATCCACCAGATATTTCTCCGAGCGCGCGGCCAGGGTGAAGCCATAGGCACCTTGGTTACGATAGGTGAGGGCCTGGCCGCAGCCGTTGTAGGTCAATTCGCGGCTATCAACCGACAGGCTGATTCGGGCTCTGCGCAGGAATTCACCGGGGCGGTTCGGGTCAGCCACGTCGTCGTAAACCGGCGCGAGGCGGCGGGTATAGGCGACATAGGCGGCGGCCGCGCCCTGTTGGTCCATCAGCGTCTTGATGTCGATCGGGCCGCCGCACTGGGTACGGTCGAGGATCAGGCATTTCAGGCCCGCGTCAGGGTCGACGGCGCCGCCGCCCGTCGACTCTGGATTGTCGAAGGCGCCGGCGGCATCGACCGAGGTCCAGGCCGTACGCGCGGTGCCAGTCTTGTCGATGAGGCGCCACTTCAGCAGGCCAGCGTCCGCATACCTTGGCCAAGCGGCCGGCAGCGCCGCCGACAGGCTGAGCGGGGTGTACACCACGTCCAGGGTCAGTGCCTCCTCAGGCAGCACCTCGGGGTCGCCATAGCGCATCGCGCCTGAGGAATCCACCATCATCCGCCAGGTCAGGACGCCTTTCTGGCTGTTAGGAAGCAGCACATCCTGCTTGAATTCCATCACGCCGGTGGGGGAGTTCTGCCCTCGCATCTGAGCCACCATCGACGCGGCGATCAGGTTGGCCCTGGCCGCGATGCCGACCTTGAGGTCGGCAATCAACGCACTAGGCTGGCGCGCCGCGCCGGCATCCACATGATCGAGCAGCACCAGCACATTGGATGCCACCGTGGCCACGGTTCTGCCACCATAGCCTGACTGGTCAGGTTGGAGTTTGATGAAACGGCCGCTATAGGCACTCGGGTAGCTGTCTGCTGCGAGGCCGTAGCTGGTCAGGACGTGGAGTACCGGCCCGGCCGCCATGACCGTTATCGATGGCAGCAACATGCCGAGGGCCAGAGCCAGACTAGCCAGCCAGTTGGCGATGTATCGATTGGGGGCGAACATGAGTAATCTCCTGGTTCACGTCTGGGGCTCATTGTGGGAATGCGGGCGGCATGAAGGCGGCGGGTTGGGGCGCCGCCATGGGCTGCTGAGCGATCGTCGGCGCGCCAGCCGGTGGCCGCATGGCGGCCTGTTTATCGACATTGACCACGAGCGCGAGCGTGCTCGTATCCTGGATCAGCCGTTTGCCACCCACTTCGGCCCAGCCGGCGCCGATGCGCGAGACTTTCTGACCGTGAGCTGTGCCGTTCTCCTTGGCCTGTTGCACCGCCCCGCCCTGTTCGATGATGGCCACCTTGCCCGCCTCGTCGCTGATCACGCCGAGCAGGCGCGGGCCGGCGGGCACGAGCGGCGCGGCCTGGATGGCTGGAGCGGTGTCGGTCACCGTGCCCGCCTTATTACCTGGCTTGCCCAACTTGAGAAGTGCTTCCAGCCCCGGGAAGGCCGGAAATTTCTCGGTCGGATATTTCAGCGTCCCGAATTTCGGGTCGAGTGGTGTCGGCGCCGGTTTAGGCTCCTTGATCTCCCGCTCGGTGCGCAACTTGTTGGCTTTCGCCTGCGCGATTTGCGTCTGAAGCTGCGCGATCTCCAGTTGTCGCTTGAGATCCGCGATCGATGCCTCTGCGCCCGTGAAGGGATTCACATCCGCGCCGGCAGCGTGTATCGGCGAGTAGGCGACCAACGTCAGAATGGAGAGGGACAGTGCTTGCAGGGAAATATGCGTGGTCATGGTGGGGCTCCTGGTCAATACGCCATGCCTACGGCCGTGGCGATCAGTTGCGTGCCGTCTGGCATGGTGCTCTGGACAGCGGTGGTGAAAGGGGGGAGTTGCATGTCGGCGACGGCATTGCTCGGGCTTCGGATGCCGGCGCCGCAGTTGTCGTACTGGATGATCTGGCCGTAGCCATCGGTGACGTCCTCTCGCACCAGCCCGACGACGCCTATCGCGGCTGTGGTCATGTCCACCGGCCCGGCACAGGTCGTCGGCAACCCGTTGGCCGCATCCCAGTTCGCCGCAGCGGCGGCCGGGCATGCCGCGTCACCACAGCCGAAATAATCGGTGCCTGGGGTGCGTGCCGGGTCGGATTGGTACCTGGCAATGTAGTACTGCTGGAGCGCATTGGCGGATTTCGACAACGCCGCCATCGTGCGCTCATAGGCGCCGATCGCCTGGCCGGCTGTGTCGACCACCACACCGATGTCGTCGCTGGCCAGGGTAAGTTGCCCGTTAACGAACAGCGTGCCGGCGTCGATCTGGCCATTGGGGCCGCCGCTGACGATGGCGACCGGGTGGTACGGCAGATTCTGGCCGTTGTAGGCAATCGCCGCGCGTGGGTCGATCGCCAGGCAGAAGTTGAGGCCGTAGCCATCGCGGATTGCCTGGTTCGGCGATGAACGCAGCAGCAAGGCGATCGGCGCCAATGCATTGGCTGGCGCCACACAGAAACCGTTGCCATTCGGGTTGATGGGATCGATGTTTCCTGCCGCTCCGAAATTGAGCGTGCCAGCCGCGTCGCCGTCGATGGTGACCATGTTTTGGCGATACGCGGTTTCCAGCGCATTTTTCAGCAGGGCCATTCGCTGCTCGGTATCGGCGCGGGACTTCCACGACAGCATGGGACCGAGCGCCTTATAGATGATGCCGACCATCAGCCCCATCACCACGGTGGCGACGGCCATTTCAATCAGCGTGAACCCCGTTTGCCGCGACTTGGGGCTCATCGCTTCAGCTCCTGTTCCAGGCCGTTCCTGTCATAGGTCGCGGCCTGGGCCGCTGCCCGCTCGATCACGCCACGGCGCACCATGTCCGCCAGGGTGGCGTTCATCAGGACGTGACCATCCGCGCGGCCGGTCGCCATCACGTTCGGTATCTGGCTGACCTGCCCCATCGCGATGTTTGAACACACCGCCGAGGTGCCGGCCAGCAATTCGTAAGCCAGCAGCCGCCCGCCTCCCTTTTTCGGCACCAGTGTCTGGGCGACGATCAGATTTATGACCGAGGCGAAGGAACTGCGAGCCAACTCCTGGTTATCCGCGCCGGCCAGGCTGAGGATGCGGTCTACAGCCTTCACCGCGGACTTGGTATGTAGCGTCCCAAGCACCAGATGGCCGGTATCGGCGGCGGCGAGGGCCGCCGTCAGGGTCTCGCGATCGCGGATCTCACCGATCATGATCACGTCGGGATCCTGTCGCATCGCCGCGCGCAACGCGGCATGGAAGGAAGGCGCGTCGTAGCCGATTTCCTTCCTGGAAACCTTGCATCGGCCCTGAGGCAGCACGTATTCGACCGGATCCTCGATGGTGATGATGTGCCCGTCAAAATGCTGGTTGATATGGTCGAGCATCGACGCCAAGGTAGTGGACTTTCCCGACCCCGTTTGTCCGGTCACCAGGATCAGTCCTGTCGCATGCTCCAGATAGCGGGTAACCGAATCCTGGAAGCCCAGCGCGCTCAGCGGTGGAATATGGTCGTTGAGCCTGCGAACCACCAGACTCAGCAGCCCGCCATTGGCCAGACTCAGGTTGCAGCGCAGGCGGATGCCCTGGAGTTCGGCGCCGAAATCGAGCCCTGTGCGCGATTCCTCGCGCGGCATCGCCGACTCGCGCTGTTCCACGGCTGCAAGTGCCGCAATGGGATCGGCGACCCGGAACCGGTCCAACAAGGTACGCAAATCGCCATCATCCACCCTTAAATCGGTCTGGGGGATCAGCCTTCCATCCTGACGTAGCCAGGGGGGGGAATTGGTTGTGAGGTGAACATCCGAGACGCCCGGTAGTCGCAATGACTCGGTGACCAGTTCGCTCAATTGCATTTATGGCTCCTGTGCGATGACCTGCAGCCACCCGCCCCAGGGCAAGGCGGTGCGGATCGACATGGAATAGGGAGGGATGGTGCTGGAGTCGGCCAGATTGCTGACCTGAACCGCACCGCCCCAGGCGTTGGAATCGGATACCGGAGAGGTGCCCGCGGCGGCAGGTACTTCGGTGCCGGCGATGTCCTGATATGCGTCGTAGCAGGGCAGCTCGCCACCCTGCACCGCGCCGCAGTCCTGAGCGCGGTACCAGTTCGTAAACATGGGCATGAGTGGATGCGTGGCGCGCATCGCCGAGAATCTGTTCTCCAGCCGCGAGCCAACTTCCCGGATTCGACGACTGGATTCCGAGTACAGCCGCAGCTGGGACGCATGTCCATCGACGATGGCATGCACCACACGGGCAGGCAGTCCGGACACGATGTAGGTGCCTTGCGTGAAACCACCCGTCAAGGGATCCAGCGCGACACCCTGGACGCTGTCCGGTTCGGGCAACCATAGCGCCATGACATGCCAGGCCACCATGCCATCCGCCTGGCGGTTGCTGGAGGCCGCCTGGAGCCCGTAACGTGGCGTGACGCCGGCCTGAGCCAATGCGGCCGGCACATCGATCTGCCCGGCGAGCGCGCCAGTGGCGCCGGAATTGAGTTCATACCACCGCGCCAGACGCTCGGACGCATCCGCGATATAGGCGCGGCGGTCCACGTCGGCTCGGTCGGCTTGTCTCTGGTCGTTGGCCATCAGCAACCCGACGCTGATGGCCGTGACCAATCCGGCCACGGATGCCAGCCAAAGGTAGGACACGAATCCGAGTTGCCGCCGCATGGGTGAATTACCGGGTTTCTGCGAACTTCATGGTGATGTCGGTCATCTCCTGCCCGTTCGCCGCGCCGATACACTTCAGGTTGCCGTCGAACGCCTGGGGAATCGCGTTCTGCGGATCCGTGCCGTTGCACTTGGCGACCGCGATGGTGGCGATGTCGTTGGGGATGTTGGCGGCGGTCAGCACCCAGCGTCGGCCCATACCACCATTCTGCCGGGCGATGGCCAGCGTGGCGCCGCGTTGCACATCGTCGATGATCATGAGGTTGTTGGGGTTATCCGCGTTGACCTGTTGCGGCTTCATGAACTCCTCCATCCAGCCAGGACGATGATCCATGCCACAGAAATTGTCGGGGACGTTCGCCTTGGTCCGATCCCAGAGCGCGTCGAACCGGTTCGGGTAGCAGCCCAATTCCGCCTTGTAGCGGTCCAATGACGCAGCCGTGGTTTGCATGGTGGTGATCAGGCCTGTCGCCCTGGCGGAGACCGTCGAGCCGCTGAACTTGCCGAACAGGATGGCGCCCAGGACCGTGATGATCAGGACGGTGACGGCCAACTCGATCAGCGTGAAACCCGCCTGGGTGAGGACGGCGTGGTTGCGGTGATGCTTCAAGGTGTAGGTGTTCATATGGAAACTCCTGGTTGTGGTGAATCGTGGATGGGTGATGCGTTCAGACCCTGGCCACCGCGGCGGTCAGGATCGGGAACAGGGTGAGATAAATGAAAAAGGTCATCATCAGGCCTCCCAGCACGGTGGCCGCGACCTGCATGCCCGCCTGGACCGCGCTCGTGGCATCCTCGACGTCCGCGGCGAGTTCGCGGGCGAATTCCTGGAGCGCGTGCGAGAGCGATCCACCGCTCTCCTCGGCGGCGGTGACGCCGGCCACCACAAAATCGGGAAATCCTGCGCGCGTGGCGGACATGGCCAGTGGCTGTCCGGCCATCAACAACCTGGCCAGCAGCGTGAATGACGCCCTAGTGTCGTCCCGGCGCGCGGCCCCGGAAACCACGGTGGCGCACTCGGCGGGAGAGATGCCGGCCTGGTAGAGCATGGCGAACGCAGTCCAGCAAGTGCCATGGTCGGATCGCTCGGACATCGTTCGCCAGGCTGGCCAGGCATCCAGCAGGCGCCCGGGCTTGATCCGGCGTCCAAGCGCGATCATGGCGACAGGCACTAGCAGATACAGCCCTCCCCACAAGGGCAGATTGGCATGGAGCGCATGCGAGGCGGCGAAGTACATTTCATGCAGGGGCTCGGGCCGGGTGCCGATTTCCGCCATGAACTTCTCCGGCAGGGGGGCCAGAAAGTACGTGGCCCCGAACATCGCCACGAACATGAACACCGCGAGCATTTTGGGCATGCGCATGGCGCTGGAGATGCCTTTGGTCAGTCGCGCCTCTCGATCCAGGTCTTCCGACAGGCGGGCGAAGGTATCGCCATAATTCCCAGAGCCCTCGGCGGCTCGGATGGACATGGCGTGGATGCGCGGGAAGCCCGCGACCAGCATGGCATCGCTGACCGATACCCCGTCCTGGATGCGCTGCCCCATCAGCATGGCGGCTTCGCGGATGGCGTTGTCGCGGACGTAGGCCGAGGCATTCTCCAGGGTCTCCCGGACCGATCGACTGGCCTTGTAGCGTCGCGCCAGAACCTTGTAGAAGCGCGCCAGCTCCTGGCGCGACATTTGCCCGCCGGATAGCCAGCGTTCCACCGTCGCCTTGGGGTCCAGCGCGACGGAGCGAGCCTTGAGCGCGGATTGCCGAATCCGCGCATAGGCCATATCGATGTCCGGCGCGTAGATCACACCAAGGACATCCTGACCTCGGGTGTTGGTGGCACGATAGGCGTAGGCATATTCCATCGTCAGCTCCGATCGACACGTTCTCGTAATTCGTCGAAATCGACCTGGCCGCTCGCCACCAGCATCAGGCCGCGCGCCCACATGCTCTGCCCGGCCTGGATACCCGCGTCATGAATGCGCGCGATCGCGGCGCCGGTCTCGATCAGCGGCCGCACCTTGTCGCCCTCCAGAATTTCGTAAACCATCTTCCGCCCGCGTATGCCCGTCCAACCACAACGCTCGCAGCCGGTTTCCGAGCGGCGCATCGGGGTTTTCCGCAGGCCGGAAAGCCAGGGTTGATCGAGTTCCAGCCCTACGACATCCCTGCTATCCGGGGTCTTGCAGTGTGGGCATAGCGTCGGCACCAGACGCTGCGCGAGTACGCCGATCAAGGTGTAGGCCAGCGCATCCACCGAGGCATCCATCTCGCGTAGCCGCAGGATGGCGCCGGCCGCGCTGTTGGTATGCAGCGTGGTGAACACCAGGTGGCCGGTATTGGCCGCCGCCAGCACGGTCTCGACCATCAAGGGATCGCGCATCTCACCCAGCAGAATGACATCCGGTGCCTGACGCAACAGCGACACCAATTGCCGATGGAAAATCTCTCCCTCGTTATGCCCCACGCCCTTGACCTCGACCTCTTGCTGCGCCCACATGCCAAACTCGGCCTCGACCGGGTTTTCGACGCTCGCAACCTGCTTTGCGAGCGGGTCGATCATCTGCAGCATGGAATACAGCGACGTGGTCTTACCCGAGCCGGTGGGGCCGGTCACCAGCACCAGTCCAGCGGGCTTTCTGGCCCAATGACGCAGGGTGTCGGCGCTGCGCGCATCAAAACCGATGGAATCGAACTCGACTTCCTGCGCTTTGGCGTCCTGGATCCGGATCACGGCCAGCAGGCGCTTCTTCATGGCGGGTGTGATGGCCATGCGGAAGTTGTAGCGATTCAGGATGTCGCTATATTTCTCCGCGACCTCGCGTGAATCGATGGACACGCGGGTATCCACCGGGCCGGTTGCCAGACGTTCAGTGGCGCCCGAACTCCCAGCCAACATGGTCATGATCCGTTCGTACACCACGTCCGGCAGACTGCGAATGATTTCTCCCGTCCCATCCCGTTTCATCTTGCAGGTGCCGCCCAGCGGGGTGCGTGACAGATATACGTCGGAGGCGCCGCGATAACAGGCGTGTCGAAGGATGCAACACACGACTTCTTGCACCAGTCCGGGATTGTCGGATTCCGTTCCTGATTCGATCGCGCTCGACAGCGCGGTAATCATGGCGTCCAGAGCCTCCAGGGTTCGCGCGTAGTAGCGCCGGTATACCGCCTGGATCGTGCTCTCCGAGGCAATGCACAGCGCCGGCCGATGCTCGTGGAAATGGTTGCGCGCCCGGTTCACGTCCTGCAGCGAGGCCGCCGCCACTAGGACGCCTCCACGTTCGTTGATGCCGACCGGTACATAGGCCTGCAGGTCGGCCATGAGCCCGGCGTGACGCGCTAGTTCCGCGACATCCAGGGTATCGATGCGCATCGGCGCGAAATAAGGCAGGCCGGCCTGCCGAGCGATCGCGCGGGCCACCATCTCGGCGGGAACCAGACCCACATCCCGTATCACCTCGGGGAGTGGCCGTTTCAGTACCTTGGCGCGCTCCAGCGCGAACCGGACATGGCTGGCCTTTGCGCCCATCTCGACCAGGATGGCCTCCAGCGAAGCGGACTCGCGCAATGGCGAGGCATCCTCATCATTTGGCATGCCTATCGGCGTCGGCGCCTGGGCATCGACGGCGCCATGCGCCTGTGGGCCTGGCACGTGCTGGGCCTGTGATGACAAGGCCATATTGACCGGCGCCGGCTCGGTCGGCTGTTTTGAAAAACGGAACCAGGAGCCGGCACGGCCGGCGGTGGGTGAGGGTTGCTGTTCAAACATCGCCGCCGACCCCATAGAGTTCCAATTGGGACTCGAACCGGTCACCGGTGACCTTGAGCGACTGAATGGCGGCCAAGTGCCCCAAATCCTCCAGGAATACCTTGAAGAGCGGGTAATCCGTATAGCGCCCATGCAGTTGCAAGCGCACGGCGAGAATGCGGTTCCCTGTCATCGGTACAGGCTTGGTGAGCGCGTCCGCGCCCGCGTAGCCCTGCTGTTTATTCGCGGTGATCCGTTCGATCGCGACCAAACGCGCCCTGGCCTGCTTTTGCAGGCGCACAAGGGTGTGCGCGAGGACGTTGTTCACGTTTGGCGGCGGCTCGCGTTCCGCGTTTGTTGGCGCCGATCCACCCACAGGAGGCGGCAGCGCCGCCAGCGCGGCGGCAGCCTCGCCAGCGGCCTTCCTGGCCTTGGTCAGCCCTGCCCTGGCCACGACGGAGGCGTCCGCCATTTCTCTGGCATCAAACACCAGGCTGACCGCGGAAGTAGCGAGCAGCAGCGTCATCGCCGGGACAATTAAAGCGGATGCGGATTTCATCGATTGCTCCTGAAAACTCGAACGCGGCGCGTTCGCACCCCTGCATGGAGAGAGACAGCGCGGCGGACATGGCGCGGGAATCGGGATCGTCGGTCTGACGGGTATTCAGCCGGACCGGCACGTAGACCTCGTGAATGCGTGTTTGCGGCGTCAAAGTGGTCTCGACTCGTCCGCCAGGCAAATACAAGGACTCCGCCTCGGTCAGGCCAAGGCTGGCCGAAAGGCCCATGAAACGGCGGAACGAGACGACATCCGCCTCGATCCGCGCCGTGATAGCCTCGGTATCACGTGATTGATTGGCCTTGGCGAGGCGTGTGTCGGTATCGAGGCCCGCGAGCGCCTCCGAGGTCATCCACCACCATCCCGCCGCGGCGAGACAGCTCACGGCGGCAACGGTCAGGGCGCCGCTCCAGGCCAGCCGGGCGGGTATCCCCATGAAATCACCCTGCACCGGATACGCCGCGTAGAAGCCACGCAAGCCATCGATGGCATCCTGTTGGCTGAACACCTCCGGTTCGATTTCCGGCGACAGCCCGATGCTGACGATGTAGGAGGTGTAGATCGCATGCAGGTTGTCAGGGGAATCGGGATGCGTCGCCGGGTTGGCCGGGTCAATGGTGATGAAGGTCTTGATCTTGTCGCCGACCTGGGCAAAGAACACGGCGATGGCGATCGTCCCGTCCGATTGCTCGCCGAAAACGAAGCCGGACACCGCCGGCAGCGTGCCGGCATGCTTCATCGACAGGCGATCGGCCAGCGCCGACAGCGGCGCCAGACGCTTGCCTCGCGCGTGGGTGTCATGAATCCGGCTGGACTGGGTACCGTAGACAACGCGGCCAACGGTCACCACGCCCAATTTCTCGAATAGAGCCGCTTCGCGCGTCATCAGGCTTTTGCCGGCCGCATGAGACAAGTTATCGGGCGCGACAATGCGCAAATCGTCATCCGTGGCCGACAGCACCAGGGAACAATCCGCCGGCACGTCCTGGACCCGTTCGGCGCGGCCATCGCTATGCAGCGCGTAAATCACTTCGACGCCGTTTTCGAGGCGCGCCAGCAAGCAGGCCGGCGCCGACGTGCTACGCAGTGAGGGATTGAATGCACGGCGCAGCCATGAACCGACACCAGGCGCATGACGCGAACTGGAGCTGGCGGATTGCGGGGACGAGGAGCGCGCGGCGGCGCTCACCACGTCTTCCGGTGTCGATATGGCGTCATGCGCCTCTCGTACCGAGGGCCGCCGCCCCAGGAGACGAACCAACGAAGCGAATTTCACATCGCCTCCGTGAACAGAGTGTCCTGCCGACGCGCGGGGACGATGTTGGCCTGCAACAGGATGGCGATCTCCGTGGCCGACGATTGACGGTCACCGGAAGCGAGCTTGTCTGAATCACTGGTGCTGTTCTGCCTGATTCCCCCCATGACCACGGTGCGGCCGTTATCGACCAAGGCCTGCATCAGGCTCTGTTTGGAGGACTGACGCGGACCGGTCAGCTTCATGCCGGCGCCGACATCGAACTCGACCAGTTCCTTGACCGTGGACAACACCGGCACCACCGTGATGTCCACCTGCTGGTCGGAGAGGATGTCCGGGACAACCGAGAGGCTCAGACCGTCCACGGCAAACGACAGCGTGCTCGATCCATTGGTCACGGTGGTACCGGTGGTGACTGGCGGCGTGACCGAGCCCACGTAGGGAACCTGCTCACCGTTGAAAATCGTGGCTGGCGTGCGATTCATTGCGGTGATCGAAGGTTGGCTGATCACGCGCAGGTGGGTCTTGTCCTTGAGCAGCCTCAGGGCGCTGGAAACATTGGCGCCAGCGTAGGAGAGGGTGAAGACCGGCTTGGTGACGGCTGCGCCGCCCGCGACGGCCAGAGTGGTTCCCTTGAGGTTCCCCGCGCCGAACACGCGCGACCAGTCGATACCGTAGGCGAATTCGTCGGTCAACGTCACCTCGACCACTGCCGCCTGGATCTCCACGCGCCGCATCGCGGTCTGCGTATAGCGGTTGAGAAAATCCCGCACACGTTCGAGCGCCGGGCCCGGCCCCCGCACCATGATCAGGCCTGCATCGTTTGCCACGTTCACGCTGGCGTTGGCGCCGGCCAGTTGCGTGATGAACAGCGCCAGAGCCTGCGCGTTGTTGTTCGACTCGCCACTCACCTTGAACTTGGCTTCAATCCCCCCCACCGCGCCGATGGATTGAGACATTCCGCCCGATCCACCGCCCGATCCCCCTCCTGAGGAAACCGGGTTGCCACCCACCGCGTACTCCGCCTTGAGTTTCTGCAGGACATGAGTGGGGACGCGGAATGTGTAGGTCGCCTGATCGGCGATCGTCACGCGGCGATTCTGTGTATCGACGATCGCCACAAGGCCGGCGGAGAGCGCGACACGTCGCACCGCGTACTCCGGGGAGACACGGGCCAGCTTGATGCCGACGACCCGCGTCCGGTCGACGTCGCTGGCGAACGCGAGCGCATAGCCATAGCGATCCGCCAGACTGGCCAAGACATCGGCCACCCTGCCGGACATGTCGATGTTCACGTTGCCGGCATCGGGATCCAGATCGGTAGGCTGAATATCCGGGACTTGATCCGGCGATTCAACTTCGACCAGGCCGACCCGGCGATCGCCTGTCTTGATGTCCGAGATGGCCACGTTGACCGTGCGCGCGGCATCCGCCGCCAGTTCCGCTGTTTTCGCGGGCCGGCCGGTGGCGCAGCCGGCCAACAGCATGGCGAGCAGCACGGCGGTAATGACGGTGTTGGAATGGATGTGTGTCACTGGGTCACCTCACGTAGAGCGTTTTGTTGGAACGGACATAGACGCCGCGCAGGCCATGCGCGCGCAATAAGGAGTCCACGGCGGCCAATGGGGTGTCGCCCGCGTACTCTCCTGGCACCGTAGTCACGCTGGCCACATCGCCCGCGCCCCAGACCAGCGACATGCCATGGCCCAGGAGGAAATCGCGGAGAGCGTAAGTGGCGATGTCCGTGCTGCCGAGGCGAAAGGTGATGGATGGCACGATGGGCTCCGGCGGCACGCCTTTCATCGCGACCTTCGCTTTCTCATCCTGCTGTTCCGGCTGTTTCAGGGTTTGCGCCAAGGCGGGCGTGGAAGGCGCGTTCGCGAGCGTTTCCACGGCTTTGTCCGAGGGCTTTACCGATGGCGCCGCCTGTGCCTGGGCCGGTGCCGTTCCGTGGATGTAGAGCACACCGGCACGCTCGCGCCAGTTACACCCCAGCGCGGCGGTCAACCGGTCCAACACGACGGGAAGACGCCCGGATACCGCCTTCGCGGACACCCGGGTGCCCGCCGGCGGGCACCCGTCGAGGGTGACGCCCATACCCGCTTGCATGGCAATCCGCGAGAACGCCTCGGCGGCCGGGATCGACTCGAAATCCAGCCCGCTGACGCGCCGCGAGTCGAAGTCGATGGCCTGGGCCACACCGGGCAAAGCCACGACGGCAAAGAGGCAATGAACTAGGCGATGACCTAGCAAAGCGCGGCGGTGTTTCATGCGCGCACCCCTTCGCCGATAAACAGAATGTCGGCGCGCGAGGCCGCGCGGGTGGTGGCGGCCACGACACGGATCCGCGCGACGTCGACGCCGGCTCGCGCCAACGCCGACTTGACCTCATCCCCGCGCAACGCGGCGTAGCGTTGGCGGGACTTGAGGCTCTTCGCTCCGGAGTAGGCGCGCACCACGATGTAACCCGCGGACATGCCATTTGCTTGCCGAATGGCCGTATCCAGCGTTACCTGATCAGCCGCGCTGGGACTCAGATCCGAGAACCGCACCGTCAAGCGTTCGCTCACCCGCCGGGAGCCGCGTAGCGCCACCGCCAGTTTCAGCGCGGGCGCGGCGGCCGCCCCTGGCGTGGGTTCCGACGCCACTCGCGGCGACGGGGAAACGGCGGCGCCCATCTGAACGATGAAACTCCCGCTAAAGTCCGGCAAGGCCTGGGCGCCAACCGCAATCGTCGGCGCGGCAACCAGCGCCGGACTGGCGATTCCCTGCGCGGGTGCGGCCGTCGGAGCGACCAGAGCCGGGCCTGCTGAGGCCATCGACGCCGCCGGAGCCGGTCTTGTGAGCACGGGTGGTGCCAGTGCTGTCGCCACCGTCCCCCCTTCGGAAATCGGTACGGCGGCCCCGTACAGCACGCCTTTCATGGCCAGGGGGCGAGTACCCGCATAGCGCACGGCCGCGATTCCGCGCCCGAGCCGCATGCGCCAATCCGGCAGCACGCCATCGACAACGATATACGGGCCATCCTCGCGCCAGGTAGCGAGTCGCTCCCCCGCCGGGCCGACCATGAGGATGACCGGCACCGGGCGGCCGGCGGCGAACTGGAAATAGGTCGAACGTCCGTCGTCGAAGACATTGGTGGGTTTGGCGTCCTGATCGCCCACGCTGCGATAGTCGAAGTCGTAGACGGCACCCCAGGAGACGAGCGGCCAGAGGGTGGCCAGAGCCAGTAGTCGAAGCATGCGATTCCTCCTCATAGGGATTTGTATGGCGCGAGCGCCATATCGCGGTTGACGATCACGTTGAACTTGTAACCCTCGGGCAGGCTCAGGGTCGGACTGATGTTCTGGTTCTTTTCCAGAACCTTCCGGGCGGTCTCGGTGAGAATCTGCCCGGCCGAATCGGTGAGCGTGGTGGATCCGCCGGCCTGATTGATGACGGTGATGTTCTGCTCGCTCGATGCTCGATCGAACACCTTGGCCACGCCGGCAATAAGGAAACCGGCGCCGAACATCTTCCAGAAATGGGAGTTCACATCCGCAGGCAAACCGGAACGACCCATCGAGTCGCCGCCGCTGAAACCGGACAGACGCACGCTCTGGCCGTTCGGGAAAATCACGCGCGAGAACGCCATCAAGATGCGCTCCTGCCCTTCCCCCACCTCATTCATGTAGGTGCCATACAAGCGCGATCCCTTTGGCACCAATAGACGCTGGGCGCGGATGTCGTCATAGACATCGCGGGTCACGCGGGCCGTCAATGTGCCCGGCGCGTCACTGGTGACCGGCGTCACCAGCACCGAGGGGATAACCGTGCCCTGGAACAACATCCAGGAGGATGGCGCCTCCGTGGCGACCAGCGGCGGCTCCTCTTCTGCCACGGCGCGTTGATCGCTGGACCAGGTGTTCTGTGCCTTGGCCATGCCCTTGCCGTTACCTTGTTGCGCTGACTGCAATGCGTGCTGCAACAAAGTCGCCGTCGTCTCGCTTCCCGCCGATGCCGGCTGAACCATGGCCGAGAGCGCTTGCTCAACCGCGGCCAGCGTGTCGTTTTGCGGCGCCGCCACGACTTTCGTGGCGGTATCGAACTCCTCGAACGCGGCGATGCTGGCGGTGGCGCTTTGCGCCTCTTCCTTGCGCTGCGCGTATGCATCCAAATCCGAGGGGGGCGTGGCTGGCGTTTTCGGATTGCCGTCCGGCAAGCGATACTCCATGCCTGGCGTGGGGGTCGGAATCGCGCCCACGGGGTAGGCTCCAGGCGAGACTGGCAACACATCCGCGGCGGCCACCGCCGCGCGAGCGGTGATGTCCTCTTCGCGCCCAGGCCGTACCACCGCTTCCTGTGGGGTGTCTTCCTGGGGGACATCCTTCTGGAATGCCGCGAACAAGAGCCCGCCGCCCACCAGTACGAAGATGAATCCCGCCAGGATGGGCAGCAGATTCCGCGGGAAACGCTGCGCGCGCGCCATGGTGGCCGTCATCAATCGCTCCAGGGCCAGAAGGAGGAGGATGAACTCGCTCGGGAGGGAAATTTCACCTTGCGCCCACGCGCATGGATCCGCACCGCCTCATCGCCGACCTTCAGCAGCCAACCCGGCGCGGTGCGAGTGGCCTTGAACCAGCCCTCGATCGGTACATACGCAGCCAGCTCGGTATCACCCTTGGCATCCACGGCGAACAAGGCCGGCGAAATCTGCGAAGCCGCCGGCATCCTGAACCAGGTAAACCGGCCATCGTCGAACACCGAAACTGGGCGGAATTCGGCATCACCGTCAATTTCGTAGTCGAATGAGGAACGCGTGATGTCCACTTTCATCGGAGAGTCGGAATCCAGCGGGACGGCGGCGCCCGTCGGCTGTGCCGCCCTGCCCTCGCGCGCCATCTGTGCCGCCTCCAGTTCGTCGAACGCAGCACCCGGGATATACCAGGACACACGCTGGTGCCATCGTTCCTTCTCACCACGGGCCTCCAGCACCAACTGGTACACACGGCGATCCGTTATGACGGTGCCGGAGTTGAACGCCCCAGCCTCGAACGGCCGAATGAACACATGGCGCTTGTCGCCGGCAACGTGGCTCTGCCACTTCGCGGTATCGGACAGGTACAGGCCCTGGACCCGCTCGCCCGGCTCGAACGCCAGTACCGTATACATGCCGGCGCGTGCCAGCACCGGAAACACCTGGTCCGGGTTCCAGGCATAGACCGCCAGACGGGTATCCGCGAATGACGCGGCCTCCGGAGCGGCGCGCGGCTGGAACTCCTGGATCGGCGCGTCGGCCCAGGCGGGGAAGGCCAGCAGCGTGGCCAGTAATATGCAAAGTCGGGTCGAAGTGTTCATTTGATGCTCACTTGATGTCATCCAGGCTGTAGTGCGTCACATAGAAACCGATGGGATTGATCCGCAGGCCCCGCTTGATCTCCTCGTCCGATCCGGCCGCCGAGGGCGGAACCAGCGTGAAGTGCAGCGTCAAACGCTGATGTCGAGTTGTCATGGTGTTGCCCAGCATCCGCTCGGTGACGGTCGCGTCGATCACCGCCACCTTCTCGCTCAGGAAACTCGCCGGCAGCAATTCCACTTCGCGCGAATAGCCCGGCTCCCGCTTGATCCGTTCGAACGGCCGTTCCTTGTCCAACCACTCATCGAATTGCGTCGTCGCGGCGCCGGTAGTCATGACATACGCCATTGCGATCTCCCGCTCAGCGATACGCACTTCCGGATCCAGCCCCAGGCGCCGTTTCGCCCACAGATTCATGAAGTAGCGCAAGGTCAGTTCCGCGCTGCCGGGCTCGAATCGCGTGGCGACACGCTCAGATGGACGAACCTCGCCCGTCAGCTTGTCGACCTCCAGGAAGAACGGCACCGAGGTCTTGAGAGGCAGCATGGCCAAGAGCGCGATTCCCTCGACCAGCGCCAGCAGCACGGCGCCCAGCGCGAAGGCCCAGGCGCGGTTGCGCTCGGTGGACAGCAGCGCGCCTTGAGCCAATACAGACTCGCCTGTGACCGATGCGGGGGGCGGATTGCCGGTGGGAGATAGGTGGGAATTCATGAGGAGGCCTGGGCGATAGGGTTGTGTTTTACGTGCCACGTAATACAATTGGCGTCATGATTAAAACCTTCACTGACAGAACCACGGCGGCGGTTTTTCTTGGAAACCCCGTCAAACGGTTGCCGAGCGAACTGCGCAAGCGGGCACGTGAAAAACTGGACATGCTTCATGCCGTTGTCGTGGTGGAGGATTTGCGAGTTCCACCATCCAACCGACTGGAGAAGTTGGCTGGAGACAGGCAGGGTCAATGGAGCATCCGCATCAACAGCCAGTGGCGGATTTGTTTTGTATGGCGGGATGGCGATGCCTACGACGTCGAAATCACTGACTATCACTGAGGATTTGAAATGAGCATCCGAATTGAAGACCTGCCGGGAATGGACCTCACGGACGAAACGGACATGACCGTCGCGCCGATTCCGCCTACTCACCCCGGCGATATTCTGTCGGCGGAGTTCATGAAGCCCTACGGCTTGAACGCCAACCAGCTTTCCCTTGCATTGCGCGTGCCCGCCAACCGGATCACGGGCATCGTGAAGGGAGAGCGCGCCATTACCGCCGACACGGCCATGCGGCTCGCGCGTTACTTCGGGACCAGCCCCGAGTTTTGGCTGAATCTCCAGGCTCGCCATGACCTTGAGCAGGCCAAGCTGGATTTGAGCGCAGCCATCGAGCGGGAAGTGTTGCCGCTGGCTGCCTGAGCCTTCGTGCGGGTCCATGCGGAAGCGAATGGCCGCTGCATCGAGTGGTTCGACACTGAACTCGGTGCCGACAACGTCTACGCCTGGGCCAAGGAACAAGCGGGAGAGCCGAGCCATGAAATGTTCGACACCTGGATGCAGCGAAACAGCCTGTCGCTCGCCAGCGCCGCCGGTGCCTTGGGCATCAGCCGCCGCATGGCCAGCTACTACCGTACGGCGCACAAACCCATCCCACGCACGATCTGGCTGGCCTGCCTGGATTGGGAGACGACAAGACCCCAGGAACGCGGACTGCCACGAAATCTGCCCACGGCAAGGGAATATGCGGCCATGCACGCTTGAAACGTTCCTGGTGACAAGCATCACTTTCGGCGTGGCAAAGAAGCGCCTATATTGTGAATCGTCAAAACCATCAAAACCGTCAGCGGAGTAACCATCATGATGATCAGCAAAGACACCCGATTCAGCGCCGTGAAGGCCTTCATGCACTGGTGGCTGCTGGGGATGGCCGGGCTGCTGCCGGCCACCTGGCTCGCCGAGACGATGCCGACCCGCGAGCTGCAGGCCCTGTGCTACGGCGCCGGCCTGATCTGGGTAGTCTGGTCGGCCTGGTACATCGGCCATCGGGATGGCTATACCCAGCGGGTGGCGCCGATGTCTGCCACTGCGATAGCTGCGGCTATGGCTGCTGATCGAGCCGAACAGATCGCACACGACGCCGCCAAATACGACGATGATGGCTACTGGTTGCTCTATGGCGACGAAGGAAATACCTAACTTCATAGCTTCCCTCGCGTCAGGAGCTTTGCTGCGTTATCCAGCGTCCGTGCCGCCTTACTCATATCCCCCCCCGCACTCCCCTGTGTCAGCGCGCTGGCAATACTCGGCACCTGCCACATCAACAAGAGCGTGATGACGGCGATCACCACCGCGAGCGACAAGCTCATCAGGTCGCCCCACCACACTCCGCCGGGCGCCAGCGCCTTCGAGGTGAAGGCTAGTTCCTTCACCAGGTTGTAGGTCAGCGCCAACATGGCCGTGGCCACCAGCTTGTAGAAGCCCGCCGTGATCATGAAACGCAACCAGCCGTCGAACAGGAATGACAGCACCGGCATCAGGTAGAAGGGGATCATGATCGGCCCCAGCGTCAGGCCGATGGCCACCAACACATCGGCCATAAGCACCACGAAGACGTAGACCACCATCGCCAGTCCGACGAAGATCGACGCGATTAACGCGAGGCCGACGTGCAGGAAGCGAGGCAGGCCGATCGCCAAAGCCTTCAGGTAATCCAGCATGTCCGGCTTCTCGGGCAGCATGTGCAATCCCGCCGCGTACTCCAGCAGCTCCCTGATGCTGTTCCAGAACAGCTTCGCCCCCACCGCCTGCATGCTGTTCCAGTTCGCGCCCATGGCCGCGATCCCGGAGTTCGCCGCGATGCGCTTGGCGTAATCCTCGAAGCCACCCGTAAAAATCGTGGCCATATACACCGGCGAACCGGCCCAGGTGCCCACCCCCGCGCGCGGCGGCATGTAGAGCATCAACACGAGAAACACGAACATGCTGGTCGCGCCGAACAACGACAGGGCACCGACTAGATCCTCGCTCTGGTGGTAGTTCTTGTAGATGGTCCATCCCAGCATCAAGGTCCACACCAGCCAGAACAGCGAGTAACCCTCATTCCACAGCGCGCCCGCCATCCGCGCGCCCGCCGCCTGAATACCGTTCATTGCCCTGGAAAGCACTACTCCGGCCTGCTGCCCGGCAGGTGCGGCGGCGGCCGGCGCCGCCTGCGCGGCAGCCGGCTCGGCGGCCACCAGCGTTGCCACGCCGGCCGCCGCCGCCAGCGCGGGTGGCATCGCCTCCGCTCGATTGATCCAGAGCGCCAGACTTGCCCATACCACCACACCCAGCCAGAAGGACCACCTCAGGCCACGCGTTGCCAATCGGGAGAGCAGGTTATGCATGGCGTCAATGCACCCGCACCAAGCTCTGCAACTCATTGAGCGCGGCGACGATTGGCATGGCCTTGATGCGGTCGTGCTTGAGGGAAACGAGCAACACGAGGCTCCGCACCTCTTCACCCGCATCCACCTGGCTCAAATCGAGCGCCGGCCAATCGCCCGCCGGATCTATGGACAGGCCGAGTAGCGAGGAAGCGGCGCAGTAAGACTCGCGCAGGCGGTCGAGATAGGTGTCGAACCGTTTCAACCGGCCAATCTGTGTCTCCGGGCTGCTATCGCTCCTGATGCTCTCGAAATGCGCCTGCAAGGCGATCTTCTCGGCGCTCAGCGCCCTTGCCTGCGCGATGGCGCGCAGGTAGCAATCACGCTCACGGTCTTGCAACGGCAACTCGGGCAACCCCGGTGTGAAGCGTTGATTCATGCGAACCACTCCATGACAAAACACACGATGTTGTTGGCGAGCGCGGCCAGGGCGATGCCTATCAGGATCAGGTTGAGGAACACCAAACCAGGCTGGTCTTGAAGTAAAACCATCAGCCCCCAGGCCGCCTCCAGGCGCCAACGGCGCGCTTTCCTCCACGCCTCGCGCTCTGGTGGGTGGTAATCGCCGCGCGCGCCCTCCGGCCCGAAGGCCAGCCGTCCGTTGTAGACCTTGGTGATCAGCGCCTGGTCGGACGCATCCGCGCGTACCAGCCAGCCGACGAGCCGATCCGGCCCGTATTCACCGAAGAACACCGCCTCCAGCGCCCGTTGGGCGAGCGCGCCCAGACGAGGAACCCTCACCACTTCCACCATGTCGGCTGCTCCAGCTTGAATTGCTCGGCCGCAGCCTTGTCGGCCGCCGACTGCGCGGCCTTGGCTGCCAGCTCGCGTTTGGTCCGCTCGCCCTCGGCGGCGATCCGCAGTTGCTCCTCATTGGACTTCAGCGCCGCCGCGGCCTTCTGTTCGGTGACAACCTGGGCGAGGTCGAGCATGGCGGATCCCGCGATCGCGTTCTGAGTCGCCAGCGCCGCCAAGCCTTCCACCGTGCCCGAGGCATTGGTCGCGCTCTTTGTTGCATCGGCCAATGCCTGGCTTTTCTCGGTGTAGGTATTCAGTCGCGCCAGATCGCGGTCGAATTCGCGCGCGTAATTCCCGCCGCGAGTCCTGGCCAGGGCGATTTCCTGGTCCAGATAGTCCTTCGGGGACATATGCATGTACGCGGCCTCGCCGCTACGCCGCTTCAGCACCTCAGCCGCCTCCATGGATGCCGTCTTGACATCCGACACGGCCCGGTACAAATCGGTATAGACACGCAGATCCTTCTGCAGCGGTTTCAGCGCCGCGGCCGCCAGGGCGACAGGCAGCTTCTTCAAGTCCTGCACCATCATCAGCTTCTGATCGATCGCGACCGTGATCTGGCGTATCTGGTTCGCCACCTGCTGCGCCTGCTTGGCGACGCCAGCGAGCAATTCGCCGTTGTTCATGATCTGGGTGACCTCGGTGGCGCCACCGTTGCCGGCCACGCTACCGGCCTGGGCCAACGGAACAACCATGCAGCCAGCCAGCGCCAACAACATCGATCTTCTGGACTTACTCATACTCATATGGGCAACCTCGTCTACCTAGGGCTAGTGCGGGGATACGCGAAGTGGATGTGGTCACATTCAGTGAGATGCCCGAATACCTCCACCACATAGTCCCGAGTGACCTGGTCGGTGAACGCCTCCAGAATCGTGCGGAGCGAACGGGAACCATCGATCAGCCGAAACGCGGACAGGGCCACGCCTTCCAACCTCAGCGCGTGCCACTCGCGCCGCAGGTTCGTGGAATCGTGTTCCTCGGCGACGACCAAATCAGCATGCCTGTGGGGAATCGCGTCTGCATCGATTCCACTCGGAACAGGATCACGGCCGGCATGACAAAGCAGGAAACGGTGGGCGCCGGTAACCTGCCCCAGCAGGTCAACGATGTGCCATTGCACGACTTGGGGTAAATCATGGATGCGGTCATGGATCGCCGCGTCGGCCGGGAAAACGGCGGAAGGGCTGTAATGCAGGCCGTCCAGCCAGGACTGGAACCGAAGGTCTGCTGACGCGGCCAAATCCATGATTTCCGGAATCGTGTATGCGCTGTCGCGGGCGTTCAGGAAGGTGTCGACCACGCCGGCGTCATAGCCAAGGTCCGGCGCGACATCCACATATCGCCTGGCGGCATGCCAACCAGGCAGACGGTCCACTACGTCACGGGCCAGCGACACACCTGCGGGCGTTCGCTCGGCGCCGAGCCGGCGCAACGCCTCTTGCACCATGTAAACCCCCGCGCGCCGGTGCTTGCCATACAGCATCACGCTGATCGCGCCATGTGGCGCGAGTATCTGACGCAACGCTCTCAGACCGGCGGCGGGGTCGGCAAGATGATGGAGAACGCCGGTCGAGACGATGTAGTCGAACTCCCGGCCCAGGGTGGCCGCATCCTCCACAGCCACGCGCAACAGGTCCAGGTTCTGCAGTCTGTGTGCGCTTTTGAGACGTAGATGGTGAGCAATCGCCTGGGCAGACAGGTCAATGCCGAGCACGCTGGCCAACGGATTGGCCTTCGCCAGGATCGCGGCCTGGTTCGCGCCGCATCCAGCGACAAGAATCCGCAACCCGGCCGGCACAGCGGCGCATGGCCAGATTTTCCAGTGCAACCGGGACGGGTCCGAATAATCACGCCCCCCCGCCGCCACATAGGCATCCAGGTCCGCAATGGGTTCCGGGTAGACCCACTGCTCGTATTGGGCGATCAATGGATCGCTGTGCGAAGGATCAAGCATGCAGCTTGACCTCCTCGATATATCGAGCCTGCCAGCCCTCGCCGCCTTCCCGGTAAACCCTATCGAAAACGCCCAGTGCCGCTTTGTCCGAGCGCAAACACGCCAGGGTGTCGTCGTCCAAGCGAAGATTCACCATCCGCGACAGCCCGGGCTGTACCACCATGAGCTGCCCCTTGCCGGTCGACGTGGCGATCGCCTCGATCTGAACTTCATTCAGCGACAGATGACTGGCAAACAGTTTCCTCAGAGTGTCCGAACGCGCCTCCGGATTGGGCAGGAGGATGCGAGTGCGCACGTTGTCGCGCACGGCGGGCCATATCCGCGAGGTCAACACCGACTCCGGCGACTGGGTGGTCATCCAGACCGCCGTCAACTTCTTGCGGAATGTCTCCAGCCAATCCTTCACCTTGGCCTCGAAGGCCGGGTCCGACAGCAGGTGCTGGCATTCCTCCAGGTACACCAGTGTCGGAACGGGACGTCCGTCCGGGCCTGGCTCCATGATCGTTCTCACCAGGCGATGAAAGGCATAATCCAGAAAAGCCCGAGCCACATGCGGGTAGAGAAAAATCTCACCCATCTCGATACACGTCAGGTCGGCCAGGTCCAGGCCGTCCTCGACGTTGTCGAAGAACGGCGCCTGCGGACCATCTCCGATCCAGGGAGACAACTCCTCTCGCAGGCGCGATGGCAGCCCGGAAGCCAACGACAGCAACCGCCAATCCTCGCGCGGCAACGATGCCGTTGCCTCCACAGCCTCATGCAGCAGGCGCTCATCCTCGGCAGTCACCTTGTATGTACCGCGCGAGGCCACGAGCATTTCCACCCAGCGCGCGATCCAGTTCCACTCGCCGGGGTCGGACAACCAGGCAAGCGGATTGACCTTGACGCCGCTCACCACGCCGCTTGATGGCACGACGTGACGCCCGCCCATGAGCAAGGTCTGCACCTTGCAGGAAAAGTCCTTGTCGAAAATCACGAGCCGGCAGGGGTGGTACTTGCGCCACTGCGCCATCAGGAAGGAGACAATGATGGTCTTGCCCGAGCCCGTAGGCCCGAGAATCAGACCATGCCCGACATCACCCACGAAGGGGTCGAAATAGAAGGGCATGCCGTGCGCGGTCGGCATCACCGCTAGCGCTGGACAATGCCGGCCCGTCTGGGTCGTCAAGTGGCGCGATACAGGATCGCCCTGGCGGATGGAGAACAATGGCGCCACGCAGGCCTGCGCGAGAGAGGACAACACCCGCCAGCGTCTGACCAGGGCATGCTGTCCTGGCATGGTCCCGGCAATAGCCGAGACCAGATGCAGCCGCTCGCGTACCAGGACCACACCCTGGTAGCGCAAGGCGGCCGTAACGATACCCAGACTCTCTTCCAGAGCCTCCGGCGTATCCCCGAAGACCAATACCGTCGTGTTATGCCAGCCAAACTGCCGTTTCCCGGAATTCAGCGCGGTGAAGGCCTCATCCGCCTGCTTCTCATCGTCAGCCCTGGCCTTGTTGGTTGGAATGCCGCTCGTGTCTCCACCGCGGGCCGCGCTGTTGAGTACCGACTTGAATGTCCACTTGGCCATTCCGTTGTACCAGCGGACGCGCTCGATGTGGTCATGCGCCACCGCGCGCGGCATCAGCCGGAAAATATGACTGACCGTCAACTCCACCGGCAGGCGCGCCAGCGCATCCAAAAATCCCGGATGCAGCTCTGGACGTTCCGCGCCCTCTCTCCACGCGACGATCGTGACGGCCGCCACGAACTGCTTCCGATCGCCCTCGAACAGCACACAGTCCTCGAAAACACGCATCGCGGCATCCGGCAGTCCCGCATCCAGGAACCAGTCCGGAAATCCCTCCGACATGCCTGGAGTCACCACATTCGTCTGCCGGTCATGCACCGGCGCAGCCTGCCCATGCAGGAAAGACGCCAAATCGGAGCCGGCCAGCCGAGTGAGATACAAATCGCGCAAAGGCTCCGTGAAATCCGTTAGCAGGGCCTCGAAACGCTCCACCTGGGTGTCCATCTCATTCGCCGAATAGGCGAAGGCCACGGATGGATCGAAGGTCAAGCGCAAGGCGGACCAGACTGCCGACAAGAATCCATGTCCCTCGTGCATGGCCGCGCGCACACGCACGCCAAGCCTGGCGCCAGCACGCTCAGGCATCAGGCAGGGGCTGAGGAAATGCGTGTTCCGAAACTGACGCCCCTCTACGAAGGCATGGCGGCGGTTGTCATCGATACGGGCTGAGACCTGATCGGGAAACGAGGCCATCGGGTAATCCAGGATGCGACGGCGCCGTAATGTCCACCACAGGTGCACGGGACGGTCATCCCAGCCGCGCAACGCCGACCCGACCCGGCGTACCAGATCGTTCAGAGCGGGTGCGGACATGCCTTCATCGTCCATCCCGGAGAAGGCATAACAGGCCATCAAGGACGAATCCTTGTTCACCACCACACCGTCACCCGCCAGGAACAGCCAGGGCACGAGTTCAGCCACGGCGCGAGTCCTGGCGAGGTCATGGACTCCACGACTCATGCGAGAACACCCCTGCCCATGCTGACAGGGCGCATGCCCTGCCGCATGTCCGCCACGGGGTGCGGCTCATAGCGCGAGGCCTGTCCGGCGTAGGCCATGTAGACCCCCAGCATGTCCGCGTCCTGACGTGTGGCATACCAAAGCACCAGATGCGTGGCCACTGCGGGCACGCCCCACCAATACACCTTGACCACCATGGCCATGAAGACCAGCACCATCACGTTGCCGGTGAACATCCGCCATTCCACGCCAAACACCACCATGGGCGCCGACAGGCACGGATAGACGCTTTCTGAATCCAGGCCGGTTCGCATCAGAGATTCTTGATGATGGCCTGCATCGCGCCGGCGCCACCGGCGCAGTTGAAGAGCGCCTGAGCCTTCGCGCCGGCCATGTAGCCGCCGATAGATGCCGTGCTGGCAAGCAAACCGGCCGCGAGAATGCCCTTCATGGCGCCCTGGATCCACTCGCCCCCGACCTTCATATACATCGCCACGGCAGATCCACCGACGGCGGCCAGCGACACCACGGCGGGAAGAATGGATTCGGTTACCGCCACCCCGGCACAGATGCCGTCCTTTACCGGACCGGCCATGGCTGGATCCACGGTCAACACAAAAACAGAAGCGGTGGCAGCCATACCGGCGGCCAGACGATTTATCTTCATGAAAATGCCCTCTTCTTGAAAATGGAACGTGTGACATAGGTGCCGTCTTCCACACCCAGCACCTCGATGATTTCGTCCGGTCCGCGCGCGCCACCGACTCGCGCAGCCTGGATGACAAAGCGGAACACAGCGGCGATCTGGGCGCGCAATGCCGACAAAGGCCAGCCGGCCGCCTCGGGCGCCATGCGCACCATGTTTTCCAGGCGCGCCAGTGCCATCAGGGCGGAATTCGCGTGCAGGGAACAGGCGCCGCCTGAGTGGCCGGTGTTGAGGGCGTCGACCAAGTCGAAGGCCTCGAATCCTCGTACCTCCCCAACCAGGATGCGATCCGGGCGGAAACGTAGCGCCAGGCGGATCAGGTCACGGGTGGAGATCCCTTTATCCAGGTTCGATTCGAAGCCGACGTGGTTCGGCGCGCTCACCATCAATTCGGCCGTGTCCTCAATAGTGATGACCCTGTCGTCGGCGGGCATCGCGGCGACTAACGCGTTTAGCAGCATGGTCTTGCCGCTCGACGTGCCACCTGATAGCAGCACGTTCTGCCTGGACTCGACAGCCCAGCACAGGAACTGCATCAGCGCTACACCACCACGCGCAACACCGGTATCCAGCGGCCTATCCACAGGGGCAGCCCCATCAGCCGGCCAGGTCGGATCGAAAGCGCCTTGCGCCATATAGTCAGACAACATCATTAGGCGCCGTGCATGCTTACGAATGGACATGCAGGCGCCCTTGATGGCGACGGGCGGCAACGCAGCGGCGATCCGCAAACCCGGCATGCGTAAATCGATGACCAGCGCCTCGTCCTTGTGACAGGAAGCCGCCAGTGACTTGATGGCGGCGCGAACCACCGTCTCCGTGAGGGTAATGTCGGTCCGCGTGACGACACCCAGGCGCTCCACCCAGATGTCATCCGCCCGGTTGACCATGATCTCGTTGACGGCGGGGTCTTCCATGAGCGGCACCAGCGGCGCCAAGTGAGCACGCGCAACGCGGATGGCCTGTTCTTCCAGTGCGCGGCTCATCCCTGCTTCTCCGCACGATCGCGAATTCGCCGAAATGCGGCAGCAACCTTATTCGCATACCAGGACCGGCGCCGTTGACAATCCGCGCCCTTGAGCGCCGTGCAGGCAGCGTTGTAGGCCCCAACCGCCTCCCATGTAGCACCGTATCGGGCAAACAGGTCTGCCAGAATCCACGCCCCGACGTGAACATTTACGCACGGGTCGAGCAGGCGCTCGGCATCGATCCCATAGCGACTCAGCCTGGATAACCAACGCGAGTTGATCTGCATCAAGCCGATGTCCACGGATCGCGTGCGACCGACATGACCGCCATTCACCGCGGAGGGGTTCACCGACGACTCGACATCGGCAACCGCGTACAACAACCAGGGGTGGATCTTGTAGCGTTCGCCCGCCGCAACGAAGCAGCTCCCGGCCAGTACCGGGGTGGCGACTTGTACCAACAGAAAAATGAAAGCGATTCTCGTCATCCGTTCACGCAAGAAAAAATGTGGCCGTCGCCTGGGAGGAGAGCCGCGACGGCCACCAAGCCTCTACTGCGATGCCTTCATCAGGCGGAACGAACGGTATGGGGGAACGGGAGAGAATTCAGCCGAAAAGTAGGTTTTCGAGAAAACCCTATTCTTTGTAGAAATAAAAAAACAGAACTGGCATAATGATTTGTTATGCAAAACGCGACACAAACAGAAAAGCCAACAAAAACAGATACATACGAATAGCCACCCATCCGAGCGCGGGCGCATTCTCCGCCGACAAAGAAAAGCAACCGCGAGACAAAGGGGCGCCCGTGGGCGGCCGCGGCGAATGGGAAGGGGCTTATCTGAAAGGGCACGCCCCTCGCTAATAATCCGCGAGGGGCGTTATACAAAGGGCCTAATGGGAAATGGGAAAAGCCATAAGGGACAATGGCTTAGGCGAACGGCAAAGGGAATGGCGAAACGCAAAAAGGCCGGCAGCCGCGCGAGCATACCCCCACTGGGGCAGTCCCGCCACAAGAAATAGGGTTTTCTCGAAAACCCTATTTCTTGTGGCGGCCGCCGATTCGGATGGGCAGTCTCCGGGGCGTTTACGTCCCCTGGAGCATGCAGGTGTTCATCT
Organism: uncultured Thiobacillus sp.; assembly: GCA_964393825.1. Classification (GTDB taxonomy): domain Bacteria; phylum Pseudomonadota; class Gammaproteobacteria; order Burkholderiales; family Thiobacillaceae; genus PFJX01. The sequence goes on along the minus strand of CAYMUY010000001.1, from coordinate 102,757 downwards.
CACGATTGAAAGGCCCCGATGGCGTTCTGCCCATCATCGATACCATCGTCGCCCGAAAGAATCCACGATCGGTCTTCGTTGTGGGTGCGGAAATCCGAACCTATCCTGCCGGCGGCACCAACGAAGCGCGCTGCCTGAAGCAAGATGGCGCGGTCTTCGTCGGAACTTACGATGCCGCCGTGGATGCGCGGCAACTCTACGAGGACATCCGCGCATCCTTGCCACGGATGGAGCCGCTGAGCACGCCAGCCCCCGCCGGCAGGCATGCGTCACCAAGCTTCCGTTTCATGATCGAGGAAGTTCTGCCTCAGGCCAGGGTGGCATGATGCAGTCCATCTCCGAAATCATGGATCGTGTTTCCGAGCGCCTGGTGACGCTCCAAGCGTCCAGATGGCTGCCTGTTCTGCACCGTTGGCTGTCCCAGTACCGTGGCCTGTATGAGGTGATTTCGGGCGACTCGGAAGCACCCGAAAGCCAGATATTCATGTTGCTGGAGCAGTTGGAGTCTATCGATGATGATGACTTGGCTGCGCGCTTGGCGCGTCTGGATTTCCTGACGTGGCGGGCACGGAACGAAAAGCAGGCCTGGAATCCCCTAGAGGTGCCATTCAATCGGTTTTGGGTTGATGGTGTCGCCGTCTGGCAATCAGACCGCGAATATCCGAAACCAGCCCAGACAGAGCGCTGGTTGCTGGACTGCCTCAGAGACATCGCCTCATGTCCTACCCAGTAGAAAATCTACTGCGTCGCCCCTACGAACTGTATTCGGCCATAGGCATGTCAAGCCTGGCCGTGTCCACTGCCGCGCTGTCCTTTGCCCGTATACCGTTCGGCCCTGTCCCTCAAGAAGCGTTGCCAGTGGCGGCGTGTATCTGCGCCTATTCCGCTTGGCGCGCCTGGAAAGGCTGGCGCTTTGTACGCTACCAGCGCGGGTTACGGGAGTTGCCGATCTTCCAGCTACATCTGGAGGAAATCCCGCATTCGACCAAAGCGTATTACGTAGGCAAGGGATTCCAGTGGGATGCCCGCCACGTTCAGCGCCTGGTCATGGCGCGCGAACCGCGGTTCGCGCATCTGTCTCGCCCAAGCTGGATACATGACCAAGCGCGTTCGATCGAACTGAAGGCTGAGAATGCTGGTATGGACCTGCGCCAGTACACCGGTCGTGATGCCTGGTGGAACCCGGCCCGCCCACTGCCCCCGGTGGGCGGTGACCCCTTGTTGCATGCGGTTGGTCTTTGGGAGGGCGAAAAGGATGTCTGGTTCGATCTGTATTCCCGGGTTGGGCATGTGCTGGTTCTTGGCACTACCCGTGTAGGCAAGACCCGGTTTCTGGAACTGCAAGTCACCCAGGACATCCGCCGCGGCGATACGGTGATCGTGTTCGACCCAAAAGGCGACGCCGCCCTACTCAAGCGCATGTTCGCCGAGGCGAAACGGGCTGTCCGTCTGGATCGTTTCTATGTCCTGCATCTCGGATTCCCTGAGCTGTCCGCGCGCTACAACGGGATCGGCGACTTCAGCCGTGTCACCGAAATCGCGACGCGCATCACAAACCAACTGCCACAGGAGGGCGAAGGAGCCAACTTCGCCCAGTTTGTCTGGGGATTCGTCAACTCAATGGGCCGCTCCTTGGTGGCGCTGGGCCGCAAGGTGCGCTACGTGGACATTCTGCGTTACGCCTCCGACATCGAGCCCCTGCTCGTCGATTACTGTAGCTTCTGGCTAGACCGGGAGCCGGCGGCAGCGGGATGGCGTGAAGAAGCGGCGGCCATGGAGATAGACAAGAAGGCGTTCGACCGCGCACTGCAGAGCAGGTCGATCCCGGTCCTCAAGATCATTGATTACATCCGCGCGAAGGGTCTCTACGACCCTGTCGCGCATTCCCTGATCAAAATCATCAGCTTCGAGCAATCGTTCTGGAACAAATTGGTGGCCTCGCTCATTCCGTTGCTGGAAAAGCTCACCACCGGGCGGGTGTCGGAACTACTCAATCCGGATTACGAGAATCCGGACGATCCCCGCCCGATCTTCGACTGGGAAGGCATCCTGCGTGGCGGCGGCATCGTCTACGTGGGACTGGACTCCCTGTCCGACTACGAGGTCGCCGGCGCCGTGGGCAATTCGATGTTCTCCGACCTCACCAGCCTGGCCGGCCGCATCTACAAAGATGTTCAATCGGGCGGCGTGCCAATCGCGAAATGCAGCGTCCACGGCGACGAATTCAACGAACTGATCGGCGACGAGTTCGTGCCCCTGCTCAACAAAGCTGGCGGCGCCGGCTATCAAGTCACCGTGTACACCCAGACCTGGTCAGACATCGAGGCGCGCATCGGCAACAAGGCAAAAGCTGGACAGATCGGCGGCAACCTCAACAGCCTTTTCATGTTGAGGGTGAAAAACACCGAGACGGCTGAAATTCTGACCGCGCAACTCGGTAAGGCCAGGATTAGCACGCTGACTCCCGTCACTGGCGCGAATGACAACAACAATCCCGAGGATTTCGATGAATTCAGCAGCAAAAACGAGGACCGCATCACCCCTCAGGAAGTCGATCTCCTCACCGCGGCTGATGTCACCAGTCTCCCGAAAGGACAGGCGTTCGCCTACGTCGAAGGGCGTCTCTACAAGTTGCGCCTGCCCCTGCCAGACCCGGCCGACGAATCGGAGATGCCAGAGAGCCTGGCGCACATGGTGCGCGAGATGGAGCGCCGTCATGACAACGATACCGGCGACCGCGAAGGGCTGGCGTCATCGATCTCGCCAGATGCGCCGAACGAAGAGCGTGGCGTGACCGTACAAGGGAAAGGCTGTGGCTGGTAAGCAGGGCACACCTGACCCTAACCCGTTCGGATTCTTCTTCGCTCCGCTGCGCTTCGCTATCTGGCTGGCACTGACCTGCATCGGCCTCGCACTGCTGTCGCTCCTCATGCAGATTGCCGTCGCAAAGCTCGTCTGGCCGGCGGGCCAAGGCCAGGAACGGATGCGCGCCCTGGCTCAGGCCGAAGCGCTTCATTTGGGCATGCCGAACGATGCCTTGTCCTACCGAATGGGCAGGCGGCTCGCCGAAAGCGTATATGCCCTGGAATTCCGGGCTACCGGTCTGCATCGGGTCGTAGTGGAACAGCGCAGCCTGCCTGTCATCAGCAAGCTCGCAGCGAACTTCGGCGAGGAAATCCGCATTGCCATGACCGGCACCTGGCTGGTGGGTTTCCGGATGGCTAGCGCCGCCGGTGTGCTTTGGCTGGTAGTGCTGGTTTGGGTGATTGGGCTGACGGATGGTTTGTCCGAGCGTGCTGCGCGCCGGGAAAGCGCCGGCCGTGAGTCGGCGAACCTTTACCACCGCGCCAAGTATTTCCACTTCTTCGGTCTACCCGTGACGCTGGCGATGTATTGCACCCTGCCCTTCGCGGTCTCTCCAGCGCTCATGTTCTATCCCATCGTCTTCGCGACCGCATTGCTGAGCAGGATGCAATGGAAATACTACAAAAAGTACCTGTGACCTCAGCCATGCCGGACTTCTTGAACGTCATGCTCGGGATTGGATTCCTGGTCGGTGGTGGCTGGTTGTTGGCGCGCCGACGTGGTGCGAAGAAGCCAAGCCGCCGCGCCATATCGGATGCGCCCGGCGCCGTTCTACCATCTGGCGCGCAGCGGGTTATGGACGCCGACCAGCTGCTGCGGCCTCATGCCGCTTTGACCGACGAGATCATCCGTATCGTCGGGCTGCATCGCGCAGACTGGACGCGGATGGGAGACCCTCTACTCGTTGGGTTCGCCAGGTTCTGCCAGCGCTTGCCCGCTTCCGAGGCACATCACCACGCCCACCCGGGTGGACTTCTGGAGCACAGTCTCGACGTGGCCACGCGAGCATTGCGCCTGCGCCAGGGGTTGATGCTGCCACACGGCGGCGATGCGGAGGACATCGCGCGCCTGAAATCGCGCTGGAGCTATACGGTATTGGCAGCCGCCTTGCTGCACGACATAGGCAAGCCAATATCCGACCTGGACATTACCTGTGGCAACGCGCGTGGCGAAGGTTCCTGGTATCCGTTGGCCGGCAGCCTGCCTGAGCAGGGAATGGACTGGTATCGAGTCAAGTTCGTCGAGGGAAGGGGCTATGACCTGCACCAGCGCCTCGCTGTGTTGCTGCTACAGAAGCTGATTCCCGCTGAAGCGATTGCCTGGCTGTCCGCGCCAGGTGGCCCGATGTCGGAACTGATGGCCTATTTGTCTGGCGAAGCCAAAGCTGGCGCCTTGGTCGACCTGGTGACACGGGCGGATAGGCAATCCGTGGCCGCCAATCTAATGACTGGCCCGCGCGTGAGATTTGCCTGCGCTCGCGATGTGCCGCTGATCGAACGCCTGATGGCGGGGCTGCGCGGCATGCTGGCCAGCGGCCTCATGCCTCTGAACCGAGATGGCGCCGGCGGATTCGTCGCGGAAGGTTGCATCTGGCTAGTGTGTAAACGGACAGCGGACGAGCTGCGCGAGTACCTGGAAAAAAATGAACTCGCCGCACCCGACGGCGCGCCCGGACTGCCTTCCAGCTTCAAGAATGACCGGATATTCGACACGTTCCAGGAATATGGCGCGCTCACGCCGAACCCAGCGACTGGCGGCGCGGTCTGGACTGTTCAAGTGAGCGATGCGGGATGGTCGCACACACTGACCATGCTGCGATTCCCGCTGGAACAGCTATATCCGCGTGACAGGATCCCCAGTGTATTTGCCGGCGGTATCACCGTGGTGGAAAAGAAAGCGGCAGGCGGAACAGGAACAACATCGGCTACGGGTACGGCACCGGTCGCGGAATTTGATAACGGGTTCAGCTCACAGCCGCTGGCGAAAGAGCCGGCGTCGTCGAACGCCGCGCAAGAAGAGTCACCTGAACCTCCTAGCGTTCCTCCGGCAGTCGATGCTCTTGCCGGGTTGAGAGCATTGATTGACGGCGGCGAAACAACTGAGACAGCCAATCCCACACCCCTGCATGCCAAGGCGGAGTCACAGACGCCGATCCCGCCCACCGATGATTCTGATGACAGTTTCCTCGACGCTCATGATGTCCCCATGGACGCGGATGATCGGCGGACAACGACAAGTCGTCAGAACGCTGCACCAACGAAAGCCCCTCAGACTGGAAGATCTGCCCCAGCTATCAAACAGCCAAAGATTCCCTCGCCCCAGGTTCTCGCGCCGGTGGCGCCGCACACGCCACCGCCCCCGAGCACTACTGGGAGTATCCCTGAAGACGCCAAGCGTCTCATGGCCTGGATTCAGGAGGGCATCGGCAATGGCTCTCTCGTTTACAACGTTCCCGGCGCACTGGTCCATTTCGTGGATGAAGGTGGCGCGATCCTGATGCTACTGGTCTCACCGCGGATTTTCCGGCACCACCTGGAGTCCATCGGCGCAGGCGCCACCGGCGAGCCGGAAGACAAGATCGGTGCTGCCCTGCAGAAGGCCTTCTTCAGAGCAGGCTGGCATCGGGCTGGACCGAAGAAAACGAACATCCAGCGGTATCGCGTCAGGCGTCGCAACAGCGAGGACGGCAGCTTGCTATCGGTGGTGGTGATCCCCCATCCCGAGCGGTTCGTCAATCCTCTGCCTCCGCCGAACCCCCACATTGCGCCCTTCGTCAGTCCGGTAGATGACAGTGGTTCAAAGCCAATCAAACGCGCCAAGGAATGAACATGAAGGTAGCGATCGTCGACGATTCGCCAGCAATCCGCACTTTGGTACGAAGGATGCTGTTGGCCTGCGACAACCCAGACCTCCATATCGTCGCCGAGGGGCAGACGGCCTCCGAGGCGATGCAGATATACGTGGATCAGAAGCCAGATGTGATGTTTCTGGATGTCGAAATGCCAGGCGGATCAGGGCTTGACGTTCTATCGCGGCTCAACTGCCCAGTGGTCATCTTGAGCACGCAAAGGAAAGCTGGCCTGAACGCGAAAGATCTCCGCCACGCCATCTTTGTCGACAAGTTGCATCCTGCCGAGATGGACCTCATGCGCGCAATCCGCTCTGCCATGGACAAACATGCCGCATACCGGGATCAACAGCGGCGCGCTCAAGCACTACCTGTAAGGAGGTAAGAAGAAGAATGGCCAAATCGATCGGCTCTCGAGTCATAGATGCGCTCGAAACGGCGGAACTCGCGCCCACCCCGATCAACTATCTCCGGACGTACTATGCCTTGACCGGCCAGACGCTCGGGGAGTCGGAGATCGATGAAATCAGCCCGGAATGCCTGGAGGTGCTCGCGATGGCCCAGGATGTGTTGTTGCTGGCGACCGACCATACGGGAACGCTGGCCAGTAATCTGGGCCAGAAGAATCTCGGGCTGGCGGACAAAATCGGGAGGCTGAGAGAGAGCAGAAACAAGGACACCGTGCTCGGGCTGCTTTCCCAGGTGTTGACACAGGCGCGTGATATTCAATCCACCGTTGAGTCCAGCCACAGAGAGCTGATGGCCACACGGGAAACCATCAAATTGATGCGAGAGGAGCTGGATCAGGCACGAATACTGGTACATGAAGACCCATTGACAGGCGCTCAGAACCGGAGGGGTCTAAGTGCCATTCTGGAGCAGGAAATTGCAAGGGCGACACGAGGTGGCGTTCCTTTGACCGTCGCCATGCTTGACCTTGATCACTTCAAACGGATCAATGACGATCATGGTCATGGGGCGGGTGACCAGATGCTGGTCCATTTCTCCAACCTGATTCGTTCCGTCATGCGGAAATCCGATTCTCTGGTTCGGTACGGTGGAGAGGAGTTCACTCTAGTTCTGCCAGAGACAGATGCGCGGGGAGCGGGCTTCGTGCTCGGTCGGCTGCAACAACTCATGGCCCGAACACCACTGCCTTACGACGGGAAACGACTGAATGCCACGTTCAGCGCGGGACTGGCTGCGATCCGTGGCGGTGAAACACCCGCACAGATATTGAGGCGAGCAGACGATGCCTTATATCGCGCCAAGAATGGTGGCCGCAATCTAATAAAAGTCGATGATTGAGCCAATAGGCCGAACATCATGAATAACACCATTCTTTATGCATGTCTTGGCGCGATACCAGCGCTGACCCTGGCGTTGTTGTACTTGGTGGCGCGCCATAGCGCGTCGCCTGGCGCCGCTCGGATTCGCGCCATGCAGACCGCGCTTGAATCTGGACGAGCTAGCGCCCATATCGAATTGTCTGCATTAGCCTGCCCCAGCATGCGTGAAATGGCAAAGCTCGCTAACAGCGCGATCGCTAATTATCAATCGCTCAGGGGACATCAGCGCATCATCAATTACATAGCCCTGGTCTCTGAGACAGACAATGCTGGCAATATCACATTTGTGAATGAGACCTTCTGTCGCGTATCTGGGTATCCGCGTGATGAAATACTCGGACAGAGTCACCGTGTCTTGAAATCGGGGCGACATGGACAAGAGTTCTACCGCGATATGTGGGAAACCATAGCATGCGGCCGTGTCTGGCGCGGAGACATATGCAACCGCAATTACAATGGTTCAGATTTTTGGGTGTCCACGGTAATCGCGCCTATGCAGGACCAGGATGGGCGGGTAATAAAGTACCTGTCTGTCGGATTCGATATTACTGCTCGGGTTAATGCCGACATTGCCCTGATCGCGGAAAAGGAACGTTGGCGCGTGACGCTGGATTCTGTCGGTGAGGGCGTGATCGTCACCGACGCGGACGGCCAGATCGAGTTCATGAATCCAAAGGCTGAGAATCTGCTAGGTGTCATGGAACAACAGGCGCGTGGTGTCCCATTGGATGAAATATTTGTCGTACATGTGGACGGCAACCGTACCGCCAGCCATCACACTTGCGTGCAAGGAGGGGAAGGTGGTCACGAAGACGATCAAGTGCTGTACACAGCCGCCGGCCGAGGGATACCAGTACAAAGTTCCGCCGCGCCCATACGCGCTGACGACGGCAGCATACGAGGCTGTGTCATGGTCTTTCGCGACAACAGTGAACGACACAGCATGATGGAGGAGCTGCGCTGGCAGGCACTCCATGACCCACTCACTGGACTACCCAATCGACGCGCAATCGAGGACGCCATACACGGCTGTCTCGATGACATGCCCGACATGCCAGAGCACGGCAATGTAGGGGTGTTTTGCTATATCGATCTCGACAATTTCAAACTCGTCAACGACACATGTGGTCATGCCGTCGGAGATCTACTGATCAAGGAAATCGCCCGGGTGATGCAGGATGCCACCGCCCACATGCATCTCCTGGCGCGCCTGGGGGGTGATGAGTTCGGCCTGCTGATCAAACGCGCCACACTGTCTGAGGCCCTGCGCATCCTGGATACCCTGGTGCTGTCCATCCAGGGCCATCGCTTTCGTCATGGCGAACTGGCGTTCAAATCATCGGCCAGCGTGGGGGTGTCCATCATTGATGGAACCGCAAGCGTGTCGGAAGTCATTGCCCGCGCGGATACCGCCTGTTTTTCTGCTAAACAGGCCGGGCGGCGCCAAGTGCAGGTCTACAACGCTGATGGGCACAACAACATCGCCGCCGAAATGCAATGGGTAGGACGTTTCGAGGAATCGTTCGCCAACGGACGATTCCGTCTGTACAGGCAGCGTATCGCACCCATTGCCCACCATAACGGCAGGGATCACTACGAGATCCTCCTCAGACATCACCGGGCAGACGGGAAAGTCGAGCCTCCTGGGTTGTTCCTGCCGGCGGCCGAGCGATATGGCATGGCCACGGTCTTCGATGCCTGGGTGGTCAGAACACTATTCGCGTACCTCTCCAGCAACAAGGACGACGCCGCGGAGTATTCCATCAACCTCTCCGGGGCAACTCTGTCGGATCCGTCGTTTCTGCGTGGCCTGGCTGAATTGATCGAATACACGCCAGTCGATCCAAAGCGGCTGACGTTCGAGGTCACGGAGACGGCCATGGTGCATAACATGGCGCGTGCAATGGACATGATGAAAGCGATCCTGGATTACGGCTGCATTTTCTCCCTGGACGATTTCGGCAGCGGTCTGTCCTCCTTCGGATATATCAAATCCATGCCGGTGGCTGTCATCAAGATCGACGGGGCCTTCATCCGTAACTTGGTGACGGATGCCACTGATCAGGCCATCGTCAGAGCTATAGCCACGCTAGGGCGTGACCTCGGCAAAAAAACCGTAGCCGAGTTCGTTGAGGATGACGCCACCTTGGACATCCTGCGTCGCATCGGCGTCGATTACGCTCAGGGATACGGCATCCACAAACCGGAGCCTATAGATCATGACTAGCCTGATTTCCGCCATGTTCAAACGCAAACCACCCGATGAACCGCTCAGTAACATGAGAACTGTTTCACGCTGGTTGCGCGAACTACCTGAAGGCGATCACTACGCAACCCAAGAGCAGGTTGTCAAGAACTTGATCCAGTTCAACCATGCCGGACTGCCGGTATCGAAGGAGCGGCTTCAAATATTGATGCACCTAGATGAAAACGCGCGTAATGCCCAGCTATTTTTGTGTGACCAATACCTCCGCAACCCGCGTATGTCCAGAACGATAGAATCACGTTTATGGACGACTATACACGGCTTTTTCTGGGAGACAACTCGGGCCTATCACGCATTCCTCATGGATTTCGTCACCAGTCCAGGTAGCAGAAAATTCCAGGCATTGGTGCCATTGCTGACCGCGCGCGCCATTCGGGGATTTGCCGATATATTCAGATGGCGCTCGATCCGTCATGAGAAACCATCGCCGAAGCTATGGCTGAAGCTTCACAACCTGTATCTATTGTGCGAGTTCGACCAATTCAAAGATGTTGAACTCAGGTTATATCCTGGCGACACCGCACGCACCACATGTAACCGAGAATATATGCAGGCACTTCTGCTGTCCGCCATAGGAACGGATAGCCTTACCGCAGCTCAGATTCACATGATCGGCACCTGGCTAGCATCGCTGTCTGATACGTTTTCTTTGGAACAAGATTATTCACCAGAACTCCATGTGTATATGGTTGACATGAAGGCGGAATCAGGCTTGGTTCGCCTTGCCTCCGAATCGGGAGGCGAAAATCAAATCAAGTCGCGTCGCTATTTGACAACCGTCATGGCACTGGTCAGGCTAAGGGAAATTGAATCCGCGCTTCGTCGCGGCAATAGTCCAGCTTCACTAGGCCTGGGTGAAGAATTCCGCATGCCTGGTGATTTGCCGTTACTACGAGTGCTCATTCAAGAATGGGGAAAGAAAGGTGCTGAGCGCAGGAACGAATTGCGCCACGAATGCATGCCAGAGGAATGGTTGATATTGCACGGCATAGATGACATTGCCGCAATATTAAAGAACAACAAGCGCCACACAGGCGCTGAACGTACCGCACATTTAAGACCAGACGAGATTCTCGATATACAGCTTTATGGTTTTATCACCGACACGACAAGAAGAGGCGTTGGCATCAACACAGACGTTAATACCAAAAGATATAGGTGGACAGCCATGGACACCAGTGAGCGAGGAATTGGAATGATCAGCACATCGGGTGAATGCCAGTGGGCGTTGCTAGGCCATATCGTCGGTATCCAACGTCGGCCTGGTGAGCCCGTGATGGTGGGCACCATTCGCAGAACTTCCTGCCCTGGAGGCGGCAGGACAGAAGTAGGCATCCAAGTTCTTGCACGAGAAATTAAACTCGGCTGGCTATCCAATCATCAGGACTACACAGAGGTGATTACGCTAGAAGGGGGGGATTCCGATGGTAGGCAGAGCGGGATGAATCGTTCCGTCATCATCATAGGTGATGTAAATCACACCTACACCATCGCCATGAATCCATCCAACTATGTGCATGAGGCAAAGTTCACGCTATCGATCGATGGAGAACCGGATCGGTCCGTGCGAATGATACGAGCGGTCGACAAAGGCCCAGGCTGGTTGACAGTTGAATGCCCTTACACGACCTGAGGTGGCACTTTTTTTGGAGATCTTCGACATACATCACATATGCATGTTGACAATCGAATACTTATCGTAGATAAACCAAATTGTGTGGAATTGGCGTATCAAAAGCAATGCATAAGCCGCACCTGCCACATGTCAAAGACCTTCCAACCCGCTGAATAATAACAACTTTCATAATCTTCATTCAGGCCTGCTTGTGCATACGACCGAGCAGTGGCGTGACACACCGCTTATACTCGTGACACGTAACCATGAAGGAACTCGCCATGAAGGAACTCACCATCCGGGAAGCCCGCGAAGGCCTGTCGCACCCGGACGTCATGTTCGCGGAGGACGAGGAAATCCTGGTCGTGCGACGCGGCGAGCCGGTGGCGCGCATTCTGCCGGTCGCGTCGAAGCGCAAGGTGCGCTCACTGGCCGCGTTCCGGGCGACGATGCCCTTCCAGGACATCCCCAGCGAGGTTTCGATCAGGGAAGACCGCGATGGCCGCGGCTGAACCGGTCTATCTCGACACCAGCGCGTTGATCAAGCGCTATGTACCCGAGCACAACAGCGAGCGTTTCGATGCCTACTTCACCGGTTTGAACGATCCCGCCATCAGTCGGCTGACGTATGTCGAAGCCCGATCCACCCTGGCCAGAAAGCGTCGCGAGGGGCGCTTGAGTCCGGCACAGGAACACGCCGCCATGCGTGAACTGGATACCGACATCCAGTACGCGGCCCTCAGCGTTCGCCCGATGTCCGAACTGGATTTCATCGACGCCTACCACCTGATCGACGAACTTCCCGAATTGCCTCTGCGCACTCTTGATGCCTTGCACCTGTGCGTCGCCCGCGCCATGGGCGCCAGCGAGTTGGCCACGGCCGACGACGTCATGCGCCGTGTTGGCGAAAAGCTGGGCATGAAGATCATCTATTTTGGCAACCCTGTCTGAAACTTCCCGAAAGCCACCACCATGTCTGAAACGAATACCGTAGCCCCACCCCCCCCCCAGGACGAAAACCAGATCATCGCCGAGCGCCGCGAGAAACTCGCCGGCATCCGCGCCTTGGGGCAAGCCTTCCCCAACGACTTCGAGCGCCGCGACTACGCCGGCGACCTCCACGACGCGCACGGCGAGACCGCCAAGGAAGTGCTGGAAACCGCGCCGGTGAGCGTGCAGTTCGCCGGCCGCATGATGCTGAAGCGGGTGATGGGCAAGGCCAGCTTCGCCACCCTGCAAGACATGAGCGGGCGCATGCAGATCTATGTCGCCCGTGACCAGGTCGGCGAGGAAGCCTATGACGCCTTCAAGCGCATGGACCTGGGCGACATCCTCGGCGTCGCCGGCACCCTGTTCCGCACCAAGACCAACGAACTCACCGTCCAGGCCACCTCGGTGCGCCTGCTCACCAAGGCGCTGCGGCCGCTACCGGAGAAATTCCACGGCCTTACCGACCAGGAACAGAAATACCGCCAGCGCTACCTCGACCTGATCACCAACGAGGATTCCCGCCGCACCTTCATCGTCCGCTCGAAAGTCATCCAGGCCATGCGCGAATTCTTCACCGCCCGCGGCTACCTGGAGGTGGAGACGCCGATGATGCACCCCATCCCCGGTGGCGCCTCGGCCAAACCCTTCCTCACCCACCACAACGCCCTCGACATGGAGTTGTACCTGCGCATCGCGCCGGAGCTCTACCTCAAGCGGCTGGTCGTCGGCGGTCTGGAAAAAGTCTTCGAGATCAACCGTAATTTTAGAAACGAAGGCATCTCCACCCGGCACAACCCGGAATTCACCATGGTCGAGTTCTACGAGGCCTATCGGGATTACCGCTACCTGATGGACTTCACTGAAGCCATGTTCCGCGACATCGCCGAGAAGGTGCTGGGCACCACCACCGTGCCCTACCAGGGCCACCAGATCGACATCGGCTCCCCCTTCGCCCGCATGACCGCACTCGACGCCGTGCGCCACTACCACCCGGAATTGAAGGATGCCCCGCTGGACGACCAGACTTTCGTGGTCGAGGAACTAAAGCGCCGCAAGATCGGCTTCCGCCCCAACGACGGACTCGGCGGCCTGCAACTGACGCTGTTCGAGGAAACCACTGAACATCTGCTGATCCAGCCCACCTTCATCATCGATTACCCGGCGGAAACCTCGCCGCTGGCCCGACGCAACGACATCAACCCGGAGATCACAGACCGCTTCGAGCTGTTCATGGTCGGCCGCGAAATCGCCAACGGTTTCTCCGAGCTGAACGACCCGGAAGACCAGGAAGCCCGCTTCGACGCCCAGGTGGCCGCCAAGGAAGCCGGCGACGAGGAAGCCATGTTCAAGGACCGCGACTACATTCGCGCCCTGGAGCACGGCCTGCCCCCCACCGCAGGTGAAGGCATCGGCATCGACCGCCTGATCATGCTGCTCACCGACGCCCCCAGCATCCGCGACGTGATCCTGTTCCCGCAGTTGCGGCGGGAGGAGTGAGGGCGAATACTTGGTTCATGTCTGAATCCGCACGGGAGTGAACCCGATGAAACCCTCGCAAGCCTTGCCGATTCACCGCGAAGCCATCCGTCACATCGTGGCGGCGCACCGCGCCAGCAATCCGCGCATCTACGGTTCCACCCTGAGCGGCACGGATAAGGAAGGTAGCGATCTCGACGTATTGGTCGATGATACCCCCGAAACCTCCTTGCTCGACCTGGCCAAAATAGAACGGCAACTCACCGAGCTTCTCGGTGTTCCCGTGGATGTGCGGACGCCGCTCGATCTGCCGAGCGCTTTCCGCGCGCGCGTGGTGGCGGAAGCACAGCCGGTATGAGTGGCTATTTCGAAGTGAACTACAAAGCCGTCTGGCAGGTTGTGGATCGGGATCTACCTGAGCTCGAACCCGCGCTCCGTGCCATCGCGCAAACGCTCACCGATACCGGAAGCCCATGACCCCCGCCCTGCAGCAGGCCCTGACCCAGGTCAACCAGATCGTCCTCGGCAAGGAAACCCAGGTCCGCCTCTGCCTCGCCTGCCTGCTGGCGCGCGGCCACCTGCTGATCGAGGACGCGCCGGGTGTGGGCAAGACCACCCTCGCGCACGCCCTCGCCCGCACCCTCGGGCTGGACTTCCACCGCCTCCAGTTCACCAGTGACCTGCTTCCCGCCGACATCCTCGGCGCCGCGATTTACGACCGGGAAAGCGCGACATTCAGCTTCCACCCCGGTCCCATCTTCGCCCAGGTGATCCTCGCCGACGAGATCAACCGCGCCAGCCCGAAAGCGCAAAGCGCCCTGCTGGAAGCCATGGAAGAAGGCCAGGTCAGCATCGAGGGCGAAACCCGCCCCCTACCCTCCCCCTTCTTCGTCATCGCTACCCAGAACCCGAGTGAACAGGTCGGCGCCTTCCCCCTGCCGGAATCGCAACTCGACCGCTTCCTCATGCGCATCCGCCTGGGCTACCCCGAACACGCGGCGGAGCGCGCCCTGCTCAAGGGCGTCGACCGACGCGACCTGCTCGCCAAGCTGCCAGCCATCCTCGACCCGGCCGAATTCACCCGCCTGCAACAGGAAGTACAGGCGGTACACGTCGCCGACGCCCTGCTCGACTACCTGCAAGCCCTGCTCGCCGCCAGCCGCACCGATGCCCGCTTCGCCGCCGGCCTCTCGCCCCGCGCCGGTCTCGGCTTCCTCCGCGCCGCCCAGGCCTGGGCCTACCTGCAGGGCCGCGCCTTCGTGCAACCCGAAGACATCCGCGCCGTGTTGCCCGCCCTCGTCCCGCATCGCCTGTTTCCGGCTGTCGGCCTGAGCAATTCCGCCGACGACTGGGCCGCGCGGATCCTGCTGGAGGTAGCGATTCCGTGAACAGGCCTCTGATCCAAGCCATTGCCCAGAACCTACATAGGATCAAACCATGAACGACCTGGACATCCGCTGGCAGCAACGTTTCGCCAACTACAAAAAGGCCCTGCGGCAACTACAAAGCGCGGTCGAGTTGAGTGAGCAGCGCGAGCTTTCGCAACTGGAAAAACAGGGTGTGATCCAGGCCTTCGAATTCACCCATGAACTCGCCTGGAACGTGCTGAAGGACTACTTGCGGGATCAAGGCAACCAAAACATCAAAGGCTCGAAGGACGCCACCCGCGAGGCCTTCAAGGTGGAACTCATCGCCGACGGCGAACGCTGGATGGCGATGATCCAGAGCCGGAACATTTCCTCGCACACCTACGACGAACGCACCGCTGAATTACTGGTTGAAGCCATCATGAGGCTGTACTACCCGCTGTTCGTCGCACTGGAAACCGAGATGGAAAAATATCTGTCATGAACACGGCCCAGCCCTTCGGCCTGCCAGTGGCGACGCTGGACAAACTCAACAGCGTGTTTGCCCAACACGGCGCCATCGAAAGCGTGCTGATTTACGGCTCCCGCGCCAAAGGCAATTACCGCCCGGGTTCAGATATCGACCTGACCATCAAGGGCAGCGAGATTCCGTTCGAGGAGTTCATGCGTATTGAGGACCAGATCGATAACTTGATGCTGCCTTACAGCGTGGATCTGTCCCAATACCGGCAAATAGGAAACGAGGAACTGATCGCGCATATCGATCGTGTTGGCGTGGAGATTTATGCCAGGGCGGCCTCAAATCTGAAGTGCAACACCTGCTCATAACCAGGAAAACCAGCAAGGGTTACCTGTACAGATCATGGTCTGTCACCCTGAACACCTCCGGATAATGCCAGGCAAGCAGCGACACCCGTGCGTCGGCCCCCGCCGCTACCGATCCCCGCCGATGTCAGGTAGCCTTCCGCTCCACCTCAACCAGCGGAGCACGCCATGAACGACTTCACCGAAAACCTGCAAGCCGAATACGACAGTCTGGTCCCGCCGCCCCTGCCGCACAGCCGGCGCGGCTTCCTGGTCACCGCTCTGGGCGCGGGGTTCGCGCTGGCGGTGCGGCCGGTGATGGCGGAGACGGCGATCAGCACGGCCGCCGACGGCCTCCTCGCCGGGGAGATCGGCGTGGCGACGGCGGACGGCACGATGCCGGCCTACCGCGCGCAGCCGGCCCAGGGCACGAATTTCCCGGTCATCCTGGTGGTGCAGGAGATCTTCGGCGTCCATGAGCACATCAAGGATCTCTGCCGCCGTCTGGCGAAACTGGGCTACCAGGCCATCGCCCCGGAGCTGTATGCGCGCCAGGGTGACCCGCGCCAATACAGCGCCATTCCCGAGATCATCGCCAAGGTCGTCTCGAAAGTGCCGGACGCGCAGGTGATGAGTGACCTCGACGCCTGCGTGACCTGGGCGCAAGCCAATGGTGGCGACACGACGCGCCTGGGGATCACCGGCTTCTGCTGGGGCGGGCGCGTCACCTGGTTGTACGCCGCGCATAACCCCAAGATTAAAGCCGGTGTCGCCTGGTATGGCCGCCTGGTCGGCGCGGCCGGTGAATTGACTCCGAAACATCCGATCGATCTGGCGAGCGCGCTTAACGCCCCGGTGCTCGGTCTTTACGGCGGGCTGGACCAGGGGATTCCCCAGGACACGGTCGAGAAGATGAATCAGGCGCTGGCCGCTTCGGAGAATCCCGCCAGCAAGGCTTCGAGCATCCACGTCTATCCCAACGCCCCCCACGCCTTCAATGCCGATTACCGCCCGAGCTACCGCAAGGAAGAAGCGGAGGACGGCTGGAAGCGGATGCAGGCGTGGTTCAAGCAACACGGGGTATGACGCTGGCCGTCAGTCGCGCCCCCCTTTGCCAAAGAGGGGAACCCTGCCGGTCCGCATTACGGTCAAACGCGATAAGTACCTATGGAAAGGGGGGGTAACAGAGCATGCTGCCCCCCGCCCAACACCAACGCCTCAACCGCCTGCGCTGGACCGCTTTCGCGGTGGTCGGCGGCGCCTACATCCTGGCCTTTTTCCACCGCTTCGCGCCGGCGGCCATCGCCGGCGACCTGCAGCAGGATTTCGCCATCCAGGCCACCGCCCTGGGCAGCCTGTCGGCGATGTATTTCTATGTCTACACCCTGATGCAACTGCCCACCGGGGTGCTCGCCGACACCCTGGGGCCGCGCCGCATCGTCGCCGTCGGCGGCGTGCTGGCCGGTCTGGGCTCGCTGCTGTTTGGCCAGGCGGAAACCTTCTTCTGGGCTTCGGCCGGCCGCCTGCTGGTGGGCCTGGGCGTCTCGGTGGCGTTCATCTCCATGCTCAAGCTCAACGCCGCCTGGTTCAGCGAACGCAAATTCGGCGCCGTCACCGGCTTCACCCTGTTCATGGGCAACCTCGGCTCCCTGCTCGCCGCCACCCCGCTGGCCTGGGCGCTGGGCTGGGTGAGCTGGCGCGAGGTGTTCGTGTTCGCCGGGGGCGTCTCCCTCATCCTGGCGCTGCTGGCCTGGTGGCTCGTACGTGACAAGCCGGAGGAGATGGGCCTGCCCAGCCCGCGCGAACTGGAAGGCAAGACCGCGCACGCCGCGCACGAGGGCCACTGGCTCGACGGCATCGTGGTGGTGGCGAGGAACCGACTGACCTGGCCGGGCTTCTTCCTCAACCTCGGCGTCTCCGGCAGCCTGTTCGCCTTCGCAGGCCTCTGGGCCATCCCCTACCTGACCCAGACCCACGGCTGGAGCCGTGAGCTCGCCGCCTTCCACACCACCTTGCTACTGGGCGCCTTCGCCCTCGGCGCCTTCCTGATCGGCGCCGGTTCCGACCGCATCGGCTACCGCAAGCCGGTGATCCTCGCCGCGTGCACGGTCTATGTCCTTGCCTGGCTGCCGCTGGTGCTGGGCTGGCCGCTGCTGCCGGGCTGGAGCCACGCGCTGTTCTTCATGATGGGCCTGGGCGCCTCCGGCTTCACCCTGTCCTGGGCGGCGGCCAAGGAAGTCAACCGCCATGCCTTGTCCGGCACCGCCACCTCTTTGGTCAACACCGGCGCCTTCCTCGGTGCCGCGATCCTGCAACCTCTGGCGGGCTGGGTGATCGAGCGCCATGGCCTGACGGCCGGTATCCAGCTCCTGGCTGCCGCCGCCCTCATCGGCACGCTGGCCGCCTTTGCTCTCAAGGAAACCCGCTGCCGTTACCTGGGGAACCCCTGATGTACCTCGGCATCGACTTCGGCACATCCGGCGCCCGCGCCTGCGTGATGGCCCCGGGCGGTCAGATCGAGGACCTGGCGCGGCTTGATTTCGGCCGCCTCAGCCCCGACGAAGCCGCCGCTTCCTGGAGCGAGGCGCTGTTCAACCTGATCGCCCAAGTGCCGATCGGCCTGCGCCGCCGCCTCCGGGCACTGGCGGTGGACGGCACCTCGGCCACCGTGCTGGCCTGCGATGAGGCGCTCAACACCGTTTACCCGCCCCTGCTCTATAACGATGCCCGCGCCGTGGACGAGGTCGAAGCCATCCGCCGCGCCGCCGGCGGCGAGCACCCGGCCGCGATGGCCACCTCCGGCCTGGCCAAGGTGCTCTGGCTGAAACGCCGACTCGGCCCGGAACGCGCCCACCTCTACCTGAACCAGGCCGACTGGCTTTCCGCCCTGCTCTCCGGCCGCGCGGCCAGCGACTATCACAACGCCCTGAAGATGGGACTCGACCTGGACAGCGGCGAATGGCCGGAATGGGTGGCCTGGCTGGTCGACCGCGACTATCTGCCGACCCCGGTGCGGCCCGGCACGGCACTGGCCCTGGTGGAACGCCCACGCGCCAGTTCGCTCGGCATCCATCCCGATTGCCTGGTACGCGCCGGCACCACCGACAGCATTGCCGCCTTTCTCGCGGCAGGCATCAGGCAGCCTGGTGAGGCGGTCACCTCGCTGGGTACCACCCTGGTGTTGAAGCTGCTCTCGGAAACCCGCGTGGATGCCGGCGCGTTCGGCGTCTACTCGCACTGGTTCGGTCGTTGCTGGCTGGCCGGCGGCGCCTCCAACGCCGGTGGCGGCGTGCTCCGGCAGCATTTCAGTGACGACGAACTCGTCAGCCTGTCGGCGCGCATCGAGCCATCGCGTCCGAGCGGCCTGGATTACTATCCGTTGCCGGGCAAGGGAGAACGTTTCCCCGTCAACGACCCCGATTTGCCGCCGCGCCTGGAGCCGCGCCCACCGACCCGCAGCGAATTCCTGCAGGGCCTGCTCGAAGGGTTGGCCGCCATCGAGGCGCGGGGTTACCGCAAACTCGCGGAACTCGGAGCGACGCCGCTGCGCTCGGTCGCCACTGCGGGCGGTGGCGCCCGCAACGATGCCTGGATGCGCATCCGCGCCGACCGGTTGCGCGTCCCGGTCAGCCGCGCCGCCGAGCAGGAGGCCTGCTACGGCACGGCGCGTCTGGCCTGCCTTGGAACTGATCTTTTCCCTGGAGAGGGTGATGACTGAAGGCCTGTCCTGCACCTGCATGATGTCCCTGCTCTGGCGTCCGGCCAGCTACAACGAACACGCCCGCCAGGGCATGATGCGCGAGGCGGCGCTGCTGCTGGCCGCGCTCAACCAGATGGAGAGCGCGCACGACCTGGACAGCGGCGGCCCGGAAAATCGCCGCCTGGAGCGTGTCGAGGCGAAGCTGGATCTTGCCCTGCACCTGCTCGCCCGCGCGCTCGAACCCGGCCAGCCGCCCGCCGCCCGCACGGTGCAGCTGACGCCGCAATGGGTGGAGTGGGAGGACGCCCTGGGCCCGGATGCCGGTACCCGCGTCATCCTTGAACTACGCCCCTCCGAGCACCTGCCCCTCACCCTGAGGCTCCCCGGGATGGCCATTGAAGCGCCGTCCGGCTGGGCACGCGTGGGCCTGGAACATCTGAGCGAGATGCTCGACGACACCCTGCACCAGTTCGTGTTTCGCCGTCACCGCCAGGCGATACGCTCGCGTGTCGGTGGCTGAATCGCGTCAAGGCGGCATGGCCGCCCTGCCCTACCTGCCCTGGCGCAAGCCGTCGATCGAAACCGGGCCGCTACGTCTCGACGCCCGCCGCCTCTACATCCTGCCCACCCGCTCCGGCCTGGTCTTTGCCCTGCTGCTCCTGGGCCTGCTGCTCGGTGCCATCAATTACGGCGTCAGCCTGGTCTACCTGTTCACCTTCTGGTTCACCGGGCTCGCCGTGGTGGCGATGCTGCATACCCAGCGCAATCTCTCCGGTCTGGTCCTGCGCGCCGGTGCCACGGTGCCGGTGTTCGCCGGCGAAACCGCCCGTTTCAGACTCCACGTGGACAACCCCGGCAACCTGTCCCGGCAACGCCTGCGCCTGCAACACGCCCAGGGCCGGGGCGCCGCCGCCGACATCGGTGCCGGCGGCGAGACCCTGCTGGAACTGCCGCTGCCGCAATCGGAGCGTGGCTGGCATCGTCCTGGCCGCTTCGCCATCCACAGCGAGTTCCCGCTCGGCCTGTTCCGCTGCTGGAGCGTGTTGGAACTGGACTGGGGGGTGCTGGTCTACCCGCGCCCGGCGGCGGAGGCCATGCCGTTTCCCGCAAACAACAGCGATGTCAGCGGCGATGAAGGCGATGCGCGGCACGGTGAAGGCATGGAATTCGACGGCCTGCGGGGGTATCAGCCCGGCGACGCGACCCGCCGCATTGCCTGGAAGGCCTCGGCGCGCGGCAGTGGCACGCTGCTCACCAAGCAGTTCGCCGGCGCACCCGCGAGCAGCCTCTGGTTGAGTTGGTGGCAAACCCCGGAGCGCGACGTGGAAGGCCGTCTCTCCCGTCTGGCCCGCTGGGTACTCGACGCCCACGCCGCCGGCCTCGCCTACGGTCTGAAACTGCCCGGTCGCAGTCTGCCGCCGCAATCCGGCGAAGCGCATCTGCGGCAATGCCTGGAAGCGCTGGCAAGGCATGCCCAGCCATAACGCGGTCAGCCCCATGATGCGATGGTATACGGGCCTGCCGCCCGCCCTCCTCTCCCTGCTCTGGCTGCTCATCCCCCTGTTCCTGGTGCTGGTGCCGCATGTCCCGCGGCAACCCCCGTGGATCATCCTGTCCTGGCTGGGCTTCGCGCTGTTGAGTCTCTACACCGCCAGGACCGGGCGGCAACCGGTGGGACGCGTATTGAAGATGCTACTGGCCCTGGCCGGCACCGCCGGTGTGTTGCTGCATTACGGCACGGTAGTCGGCCCGTCCGGTGGCGTTGCCCTGCTCACCTATCTCTCCGGCGCCAAGCTGGTGGAAACCCATACGCCGCGCGATCGGCTCGGCCTGCTCTTCGTCGGCTTTTTCCTGCTGGTGGCGCATTTCCTCGATGGCCAAAGCATGGTCACCGCCGGCTACATGGTGCTCGCCTCACTCGCCCTGGTGGCCGGCATGATCGCCACCCAGACCGGCGCGACAGCGTCTCCCCCCTGGCGCGCCACGCTCACCCTCGCCGGCCGCCTGATGCTGCAGGCACTGCCGCTGGCCCTGCTGATCTTCGTGCTGTTCCCGCGCATGCAGGGGCCGCTCTGGGGCATGCCGCAGCAGGTGGCCGCCCGCACCGGGCTGTCCGACCAGATGAGCCCGGGCGACATCAGCCAGCTCATCCTGTCCGACGAACTCGCCTTTCGTGTCGAGTTCAAAGGTACGCCACCGGAGCCGCGGCAGCGCTACTGGCGCGGTCCGGTGCTCTGGGATTTCGACGGTCGCGCCTGGCGCACGCCGAGCCTGCCGCGCGCGCCGATGCCGGAAGCCATGGGCATCGGCGAGCCGGTGCGCTATGGCCTGACCCTGGAGCCCCATCAACAGCGCTGGCTGCCCCTGCTCGGCCTGCCTGCCCGCCTGCCCGACCTCCCCGGCAACCCGGGCCAGCTCGGCGTCGACCTGCAATGGCAGGTCCGCGACCCCATTCAGCAACGCCTCCACTATGAAGTCGAGACCTACCCGGAGTACCAGCTGGAGCCGGATCTTCCACCCCGACTGCGCGCGCGCGCGCTGGCGCTGCCCGCTGGCGGCAACCCGCGCGCGCGCGAGTTGGCGCGCGGCTGGCTGGATACCGCCGCCAACGACGAAGCCATCGTCAAGCAGGCGCTGGCCCTGTTCCGCGCGCAGCCCTTCTTCTACACCCTCAACCCGCCCCGCCTGGGCGAATCGTCGGTGGACGATTTCCTGTACCGCAGCCGTCGCGGCTTCTGCGAACACTACGCCAGCAGTTTCGTGTTCCTGATGCGCGCCGCCGGCCTGCCGGCGCGGGTGGTTACCGGCTACCAGGGCGGCGAGCAGAACCCGCTCGGCAAGCATTTCATCGTGCGTGGCCGTGATGCCCACGCCTGGGCCGAAGTCTGGCTGGCCGGTCGCGGCTGGGTCAGGGTCGACCCGACCGCCGCGGTCGCGCCCGAGCGGGTGGAACGCGGCGTCATCGCGGCCTTGCCGACAGGCGAACATCCCGGGGGGCTGGCCCGCCTTGGCGGTGACTGGCTACGCCCCCTGCGTCTCGGACTGGATCTGCTCAACAACCACTGGAACCAGTGGGTGCTGGGCTACGACCAGGAACGCCAGCGCCAGCTGTTGTCGGCCTTCAACCCGCTGCTGGCGCACTGGCAGAGCATGGTCTGGGCGCTGGGCATGGGCGCCTTGCTCATCGTGCTCCTCCTCTCGGCCAGCCTCCTGCCGCGCCTGGCTCGCGTCCACCACGACGCCGCCAGCCGCGACTACCTGCGCTTTTGCCGGTCGCTGGCGCGGCTGGGCCTGCCGCGTGGCGCCGCGGAAGCCCCGGAGGACTACGCCCGCCGCGCCGGCGACTGGCGCCCCGATCTCGGCCGGGCCATCGACAACATCACCCGTCTCTACCTGGCCAGCCGCTATGGCCCCGGCGACGATGAGACGCTGCGGCGACTGCGCGCGGCGGTCGCCGCGTTTCGCCCGCGGCGGCGCCCGACCGATACACTCGGGGCCTCCCCCTCCTCCTGAGCACCGCCATGGAACGCTTCACTATCTCCCTGGATGAAACCCTGGCCGCAGACTTCGACCGCCTGATCCGCGAACGCGGCTACGCCAACCGCTCGGAAGCCGTGCGCGACATGATCCGGCGCGAGCTGGAGACGCGCCGCATCGACAGGGCCGAAGCGCCGCACTGCGTCGCCAGCCTCTCCTACATCTACGACCACCACGAACGCCGCCTGGCCGAGCGCCTCACCGACCTGCAACACCACGCCCACGATCTGGTGGTCTCCTCAATGCATGTCCACCTCGATCACGACAACTGCCTGGAAACCCTGTTCCTGCGCGGCCACACCGGAGAAGTCCGCACCTTCGCGGAAAAACTCGCCGCCGAACGCGGCGTCCGCCACGGCACCCTCAACCTGATCCCGGTGGAAAGCGAAGCGCATCCCCATCACGTGCACAGCCGACCCAAGACCTGAATGGCGGGCGATCTGGGCGTGGAAAGGGAATCGCAGTGGCTGATGCCACTTGAAATGGGGCGGCCCCGATTTCAGGGTTACCATCCAGGGAATCCGGTGGCCACGGAAGAGTTGCCACTTCACCTGACGCCATAAGATGACAGGACCCGATGAACAGATCCGGAAGCAACACATCGCGTGTATTGCCGGCCCACAATGGCCTCATCGCCCTGGTTGTGTTCCTGATCGGCGCCGCCATCAGTCTGGCGGCCATGCGATTCGTGGAGCAATGGCGGGAATCCAGGTTGCACCGCGAGTTCGAGCACCTGGCTGAACAGCACGCGGCCTCCCTGGAGCGGGAAATCGAGGTGAACCTGGAGGCGGTTCGCGGCCTGCGCCGTTTCCTGCATGCGGCCCCGGTGGTCTCGCAACGCCAGTTCGACCTCTATACCAACCCACTCGAGGAAAGGATGCAGAGCATCCAGGTGCTGGAATGGACGCCGAAGGTGAGCCATTCACAACGCGCCGCTTTCGAGGCGGCTGCCCGCGCCGGTGGCCATCCCGATTTCCGCATTAGCGAATGCAATGCCGAAGGCCGCCTGGTGCCGGCGGCCCCGCGCGACGAATACTTTCCCATTCATTACCTGACCCCTCTGGCGAAAAACAAGGCGGCCGTGGGGTTCGACCTGGCCTCCGACACTTCACGGCGGGTAGCCCTGGAGCAGGCTCGGGACAGCGGCACACCAGTGGCCAGCGCGCCCGTCTCCCTGGTGCAGGAGACCTCGCGCAGTCCCAGCATCCTGGTCTTCGCGCCGATATTCAATGGTCCGGCAGCGACTCCGGCGGAGCGCCGGGCTTCGCTGCGAGGCATGGCAGTGGGCGTGTTCCATGTCGACGAGATCGTTCTCGATGCCCTGGACAAGTCGCAACTCGACCTGGCGGATGTTTCCTTGCGCATCCTCGAGTCGGCAGCCTTGCAGCAAGACGAGTTGCTGTTCGCCCATCTGCCGCAAGCCTGGGACAAGAGTCCCGCGAGAATGGAATTTCGCCACAGCCTGCCGGTGGCCGGTCGCAATTGGATCATTGCCCTGAGGCCGAGTCCGGCCTACCTCGCCGCGCATCGGGGTACCGCCTCCTGGCCGGTCCTGCTGGCCGGCCTGCTTATCAGTGCCATGCTGGCGGCCTACCTGGCGCACCTGCTCAACCGCCAGTGGATCATCCGCCACCAGGTACGCGACCGCACCCGCGAACTGGCGGCCAGCGAGTCGCGCAATCGCGCCGTGGTGGATACGGCGGTCAACCCCATCATCACCATGAACGAGCACGGTATCGTCCGTACCTACAACCCGGCCGCTGAACGTGATTTTGGCTACCTCGCCGAGGAGGTGATCGGCCGCAACGTCAACATGCTGATGCCCGAGCCCTACCACTCCGCGCATGACGGCTACCTCAGCCGCTACCTGACCAGTGGCGACCCGCACATCATCGGCATCGGCCGCGAAGTGGTGGCGCGGCGCAAGGATGGCAGCCTGTTCCCCATCGAACTGGCGGTGGGGGAGAGCCGGGTCGAGGGCGAGATCCTGTTCGTCGGCATGATCGTCGACATCACCCTGCGCAAGCAGGCAGAACAGTCGCTACGGGAATCCAAGGAAGAAGCGGAACATGCCAACCGGATGAAGTCCGAGTTCGTCAACATGATGAGCCACGAGTTGCGCACGCCGTTGACCGTCATCCTGGGTTATCTACCCCTGCTCAAGCAGGTGGACAAGATGCCTCCGGCGGCGATGATCGCCGACATGGCGCGGGACATCCAGGCCTCGGGCGACCACCTCCTGCATCTGATCAACGATCTGCTCGACCTGTCCAGGATCGAAGCCGGCAAGCTGGACCTGCGCCCGGAACCCCTGCCGCTGGCCAGCGCAGTCGGCGAGGTGCTGGATCACCTGCGCCTGAAGGCGCAGGAACGCGGCATCACCCTGATCGACGAGACGGGCGCGCTGCAGGTGCACGCCGACCCGCTGCGTCTGCGCCAGATCCTCATCAACCTCATCGGCAATGCCATCAAGTTCACCGAAGGCGGCCAGATCACGGTCAGGGCGCGGATGCTGGATGGTCATGCGGAAGTCAGCGTGGTGGATACCGGTATCGGCATCCCCGAGGCGGACCTGCCGGAAATCTTCGATAAATTCCGCCAGGTGGACAGTTCCAGCACGCGCAAGGCCGGCGGCACCGGCCTCGGCCTCGCCATCACCCGTTCCCTGGTGGCCTTGCATGGCGGCGTCATCTCGGTCGAGAGCCAGCCGGGCGCCGGCAGCACCTTCACCTTCACCCTCCCCAAGGAGTAACGCACCATGGCAAGCATTCTGCTGGTGGAAGACGACGCGATGATCAGTCGTATGCTCAGCCTGCGCTTGCGCATGCAGGGTCACGAGATCGAATCGGCGGCGAATGGCCGCGCTGGCATGGAGATGGCGCTGGCCGGCTGCTACGACCTGGTTCTGATGGACATGCACATGCCGGAAATGGATGGCCACGAGGCGGTGCGGCGCCTGCGCGAGCGGGGCTATCGCGGCAAGATCGCGGCGGTGACCGCCTCGGCCATGAGCCAGGACAGCCAGAAAGCCATCGCCGCCGGCTGCGACCATTACATCAGCAAGCCGGTTGGCGAGGATTTCGAACAACGCATCGCCGACATCCTCGCCAAACCCTGATCTCCGACCTCATGCAACCGCGATCACTATGCACCATTCGACCGACTTCCAGGCGGAACTGACCGCACTGCGCCGCGAATATGCCGGTGAACTGCCGGGCCGAATGGCGCGGATCCAGTCGCTCTGGCAAATGCTCGACAGCGGCCTGTGGTCTGAAGAGAACCTGCACCAGCTGCATCTCGAAATTCATCGTCTGGCCGGAGCCGGTGCCACGTTCGGCTATACCGAAATGAGCCATACCGCACGCAGGCTGGAAAAGGAGCTTCTGGCCTGGCTGGCGGAAGCCGAGCGGCCCGGGCCCTCGTCCTTGCGGGCTGTTGGGGAGACCCTGGCGGAACTGCTCCGAGTGATCGACAAGGGCCCCGAAATCGAACCCGGAGCCACCTCGCCCCCCCAGATGACAACCATGGAATCGCGTCTGATCTATCTGGTGGAGGACGACGCGGACCTGGCCGAGGAATTCCGCCTGCAACTGGGCCGTTTCGGCTACGACGTTCGGGTGTTCCCGGATACCCGGGGAGTCGAGGCGGCGGTCGCGGATGAGCGTCCGGATGCCATGGTGCTCGATGTCGTATTGCCGGAAGGCAAGCTGGCCGGCACGCATCTGGTGCGCGAGCTGCGGAGCCATCAGGACATGGACGACATTCCGGTGGTGTTCGTGAGTGCGCGGGATGATTTCGATGCCCGCCTCGCAGCGATCCGCGCCGGTGCCGCCGCCTATTATCACAAGCCCGTCGACGCGACCTTCCTGCTCGATCGCCTGGAGCATCTGACCCACCGCGAGCAGCGTGAGCCCTACAGTGTCCTGATCGTCGACGACGAGGCGGCTCTGGCCGAACACTATGCCCTGGTGCTGCGCCGGGCAGGCATGCACGCAACCGCGCTGACCCAGCCCCGGCTGGTACTGGAATGGCTGTCCGGCCATGACCCCGATCTGATGCTGACCGATCTGTACATGCCGGAATGCACCGGCATGGAACTGGCGCGCATGATCCGCCAGGATGATCGCCACCTCAGCCTGCCCATCGTCTATCTCTCCACCGAACAAGGCCTGGAACAGCAACTGCGCGCGATGAGCCTGGGCGGTGATGATTTTCTCGGCAAGCCGATCGAGGACCGTCATCTGGTTGCCGCCGTGACCATCCGGGCAAGACGGGCGCGGGAAATCCGCGCATTGATGTCGCAGGACAGCCTCACCGGCCTGCTCACCCATGCCCGACTCAAGGAGCGGCTGGAGTCGGAACTGGCACGCGCCCAGCGCAACCATACGGCAGTGGCGCTTGCGCTGCTCGATCTCGACCATTTCAAGGCGGTCAACGACGAGCATGGCCATCTCGCCGGCGACCGGGTGCTCAAGACCCTGGCCAACCTGCTGCGCCGACGCATCCGCCGCAGTGATGTGGTGGCACGTTATGGTGGCGAGGAATTCGCGGTGATCTTCAACGATTGTGGCGAGCAGGACGCCCTGCACATGCTGGACACGATCCGCCAGGATTTCTCGGCCATCCGGCATGGCGGCAGGGAGTCCGCGTTCCGCGTCACCTTCAGCGCCGGGGTGGTGGCCGCCACGCCCGACAGCACGGTCGACAGCCTCATCGAGCAGGCCGACCAGCGGCTCTACCGGGCGAAGGAGCGCGGTCGCAACCGTATCGTGGTGGATTAGCGCAAGCCCGGGAAGGCAATCGGGACAAAGATGTCTACTGTTAATACTGTGGTTAACACGTAGAAGGGGTCGCCATGAAACCGCGAGTGTTTGCCTGGATGAGACCAGGCTTCCTGCTGTTCATCCTGTTCCTGACCAGTGTGGCCGCGAACGCGGCGAGGCTGGAGGCCGACCGGAATTCGATTGCGGTCGGCGACGTCACCACCGTGCATCTGCTGGGTACCCCCTTCATCGCCGTGGTGGACTGGAAAGTCGGCCCGGAACTGGAGATCCTGGATTCCGACAAGAACCATGCCCGGGTTCGCGGCCTGAAAGCGGGTGTGGGTGTCGTGAACTGCGACATGAACCTCAGCAGCCACAGTATCGAGATCACGGTGCGAGACCCGGTGCCGACGGCCAGGCCCGCCCATGCGCCACCCGCCACGTATTCCGCCGCAGCGCCCCCGCCACCGGCCTCCCCTCCTCCCATCCATGCACCAGTATCCGCATCCACGTCGCCCGCTCTCCGCCCCGACCTGGCCGGTACCTGGCGGATCGATGCCGCTGGCGCCCTCGGCAAGCTGGAACTCTCCAGCACCGGGGGCATGCTGGTCGGGCGGGCCTGGTTCAATGCCCATGGTGTGTGGGAGCCGCTCGAGGAACTGTATTTCGACAAGGGTATCGGCGAACTCAGTTTCACCCGTCCTGGCGCTCAGCAGGCCTATCGTGGCCGCCTGCGGGACGACAAGCTGGAGGGTCGCTTCATCCAGGGGGATGGCCGCGGTTATTCGGCCAGTTCGCCCATGTATGCCTGGACGGCCACGCGATCCGATGCCGGCGCCTTGCCAACACCGTCGCGAATCGCCAGCCTGGTCTGGCAAGGACTGGACGAGGACCGCGTCGGCGAATGGGGCAATGGCCGCCCCAACGGCACGCCGGATGGCCACTTCCTGCTGTCACTGGAATTGCCGCAACGCACCACTCTGGCCAGCATTTCCCTGTGGAGCGCCAATCCCAGCGGTGACAAGGCCGGCGGCCACATCTGGCATACCGCGAATGGCGGCAACTGGATGCTGGGCGTGTTCCGCGATGGCCGTCAGCTCAACGCCTCGCACATCGCCAGCCTCGGCGAGTTTTCCGGGGAAGTGGCCCTGGATCTCTATGCCAACTCTTCCGGCCTGTTCAATCCCGGACAGCATTTCCTCCTGGAAGTGGCGACAGGAGACGGCCAGGTGCTGACCCGCGCCCTCCAACTGGAAAACACCGTGATCCCGGCCCGGATCGAGACATTCAGCTGGCAAGGGCTGGACGAGGACCGTATCGGCGAGTGGGGCAATGGCCGCCCCAACGGCACGCCGGATGGCCACTTCCGCCTCGCGCTGGAACTGCCGGATCATCAGCCCGTGACCAGCATCTCCGTCTGGAGCGCGACAGACAAGGGCGACAAGGCCGGTGGCCAGGTCTGGCACAGCAGGAACGGCGGCAACTGGATGCTCGGCGTGTTCCGCGACGGCCGCCAGCTCAATGCCTCGCATGTCGCCAGCCTGGGTCAGTTCTCCGGCCAGGTCGTGCTCGATCTCTATGCCAATTCCTCCGGCTGGTTCAACCCGGGTCAGACTTTCCTGGTGGAGGTAGAAACCGATGCCGGCAAGGTGCTGAGCCGTACTGTGAAAGTCGGTAGCAGCCGTATCGACCCGGCCAGCCTGCGTCTGGAGCGTGACCGCTTCACGGCGGGTGAAGCCATCGTGGTCCATTTCACCGCGCCGGAGGGCTACGCCGGCAATGCCTGGATCGGCATCATCCCGTCAGCGGTCGCGCATGGCAGCGAAGCCGAGAACGACCGCCACGATCTCAGTTACCAGTACATGAAGAAGCTCACCGCCGGCAGCATGACCTTCATCGCGCCGAAGGCGCCTGGTGACTATGACCTGCGCATGCACGACAGCGACAACAATGGCCGCGAAGTGGCCTCGGTGCGCTTCCGGGTGGACGCGGAAGGCCGCTGAAACGTGGATCTAGCCGTCATTCCGTTACGGCGTGAATGACGGCTGCGGCGGGGTTGGGCGCAACGCTAGGCCGCGAAAAACTCCTTCACCTTGTCCATGAAGGACTTGGCGCGCGGGTTGTGCTTGCCCTCCTGGCCGCCGCAGCAACTGTCGAATTCACGCAGCAGTTCCTTCTGCCGATCGGTCAGGTTGACCGGCGTTTCCACCACGATGTGCGCCATCAGATCACCGGGATGCTGGCTGCGCACCCCCTTGATCCCCTTGCCGCGCAGGCGGAAGACCTTGCCGCTCTGAGTTTCGGCGGGAATCTTGATGCTGGCGTGGCCGTCCAGGGTGGGGATCTCGATCTCGCCACCCAGCGCCGCGGTGGCGAAGGAGATCGGCAATTCGCAATGCAGATCGTCGTGATCGCGCTGGAAGACCTGGTGCGACTTGAGATGAATCTGCACGTAGAGGTCGCCGGGTGGTCCGCCATTGACCCCGGACTCGCCCTCGCCGGAGAGGCGGATGCGATCGCCCTCGTCGACACCGGAGGGAATTCGTACCGACAGGGTCTTGTGCTTCTTGACCCGGCCTTCGCCATGGCAATGGGTGCAGGGATCGGCAATGATGCGGCCGTTGCCATGACAGCGCGGGCAGGTCTGCTGGATGGAGAAGAAGCCCTGCTGCATGCGCACCTGGCCATGACCGCCACAGGTCGGGCAGGTGACCGGATCGGTACCCGGCTTGGCGCCGCTGCCATGGCAGTGCTCGCACTCGGCCAGCACCGGCACGCGGATCTTGGTCTCGGTACCGCGCGCGGCTTCCTCCAGGGAGATTTCCAGGTTGTAGCGCAGGTCGGCACCGCGATAGACATGGGAGCGACGCCCGCCGCCGCCGCCACCACCGAAGATGTCGCCGAAGATGTCCGAGAAGGCATCGGAGAAATCACGGGC
The DNA here is from genome assembly GCA_964393825.1 of uncultured Thiobacillus sp. Classification (GTDB taxonomy): domain Bacteria; phylum Pseudomonadota; class Gammaproteobacteria; order Burkholderiales; family Thiobacillaceae; genus PFJX01. The sequence continues at coordinate 72,239 of CAYMUY010000001.1, read as the reverse complement.
GCCACCACCGCCACCCATCGACGGGTCGACGCCGGCATGGCCGTAATGGTCGTAGGCCGCGCGCTTGTTGCCGTCGGACAGCACTTCGTAGGCTTCCTTGGCTTCCTTGAATTTCTCTTCCGAGGCCTTGTCACCCTGGTTGCGGTCAGGGTGATGCTTCATGGCCAGCTTCTTGAAGGCTTTCTTGATTTCCTCGTCGGAGGCGCCTTTCGAGAGGCCAAGAACTTCGTAGTAATCGCGTTTTGACATGAGTTATTCGTTAAGCAAGAGAGCGTGGTGGTGACGGACGTCGGCAGACGCGCTGATTCCACCATGTTGGGCCGTCTCCGACCATATCAAGAGCGGGGTCGTGTCGTGCCTATCCATTCGATCAGGTGATGGCTCCCCGGTGATAGCCGCCAGATGGCGTAGCGTCGCGGCAACTGGGGACAGAGACCGGCGGTGTCATGGTCGATGACCGCCAGTTCACCGCCTTCCCAGCAGGCCGCCAGCAGACGATCCAGGGGCATGGCCTGCTCGATCGCGGGAGGCGGCGGTCGATCGGGCGGGCGTGAAGTGGATGCCAAATCATGCCAGCTTGCCCATTCCCTGTTCGCCAGCGCCGGCTCGAGTTCGGCCAGCCAGGCAGCGCGCCGGAAATCCGCGGGCTGGCCCTGAAGTTCCTGGCCGAGCAGATTGCAGAACAGGAAGGCCGCTTCGGGAAAGCGCGCCGCCAGACGGGAAAAACCGCCCGCCTTCGGCAGATCGCGGCCGTCATGCCAGCGGAAGAGGAAGTTCGGGAACCGCCGCCGCAACAGCCAGCGTGCCAGGGGATCGGGTTCGAGCACGTCGATGTGCTCGAAGCGTTCGAGGAACTGGGCCGTGAGCGCGTAACCGCCGCTGGGTCCGATCAGCACCAGATGCCGCGCGAACGGCCGCCAGTCGGTCAGCCAGCGTCGCACCTGGGCGTGAAACGGCGCCCACAGGCTATGCCGCCAGCGCCAGGCGCGCAGGTGATAGGGCAGGCTGCCGCTGGGATGGAGAAGATAGGCCATCGTCGGGCTGGCTGGTCAGGCCGGGAGCGGCAGGCGTTCCATCAGGTAGCACAGACAGTCCTGGCGGATCACCCCCGCGTCCAGGGTGAGCATGGCGGGCATCAGCGGATATCGCAGGCGGACATGGCCGTCGCCACAATCGAACACACGCCGGCCGATGTCCTGTCCCGCCTCGTCGAACGCGCGCAGACAATGGTCACGGGCACCGTGCAGCCGCGCCAGCGCGGTGCCGGCAGGCAGTTCGCGGAAATTGAGATGATCGAGATCGGCCGCGAATTCGATCTCGCAAGCCTCCGGCGCGAAGGCGATGCGTGCGTCATCCGGTACCTTCACCGTGGCGAGGGTGTGGAACAGGTCGATGTCCTGGCTGTGCACCGCATGCGCGGGAAAGCTGGCCAGATGCAGGCAGGCTTCCAGGTAGGCGGTGGCGTGCTCCACCCCGGTGCCAGGCTTGCCGCATTCCAGGGTGACGGCCGGGCAGAGTTCGGCGAACGCCCCGGACTGCACGCCGCGCGGTGCGGTGAAGTAGACGACGGTGCGGGAGAACAGGGTCGCCAGGTGCAGCCAGGCGCTGTCCAGGCGGTTGACGCAGGCGTAATGCGGGTTGAGCCCGGTGTTGTTGTGGATGTCGATGCTGGCGAAGACCTGGCGCGCGCGCATGGACTCGACCACTTCCCGCGCCAGGCCGCACTCCGGCGCCTGCGTGGCGTCACCGCCGGGCCAGATGCGGTTGTAATCGGGCTGCCCTTCGAGCACGCGCAGGCCCTCGCGTGCAGCGGCGATGTTGCCGATGAACAGGGAGAGTGCCCGCGGCAGGGTCCGCTGCCGGTATTTCCGCAATATCTCGCGCGCAGCCAGCCAGCCGGTGTCCTCGTTGCCGTGGAGCAGGACGGAGACGAACAGGGGGTCCGGCCTGCGGCCGGGAAGATGGATCAGGCTGGGGCCGGGCAGAACCGCATGCAGGCGGTGGGCATCGCACTCCAGCAGGCCGTCGGGGATATGCGTGTACACGCTCAGCATCACAGGCTCCATTCGTGGACCGGCGCGCCGGAACGCTGGTGTTCCAGGTAGTCGGCCAGCATGGCGGCAAGCGCGATCTCATTCGCCTCGCCGCCGCGCAGGTGTGCCAGTTGCCATTCCGCGCCGGTCTGTCCAACCCGCACCCGCGCCGCGATGACCCCGAGATAGCGGTCGATTTCCGGTTCGGGAAGACCGAGATCGCGCAGCCCCTCGGCGGCAAGCGGCAAGCCGATGCGCAGCCAGAAATCCGTCGCGTCATGACGTTCGCCATCGAGCCAGACCAGTTCCGCCTTCAAGCCGGCCCGGGCGGCCTGGTAGAAATTGGCGCGGGCGACGGCAAACGGCAGACGGGTCTCCGGCGATTCCGGCGCGCCGGCCAGTGCACGGGATAAGCCGAAATAACAGGCGGCGTTGGCGATCATGTCGAGGATGCTGGGGCCGCTCGGCAGAATGCGCTGTTCCAGCCGCACATGCGCCTCACCCGTGTCATCAAAGCCCAGCAAGGGCCGCACCCAGCGCCAGATGGCGCCGTTGTGCAGGCGGACATGCGGATATCGCTCGCGCGGTTCGTCCAGCGGCATCGGCAGCAACACCGGGTAGAAGTCCATATTCTCGAGGAACAGTTCGAGCAGGCTGTCGCGGCAATAGCCGAGGCCGAAACCGGCCCGCCGGATGTTGGCATCCGCGAGGCCGGCATAGCCGCCCGCCTCCACCGATTGCTCGAACAGGGGAATCCGTGTCTCGCGCCAGAGACGCTTGCCGAACAGCAGGGGAGAGTTGCCGGCCATGGCCAGGAGCGGCCCGCTGACGATGAGCGAGGCGTTGTAGTAGCGCGCGGCCTGGCTGAACGGGACTTGCAGATGGACCTGGAAGGAGGTCGTGGCGGATTCCAGCATGACGTCGGGCAGATCGCAACGCAGCACTTCCTCGCCGGCGATATGGATGTGCAGGGGCTCGCCCCGGCGTTGCGCGAGGATCTGTTCATTGAGGACGTTGTAGCGCTTCATGGCCGACATGTTGCCCAGCGTCATGTCGCGCAGGCGGATGTTAGGCAGGATGCCGATCATCGCCAGCAGCGTATCCATGCCATGCGCGACGGACTGGCATTGCTGCCAGGTCGCTTGCAGCCCGTTTTCCATGGCGACCAGGACGCCGGGGCGGACCGGTTGCGGCACGCTATTCAGTTCAACGTTGAAGCAGGACAGTTCCGGCACGACCAGAGGGTCGGCCAGCCGCTCCAGAAACGCGGCGTTGACCGCGTTGGGAAAGCCGGCATGATCGAGCAACCAGGCTTCCAGTTCGAAACCGGTGATCAGGCGCAGGTCGTCGAAACGGCCACGCGCGGCGTCAGCCATCAGGGTCGCGGTCTCGTCAGCGAGGCGGCCATGGAAATGCTGGAAGTCAGCCGGGGAAAAATGTCGGCGGGTAATTTCCTGGCCCATGTCGAGGACGCCAGGTGCGACGCTACCGGAGCAGCTTGAGAATCTCGGCCAGTTCGCGCTTGATGTCGGCCAGTGCAGGCGTGTCTCCCGGCTCCTGGACATCCCCGACCACGATGACCTCGGGCTCATCCTCGCTGGAGAGACGATTGCGCGCGCCGCTGATGGTGAAGCCCTGCTCATAGAGCAATTCGCGGATATGGCGAATCAGCATGACTTCGTGATGCTGGTAGTAGCGCCGGTTGCCGCGTCGCTTCACCGGCTTCAACTGGCTGAACTCCTGCTCCCAATACCGGAGCACGTGCGGCTTGACGCCACACAGGTCGCTCACCTCACCGATCGTGAAATATCGCTTGGGCGGGATGACGGGCAGTTCAGAACTGGGCAGATGTTCCGACATGAGCCTCTTCCACCATCGCTTTCAACTTCTGACTGGCATGAAAAGTCACCACGCGCCGTGCCGTGATCGGCATTTCTTCACCGGTCTTGGGGTTGCGCCCGGGGCGCTGCGGTTTTTCGCGCAACTGAAAATTGCCGAAACCGGATAACTTGACGCAATCCCCCTTTTCCAGGGCGGTGCGGACTTCCTCGAAGAAGGTTTCCACCATCTCCTTGGCCTCGCGTTTGTTGAGGCCCACCTTTTCGAACAACAGATTGGCGAGTTCAGCTTTTGTGAGGGTCATTCGTTGTTGTCTCCGTCACCGTCGCAGGCTGGCGCTGAATTGTTTACTCAGGATGCCGATCACTTCCTGCACGGCCGATTCGATCTCGGATTCTGTAAGCGTTTTCTCAGTATGTTGTAACAACATCTTGAAAGCAAGGCTCTTTTTACCAGATTCCACACCCTGACCCTGGTACACGTCGAACAAGGCGAACTCGGAGATGAGCGCCGGCTGGTCGGCGCGCACGGCATCCAGCATGGGCGCGAGCGGCTGTTTCTCGTCAACGACGACGGCAATGTCGCGGCGTACAGCCGGCAGGCGCGGCACGCTGCGGTAGCGCGGTGCCTGGCCGGCAAGCAGGATGTCCAGGTCGATCTCGAACAGGATCGGGGCCTTGATGAGGCCATGACGCTGCATCAGGCGGGGATGCAGCGCACCGATCCAGCCGGCCGCCGTGCCGGCGATGCGGATGCGGGCACACTGTCCGGGGTGCAGCGCTGGATGCACGTCGACTTCGAAGCGCACCGGCAAGGGATGCAGCAGCGCTTCGACGTCGGCCTTGACGTCGAAGAAATCGACATTGCGCGTTGCCTCGCCCCACTGCTCGGGATGCGCGGCGCCATAGGCGAGACCAGCGGCGAGACGCGGCTGCGCGTCGGCGTCGGCGGCCAGGAAGGCGCGACCGATCTCGAACAGGCGCAGACGCTCCTGGCCGTGATTGAGGTTGTGCTTGAGCGTCTGGATCAGGCCGCCCATGAGGCCGCCGCGCATCACGCTCATCTGGCTGGCGATGGGATTGAGCAGCGGCAGGACGTCGCCACTGGCGCGGAAGTCCCGGTCCAGGTCTTCGGAGATGAAACTGTAGGTGATGATTTCCTGGTAGCCCCGCGCCGCCATGAGTTTCTTCAGATCATGCGGGCCACGCCTGCCCTCCGCGGCCGGCAGCATGCTGGCCTGGCCGCGTGGCGCCACCACGGGAATCGCGTCGTAGCCGTGGACGCGGGCGATCTCCTCGATCAGGTCGACTTCGCCGGTGATGTCGAAGCGGTGGCTGGGAACCGCGACGTTCCAGGCCTCGCCGTCCCCCTCGACGCGCAGGTCGAGGCGCCGCAGGATGCCGCGGATGGCGCTGTCGGCAATATCGAAGCCGAGCAGGCGGCGCACCCGCCCCGGGCGGAAGGCCACGGGCGCGGAAGCCGTCACGCCGGGGCCGGTCTCGACCAGCGGACCACATTCGCCACCGCAGATCTCCAGGATCAGGCGGGTGGCGCGCTCCATGGCCAGACGCGGCAGGGCCGAATCGACACCGCGCTCGAAACGATGCGAGGAATCGGTGGACAGGCCATAACGGCGGGCGCGGCCGGCAAGGGCGTCGGGGTCGAAATGCGCCGCTTCCAGGAAGAGGTCGCGGCTCGCCGCCGTGACCGCGCTGGAGGCGCCGCCCATGATGCCGGCCAGGGCCAGGGCCCCGGCTTCGTCGGCGATCACCAGGGCATCGTCCGTGAGGGTGATGGTCTGCTCATTGAGCAGGGCCAGGGTCTCCCCCGCCCTGCCCATGCGCACCTGGATGCCGCCGTTCAAGCGGGCCAGGTCGAACGCATGCATGGGTTGGCCGAGTTCGAGCAGGACGTAGTTGGTCACGTCGACCACCGGGTGGATGGCGCGCAGGCCGGAGCGCTCCAGCCGCTCGACCATCCAGGCGGGTGTGCTGGCGGCGGCGTCGATGCCGCGGATCACCCGGCCGCAGTAGCGCGGGCAGGCGGCTTCCACGGCGATGGCAACCGGGTGGGTCGCGTTGCTCACGGCGGCGACCGGTGCGCAATCAACCGTGGTGAGCGGCGCATCCGCCAGGGCCGCCACTTCGCGGGCAATGCCGTGCAACGACAGACAGTCGCCGCGGTTGGGCGTGAGTTTCAATGTGATCAGGCTGTCATCCAGGTTCAGCCATTGCCGCAGTTCCTGGCCGACCGGCGCGTCGGCGCCCAGTTCCATGATGCCGGCGGCGTCGCCGGGGAGGCCGAGTTCCTTGAAGGAACAGAGCATGCCGAAGGACGCGACATCGCGCATCTTGGCCTGCTTGATCCGGAAATCACCGGGCAGCACGGCGCCGACCAGGGCGCAGGCGGTCTTGAGGCCGGCGCGGGCATTCGGCGCGCCGCAGACGATGGTCAGCGGCTGCGCCTGGCCGACATCGACCTGGCAGACCTGGAGGCGGTCGGCGTTGGGATGCTTCTCGGCGCTGAGGATTTGCGCGACCACGACCTGGCCGAACGCCGGGGCAACGGGTTCAATGGCTTCCACCTCGAGGCCGGCCATGGTCAGCAGATGGCCAAGTTCCTGGGTGTTCAGGGCGGGATTGACGAGGCTACGCAGCCAGGCTTCGGAGAATTGCATGATGTCAGGCGAATTGTTTGAGGAAACGCAGATCGTTCTCGAAGAACAGGCGCAGGTCGTCGACGCCGTAGCGCAACATGGCCAGGCGCTCGACACCGAGACCAAAGGCGAACCCCTGGTAACGCTCGGCGTCGATACCGACATGGCCGAACACATTGGGATGCACCATGCCGCAGCCGAGCACTTCCAGCCAGCCGGTGTGCGAGCAGACGCGGCAACCGGCGCCCTCGCAGATGACGCAGCCGATGTCCATCTCCGCCGAGGGTTCGGTGAACGGGAAGAAGGAAGGCCGGAAGCGCACCGGCAGATTGTCGCGCTCGAAGAAGCGCGCCATGAAATCGGCCAGGATGCCCTTGAGGTCGGCGAACGACACCGACTCATCCACCCAGAGCCCTTCCACCTGATGAAACATGGGGGTGTGGGTCACATCGGAATCGCAACGGTAGACACGGCCGGGGGCGATGATGCGGATGGGCGGCTGCTGGTTCTGCATGTAGCGCACCTGCACCGGCGAGGTGTGGGTCCGCAGCAGACTGCCGCCGTCCAGATAGAAAGTATCGTGCATGGCCCGCGCCGGATGGTTTTCCGGAATGTTGAGCGCGGTGAAGTTGTAGAAATCGGTCTCGATCTCCGGGCCGTCGGCCACCTCGAAGCCGATCGACGAGAACAGCGCCTCGATCCGCGCCATGGTGCGGGTGACCGGATGCAGTCCGGCGACGGCGTCGCCGCGCCCGGGCAGGGTCACGTCGAGTGATTCAGCGGCCAACTGGCGTTCCAGTTCGGCGGCCTGGATGGCATCACGACGCGCGCGCAGGAGCGTTTCAACCTGATCCTTGACCTGATTGATGCGGGCACCCGCCGCCTTGCGCTCTTCCGCGGGCAACGCACCCAGGGCCTTCATCTCGGCGGTGATGGCGCCGCTCTTGCCCAGGTAACGAGCCTTGACCTGATCGAGGATGGGCAAACTGCCGGCGGCGGCGAACTCCCGCTCGGCATCCTTGAGAATTTCGTCGAGATTCATGCGCGAACCATTTGATAAAAAAGAAAAAGGGAGGCCTTTACAGGCCTCCCCTCTGGCTGGGGGACAGGATCTATCCCCGGCTGCTTACGCCTCCAGGCCGGCCTTGGCCTGCTCGGCGATCTTGGCGAACGCCGGCTCGTCGAAGATGGCCATATCGGAGAGGACCTTGCGGTCGATCTCGATGCCGGCCTTTTTCAGACCATGCATGAACACGCTGTAGGTCATATCCATCCCGAGGCTGCGCACGGCGGCGTTGATACGGGCCACCCAGAGGGCACGGAACTGACGCTTTTTCTGACGGCGGTCGCGATAGGCATACTGACCGGCCTTCATCACCGCTTCGTTGGCGACGCGGAATACGTTCTTGCGACGGCCGCGGAAACCCTTGGCGGCGTCAAGAACCTTCTTGTGACTGGCGTGCGCGGTTACGCCACGTTTGACTCTTGGCATGCTTCTCTCTCCTTATGCGTAGGGCAACATGGCGCGAACGTGACCCACGTCCGAGGCATTGACATCGGACATACCACGCAATTGACGCTTACGCTTGGTGGTTTTCTTGGTCAGGATGTGACGCATGTAGGCGGACGAACGCTTGATGCTGCCGCTGCCACGCACGCGGAAGCGCTTGGCGGCCCCGCTCTTGGACTTCATCTTGGGCATGATTGCTCCATTTCTTCGATGCCATCGGGCGGCCCCCACCGGGAGCGCTTGAACAGCCTGACGGCACTTGTCGGCACGGTGGATTTCGAGGCCCGTGCCCGCCTCGCTACAACAAATTCTGCTTACTTCTTCTTCGGGGCCAGCACCATGATCATCTGGCGCCCTTCCATCTTGGGGAACTGCTCGACCACGGCATGCTCGGCCAGGTCGGCTTCCACGCGCTTGAGCAAGTCAAGACCGAACTCCTGGTGGGCCATTTCACGACCGCGGAAGCGCAACGTGACTTTCGCCTTGTCGCCTTCGCCGAGGAAGCGGATCAGGTTGCGCAGCTTGACCTGATAGTCGTTGTCGTCCGTCGCCGGGCGAAACTTCACTTCCTTGATCTGGATCTGCTTCTGTTTGAGCTTGGCCTCGTGCTGCTTCTTGCTTTCCTGGTACTTGAATTTGCCGTAATCCATGATTCGGCAAACCGGTGGCTGCGCTTGTGGCGCGATCTCCACCAGATCCAGGTCGGCCTCTTCGGCCTTGGCCAACGCCTCGCGCAGACTGACGATACCCAGCTGCTCGCTCTCCACACCCACCAGTCGGATCGGGGAGACATCAATCTCGCCATTGATCCGGGGTTCTTTATCCTGTGCTATTTCAAGCCCCTTGAAAAAAACGAGGAGCCGATCAGTTGCATCGGCCCCTCAGGTTGTTCACTCACCGCCACGCAATTTACCGAGGAAAGAGTCCAGGTCCATCTGACCGAGATCCTCGCCACCGCGCTTGCGTACCGCCACCTTGCCTTCCTGGCGTTCTTTATCGCCAACAATGATCTGGTAGGGGACGCGCTGCATGGAGTGCTCGCGAATTTTATAGGTGATCTTCTCGTTCCTCAAGTCCGAAACCGCGCGGACACCTTGTTTTTTAAGGTTTTGCACGATTTCAGCGGCATATTCCGCCTGGCTGTCGGTGATATTCATGACCACCACCTGCACGGGAGACAGCCAGACCGGGAAATTGCCGGCGTAATGCTCGATCAGGATGCCGATGAAACGCTCCATCGACCCGAGGATCGCGCGGTGCAGCATGACCGGCGGCTTGCGCGTGTTGTCTTCGTCGACGAACTCGGCGCCCAGGCGCACCGGCAGGTTGAAATCGAGCTGGATGGTGCCGACCTGCCAGAGACGGCCGAGCGAATCCTTCAGGGTGAACTCGATCTTGGGGCCGTAGAAGGCGCCTTCGCCCGGTTGCAGGTCGAAGGCCAGGCCATTCTGCTCCAGGGCGGCGGCGAGACCGGCCTCCGCCTTGTCCCAGGACTCGTCGGAACCGACGCGTTTCTCCGGACGGGTGGAGAGCTTGACCAGGACATCGCTGAAACCGAAATCGGCGTACACCGCCTGCAGCATCTTGATGAAGTCCGACACCTCGGGCTGGATCTGGCCTTCCGTGCAGAAGATGTGGGCGTCGTCCTGGGTGAAGGCGCGCACCCGCATCAGGCCGTGCAGCGCGCCGGAGGGCTCGTTGCGATGGCAGGAGCCGAATTCGGCCAGACGCAGCGGCAGGTCACGATAGGAATGCAGGCCGTGGTTGAAGATCTGGACATGGCCGGGACAGTTCATCGGCTTCACCGCGTAATCCCGGTTTTCCGAGGCGGTGGTGAACATGTTCTCGCGGTAGTTCTCCCAGTGGCCGGATTTCTCCCACAACGACTTGTCCATGATCGTCGGCGTCTTCACTTCCTGATAGCCGTATTCGATGAACTTGCGCCGCATGTATTGCTCGATTTCCTGCCACAACAACCAGCCATGCGGGTGCCAGAACACCATGCCCGGCGACTCCTCCTGGAGGTGGAACAGGTCGAGCTGCTTGCCGAGGCGGCGGTGGTCGCGCTTCTCCGCTTCTTCCAGGCGATGCAGGTAGGCGGCGAGGTCGTCCTTGTTACCCCAGGCGGTGCCATAGATCCGCTGCAGCATCTCGTTCTTCGAATCGCCGCGCCAGTAGGCGCCGGCCAGCTTCATCAGCTTGAACACCTTGAGCTTGCCGGTAGACGGCACGTGCGGGCCGCGACAGAGGTCGACAAAATCACCCTCGCGATAGAGGGAGATGGTCTGCCCCTGCGGAATGGCGGCGATCAGTTCGGCCTTGTAATGCTCACCGATGGACTCGAAATAGGCCACCGCCTGGTCACGATCCCATTCCTCGCGGGAGACCGGGATGTCCTTCTTCGCGAGTTCACCCATGCGCTTCTCGATCGCGGCCATGTCTTCCAGGGTGAAGGGACGCTTGTAGGAGAAGTCGTAATAGAAACCGTCCTCGATGACCGGACCGATGGTCACCTGCGCCTCCGGGAACAGTTGCTTCACCGCGTAGGCCAGGAGGTGGGCGGTGGAATGGCGGATCAGGTCGACGCCGTCGGCGTCCTTGTCGGTGATGATGGCGAGCCGGACATCACGGTCGATGCGGTACGAGGTATCGACCAACTGGCCATCCACCTTGCCGGCCAGCGCCGCGCGGGCAAGACCGGCGCCGATGCTGGCGGCCACCTCGGCCACCGTCACCGGCGCCTCGAAAACACGTTCGGAACCATCGGGAAGACGCACTACAGGCATATCAGCCACCTTCAGAAACGACAAAAGCCCGCGAAGGGGCTTTTGGTGAAAACCCCCACCGGAGGGCTTTCGCTGTGTTGGTAGGCGCGATTGGACTCGAACCAACGACCCCCACCATGTCAAGGTGGTGCTCTAACCAGCTGAGCTACGCGCCTAAGGTCGGGGCGCATTCTAGTGGGGAAGATTTTTCGAAGCAACCCGCCAGGGCGGATTTATTTCATCGGAATGAAACCGACCGGGCCGAAGTTATGACAGCCCATCCCGCCCCCCCTACAATCTTTCAGAATCCTGTGTCGTCAGCGACCCGATGACCTCATCCTCACACACACCATGATCGCCTCCCTGCAAGACAGCATCGCCAGCAATGTCCGCGCCGCGCTCGACGAAGACCTTGGCGACGGCGACCTCACCGCCCTGCTCATCCCGGCCACGGCGCAGGCGCGCGCGCGCGTCATCAGCCGCGAGGACGCCGTGTTGTGCGGTACCGCCTGGTTCGATGCCTGCTTCATCGCGCTCGATGCCGCGACGCGAATCACCTGGAGCGCCCGCGACGGTGACCGTGTCACGGCGGGACAAGCCCTGTGCGAAATCAGCGGTCCGGCGCGGGCGCTGCTCAGCGCCGAGCGACCCGCCCTGAACTTTCTCCAGACCCTCTCCGGCGTGGCGAGCGAAACACGGCGCTATGTCGACGCCATCGCCGGCACCCGCGCGCGCATCCTCGACACCCGCAAGACCCTGCCCGGACTGCGCATCGCGCAGAAGTACGCGGTCATGTGCGGCGGCGGTGAAAACCAGCGCATCGGCCTCCATGACGGCATCCTGATCAAGGAAAACCACATCGCGGCGGCCGGCGGCATCCGGCCGGCACTGGCGGCAGCATTTGCCCTGGCGAATGCAACAACCAGCGTCCAGGTCGAGGTGGAATCCCTGGAACAACTCGATGAAGCGCTCGCGGCCGGGGCAACGCTGATCCTGCTCGACAATTTCGACCTCGCCGGCATGCGCGCCGCCGTCGCACTCGCTGGTGGGCGGGCACAACTGGAAGCCTCCGGCGGCATCGCCCTGGACAGCGTGCGCGCCATCGCCGAAACCGGGGTGGACCGCATTTCCATTGGTGGCCTCACCAAGAACGTGCGCGCGCTCGACCTATCCATGCGATTCCTATGACCCTGCCTTCCATGAAATTCTGTTCCCAGTGCGGCGCCCAGGTGCGCATCGAGATCCCGCCCGGCGACAACCGCCCGCGCCATGTCTGCCCGGGTTGCGGCGCCATCCACTACCACAACCCGAAAATGGTGGTCGGCTGCATTCCGGAATGGGAAGACAAGATCCTGCTGTGCCGCCGGGCCATCGAGCCGAAATACGGCCTCTGGACCCTCCCCGCCGGCTTCATGGAAAACGGCGAGACCACGGCGGAAGGCGCCGCCCGCGAAACCCTGGAAGAAGCTGGCGCGCGGGTGGAAATGCTGGGGCTGTATGCCATGATCAGCCTGCCCGACATCAACCAGGTCTACCTGGTCTTCCGCGCCCGCCTGCTGCACCTGGACTTCATCCACGGCGAGGAAAGCCTGGACGCGCGTCTGTTCAGCGAAGCCGAAATGCCCTGGGAAGAGATGGCCTTCCGCACGATCGAGCACACTCTGGAACGCTATTACGCCGACCGCAAGGCGGGTGTCTACGGCTTCCATGAGGGGCAGATTTTCCACAAGCCCAGGTAAACCACCGTTACTCCCGCGAACGCGGGAATGATGGATACACCTCATGTCCCCTCCCGAACTCCTCGCCCCCGCCGGCTCGCAAACCATGCTGGAAACCGCGCTTCGCTACGGCGCCGACGCGGTCTATGCCGGTCAGCCGCGCTACAGCCTGCGCGCGCGCAACAACAGTTTTCGTGACGAGGTCGCCCTGGGGATCGGCATTGAAACCGCCCACGCGCGCGGCAAACAGTTCTACGTGGTCAGCAACATTTATCCGCACAGCGCCAAGGTGAAGACCTATCTGGCCGACATGGCGCCGGTCATCGCGCTGAAGCCGGATGCCCTGATCATGGCCGACCCCGGCCTCATCGATCTGGTCCGCGAGACCTGGCCGGAGATGCCGGTTCACCTCTCGGTGCAGGCCAACACGGTCAATTACGCGGCGGTGCGCTTCTGGAAGAAACTGGGGCTGAGCCGCATCATCCTCTCGCGCGAACTCTCGCTCGACCAGGTCGCGGAGATCCGCCAGGAATGCCCGGACATGGAACTGGAAGTATTCGTCCACGGCGCCTTGTGCGTGGCTTATTCCGGACGCTGCCTGCTCTCCGGCTACTTCAATCACCGCGACCCCAACCAGGGCACCTGCACCAATTCCTGCCGCTGGGATTTCAAGGTGCACAACGCCGAAGTCGCCCCCGGCGGCGACGTCTTCCTGATCGAGGAGCGCGAAAAACGCCAGGGCAGCTACATGCCCATCGAGGAAGACGAACACGGCACCTACATCCTCAATTCCAAGGACCTGCGCGCCATCGAGCATGTCCAGCGACTGGTCGAGATCGGCGTCGACTCCCTCAAGATCGAAGGCCGCACCAAATCGCCCTATTACGTCGCCCGCACGGTCCAGGCCTACCGCCAGGCCATCGACGACGCGCTCGCCGGCCACCCGCTCGACCCCCGCCTGCTTGGCGAACTCGACGGACTGGCCAACCGCGGCTACACCGGCGGCTTCTTCGAGCGCCACCCGGACCGCGAATACCAGAACTACCTGAGCGGCCACTCCGAATCCGGCCGCAGCCTCTACGTCGGCGACGTGCTCGGTTACACGGCGGACGGCCTGGCGGAAATCGAGGTGAAGAACAAATTCGCCGTCGGCGACCGCATCGAAGTCATTCACCCGGCCGGCAATAGCGAAATCGTCATCGCACACATGACCAACCTGGAGGGCAAGGACATGCCCGTCGCGCCGGGCAACGGCCACAAGGTCAGGCTGGCCCTGCCGCCGGGCCGCGAAGGCGCATTCCTGGCCCGCTTCGTCTGAGCCTGCCAGACGGATCAGGCCAGGCGTGTCAGCGCCCCCAGTTCACAAGGCCACGCCCTCAATTCCGCGTCCGACAACACCACCGCCTCCGGCAAGCGCCGGGTCAACCGCAACACCAGCGCCGCATCCCCCGGCTGCATCACGACCGCCACCCGGCTGACCGGCACCTCGACCCCCAGCAGCCCGGTCAGGAATCGCGCCGCGCCATCATGCCCGATGGCCGAGACAAAGCCCCCCGCCAGCAGCGCCCGCGCCGCGTCCACGCTGAGCGGACCGGCGAAACGCCAGTCGCCATAGGCGGTGAGGACGGGGGCGTTGAGCAGGTACAGCACCCTCAAGCCGCCCCGGTGGCGTCATACAAGGCCTTCAGCACCTCACGCATATCCGCCGGCAAGCGTCCCCAGGCCGCCTGCGCCAGTTCCTCCGGCATCCCGAAGCGCGCCTCCGCCACACCACCGCAGATCGCCGCCAGAGTGTCGGAATCGCCGCCGAGGGAAATCGCATTGCGAATCGCATCCTCGAAGTCCGTCGCTTCCAGCGCGCAAACCAGCGCCTGCGGCACACTGCCCTGACAGGTCACATCGAAACGATAGCCGGGGCGAATCGCATCGACCGTGGTGGACAGGTCATAGCCGAAGGTTTCCGTCACCACGGCGCGAATCTCATCCGCGCCCGCCCCCTGGCGCCCCAGGAAAACCGCCGTGGCGGTCGCCGCCGCTCCCTTCAAGCCTTCCGGATGGTCATGGGTCACCGCCGTGACGTAATCGGACAACCTCACCACCTCCGCCAGATCACTCCCCAGCAAACCCACAGGCGACACCCGCATCGCCGAACCGTTGCCGAAACTGCCGTAAGGCGCGGTCTCCGGCGAAAACAGCCAGCGCGCGAAACGCCCGCCCCAGCTCACGTTCGGATAGCGCCGCCCCCAATCCTTGAGCGCCTCGGCCGGTGGCCGCTGGTTGAGCAACGCATCCGCCACCGCGATGGTCAGCACCGTGTCGTCGGTAAAGAAGGCGCGTTGCGCGACCAGGGGCTGGAAGTCCTTGGTTTTCGTGTTATGCCACTCGTAAACGGAACCGACAATGTCACCGAATATGGCGCCGAGCATGGAAGCGCTCCATCAAATGGTTTCGAGTTGTTCCAAGCAAACCGTGAGGACAGCATGCAAAGGGAACCGCCGCGGGGTGTCTAAGCGGGCATCGACAAGCGCGCTCATGCTAACCTCCGTATCACGATGTAATACAACCAGGAGTTCACCATGCAATCCACCTTGACCGTGCGTTTATCGGAAAAAGAGACGCAAGACCTGCAAGCCATTTGCGAGATGACCGGCAAAAGCCGCAGCGAGGTCGTGCGGGATTCATTGCGCGCCTATCGCCTGCGTGCCGCGCTGCATGCCAGCCAGGTCCAGCTTGGCCCGGCCGCTCGCGCCGCTGGCTGGCTGACCGAGGAAGACATCCTGCAAGACGTGTCATGAAGGTTTTTCTGGATACCCACGTCTGGCTGTCGGCGACGATCTTCTCCGGCCTGTGTGAATCGTTGGTCACGGCATGCGCCGACCGCGACTGGCTGGTCACCTGCCCATTGGTGCGGGTCGAGGCGCACGAGGTGCTGGCGCGAAAATTTCCCCACCTGCCCCATGCGCCGGCCCTATTCGATGCTTCCTGGAACGAAGCGCCGCTGGTGAACGATGTCGCCGAACCCGCCGAGGACAACGACGCCCGCCTGGTCGCTGCCGCCGTCGCGGCAGGTACCGACATCTTCGTGACCGGCGACAAGCGGGTGCTGGGCTGGAAGCAGTCGGGCACGCTACGCATCGTCACCCCGCGCGAAGCCTGGATCATTTTGTTTGCGCCGCATCTTGGTCACTGAATCCGGCCTCATCCTCCAGGCAACGCCCCCGGTGGGCAATGCGAATCCCATCCACCCGACCCTGCGCTTCGAGGACAGACGGGCACCTCGAATAACTCGTCATACCGGCGAAAGCCGGTGTCCAGGTTGTTGATTTCTCTGGATTCCGGCGTTCGCCGGAATGACAAATCGGGGGGGGTTCGAGGTGCCCAGACGCGGCACGCTGGGCGCCAACAGGATCTTTCCCTGATCAACACCGGGATCACCAGCAACATGCAGGTGAAGGATATCCCGTCCGTGTTCACGCCGGCCGGCTGCTCGACCGCGGCGAGTGGGCGTACGCCTCAGTCTTGCCGATGGCTCTGGCGCCAGTTGGCCAGAGCGGATCGAGCCGATTCCAGTGTCAGCAGGAAACGCACACCCGGCGCCGGCGATACCCGCTTCGCGGTGCCCTCCCCCCCCACCCAGAGTTCGACGTGGCCGCCGAGTTGCGGTTGCAACTCGGCCAGGTCTGGCTGGATGCGGCGGCGCGGGTAGGCCGCGCTGAAGGATAGCGCCACCACATCGGCCTGGTGCGCGCGCGCGGCCTGGACGACCTCGCGCACCGGCGTCTGCGTGCCGAGGGAAATGCAGTGCGCGCCCTCCAGTGAAAACAGGGCGGCCGCCATCAGGATGCCCAGACCATGTTGTTCCCCCGGCAGCGTGGTCAGCAGGATGCGCGGCGTCCCGGTGGCGTCGCCGAGGTCGCCGATGATGCCGCGCAACACACCCTGGACGATTTCCGTGTAGAGATGTTCCTGATGGATGTCTAGTCCGCCATGGGCCCAGGCCTCGCCCACCGCCGCATTGAGCGGCGCCAGCGTGTCCAGGACAAAACGCGCCACCCCCAGCCGCGACAGCTCACGCCGCAACCTTTGCCGCATGGCCGCGGGATCACCCAGGTCGAGCCCGTCGAGCAGATTCAGCTCGCCACCGGCGGCGCTGGCCGCCCGTGGCACGGGCGCATGTGCTGCCTGCGGATGCCCGGCATCGAGCTGAATCGCGCGTGAGGGGCGCATGCCGGCATCCAGCAGGCGTTTGATCTGGCGCAGTCGATCCACCTGCGCGGCCGGATAGACGCGTTCACCATAACCGTCACGCAGCGGCGCGGGGAAACCATAACGCTGCTCCCATTTTCTCAGGACATCCTTGGACAGCCCGGTTTCACGCTCGACCGCGGCGATATTGATGGGTTGTTCGATCTGATCTTGCATGTTTGTCCTGGACAGTTACATTGACATCAACGCACTCTCCGCCTATCTTACGACTTCACGACGGTTTGTCCAGGACAAGACCATGACCACGTTATCCATGCCTCACCCCCGCCCGCTCCGGTTCGGTCTGCAATTCGGCGTGCTGCTGCTCGCACTGGCCTGGTCCGCCTGGGCTGTGGCGGCATGTCCGCCACTGTTGCGCCACAGTTTCCCCGACCTGCGCGATGGCACGCCGCAGGACCTGTGCCAGTACCAGGGCAAGGTGATCCTGGTGGTGAATACCGCCAGCTACTGCGGCCACACCGACCAATACGGCGGCCTGGAAGCGCTCTATCGGCAATACAAGGATCGCGGCCTGGTCGTACTGGGTTTCCCGTCCAATGACTTCGGCCGCCAGGAGCCGGGCAGCAACCAGGCCATCGCCAAATTCTGCCGGCTCACCTACAGCGTCGAATTTCCGATGTTCGAGAAGTCCGTCGTCGCCGGCAAGGCGCGCAACGCCTTCTATGCCGAACTGGACAAGCGCACCGGCCAGGCGCCGCGCTGGAATTTCCACAAATATCTGATCAGCCGCGACGGCATGGCAGTCCAGAGCTTCGAGTCCGCGACACAGCCGGACGACAAGCGTCTGCTCGAAGCGCTGCGCACCCTGCTCGACGCGCGCCCGCCGGTCGCGCGCCGGACCTGAACCGGCCTTCGCCGCTTGGCCACCCGGAGGCATGAACTGAAATGATCCCCCGCAACCGCCATCACGCACTCGTCCTCCCCATGGTGCTGGCCCTGTTCCTGCTGACCGGCTGCACCGGTGTGCCCGAGGGGGTGACGCCGGTCAGCGGTTTCCAGACCGAGCGTTACCTCGGGACCTGGTATGAGATCGCACGCCTGGATCACCGCTTCGAGCGGGGGCTACGCGACATCACCGCCACCTATACCTTGCGCGCGGACGGTGGCATCGACGTGCTGAACAAGGGCTACGACACCACCGCGAACACCTGGAAGACGGCCGCTGGCCGCGCCTATTTCATCGGCGCCCCGGACGTCGCGAGCCTGAAGGTGAGTTTCTTCCGGCCGTTCTACGGCGGCTATCACGTGATGGCGCTGGACCCGGATTACCGCTGGGCGATGGTGACCGGGCCGGACCACGACTATTTCTGGATCCTGGCGCGCGAGCCGGCACTGCCCGAGGCGCTGCTCGCGACCCTGCTGGATACCGCCCGAAGAGCGGGATTCGAGGTCGACGGCCTGATCCGGGTCCCTCATGCCCGCGCGGCGAGGCCATGATGCGCGCCTTGACGACCTTGCCTCCCCTGCTGCTCGACGCGCGCGAAGACGACAGCCTCTGGGCGAGCAACGGCGCCTGCTGGCAGGCCATCAGCGATCGGGTCATGGGCGGCGTCTCGGAGGTTCAACTGGAACCGTCGCGGATCGACGGCCGCCGCT
Source organism: uncultured Thiobacillus sp. (assembly GCA_964393825.1). Classification (GTDB taxonomy): domain Bacteria; phylum Pseudomonadota; class Gammaproteobacteria; order Burkholderiales; family Thiobacillaceae; genus PFJX01. The sequence goes on along the minus strand of CAYMUY010000001.1, from coordinate 53,856 downwards.
GCCTGTGCCTCGGCGGCCAGGTCAGCCTGGATTACAACGGCGGCTTCATCCAGGCCAGCCTCGACTTGAACCCGTTCAGCCTGCTCGATGCCCGCGACTATGCCGGCATCGAAAATCGAGGTGTACGGGAATGACGAGCCGTACAACCTGCATCTGCGCAGCGCCGATACCCGCATCGTCTGGCAGTCCTATCGCGCCACCTTTCTGGCCACCCCGCGCTGGCGCGCGCTGCGTCTGCCCTTCGACCAGTTCAAGCCATACCGCATCGACAAGCCACTGGATACGAGCCGGCTGCGCCGGATCAGCCTGGTGGCGATCGGCCGGGTGATGACAGCCCATCTCTGCTTCGCTCGTGTCACCCTCTATCCCGAAGTCCAACGAGGCCAACACCATGCCCACGCGCCATCTCCTCCTCATCGCCCACGGCAGCCGCCGCCAGGCCTCCAATGACGAAGTCCGCGCCCTTGCCGAACGGCTGCGCGCCCTGCGCGACCCTCGCTTCGACCAGGTGGAAGTCGCGTTCCTGGAACTGGCCGAGCCGTCCATCCCGGAGGCGCTGGCCCGCTGCGCCGCGCACGGGGCCGGCGAGATCACCGTGTTTCCGTACTTTCTCGCCGCCGGCACCCACGTCGCCCGGGACATTCCCGAGTCCCTGGCGGCATTTCGCGCCTTGCGACCGGACATCGCCGTGCGGCTGACCCCGCACCTCGGCGCGGCCCCTGCCCTCGCCAGCAGCATTCTGGAACTGAGCGCGGGCTGAAGCGGGTTCGCCCGGCGCGCCGGCTCAGGCGAGTTCGTGGAGGCGTCGACGCGCCTGTGTCAGCAGATCCTCGACCAGTTCCTGTCCCGGACCGGCGAAGGCGTCGTAATGGTCTTCCAGGCGGTCGATGATCTCCATCAACTGCGCCTGCGTTTTCGCCCGACGCAGCCGCTGCGCCAGGTCGACCAGCCAGTGATCATGTGCCATTGAGTCATCCCCCGGGTTGAGAACGGCGACATCCCGCCCCCCTCTGGAGCGCGGCGGTGGCCGGCGAGTTCCCCCCGTCCACCGGGATTCAGCGGCTGTTGAACTTCTCCGCCAGGCTGAGGAGCTTCTCCTGTCGTTTCTTCTCGTCCTCTTCCTCCTTGCGGCGTTCCGCGGCCTTCCTGAAGCGTTCGCGCAGGGTGGTCGCCGCCAGCGTCTGCTGCTCCGCGGTCACCACTCCGTCGGGGTTGTTGTCGAGATCGAAGCGCGGGGCGTTTTCGACGATGCTCTTGAGGTAGCGGGTGGCGCCGGTGTGCTGGTGGAGGGCACGGCGCACCTGGACCTTGTCGAGATCCGGAATCCGCAGCATCAGGGCCTTGTGGATGCCGATGGCAAGCGGGCGATAGTCACGAAAGACCGGGAATTCGGAATACAGGCGGTCGAGCAGGGCATTGCTGCGGCCGGTTTTCGGTGCGGAATCAGACATGAAGGGCAATGTTCAGGTGCGGGAGGAAAGGCGCGGGCGGTGGCTCGCGGCGGAATCGGCGGCGTGGAAGCACGGGAACCGGATTATGCCTTGCCGTGCGGGCTGGCGATGAATTTGGCCCGACAGAACGTGCCGCCGCTCACCCCAGGAGGCGCTCGATATCGTTCGTGATCTCCTCCGGTCGGGTCATCGGCGCGTAACGGCGCACGACCCGGCCTTCGCGGTCCACCAGGAACTTGGTGAAATTCCACTTGATCGCCTCGCTGCCGAGCAGGCCGGGCGCGGCATGGGTCAGGTAGCGGTAGAGCGGGTGGGCATTGGCACCCTTCACCTCGATCTTGGCCGAAAGGGGAAAACTGACGCCGAAGCGGGTGTCGCAGAAGCCGGCGATCTCGGCGGCCTCGCCCGGCTCCTGGCCGCCAAACTGGTTGCAGGGAAAGCCGATCACCGTGAGCCCGCGCGCCCGATAGTCGCGCCATAACCGTTCCAGGCCGCCGTATTGCGGCGTGAAGCCGCATGCGCTGGCGGTATTCACCAGCAGCAGCACCCGGCCGGCGTAATCGGCCAGGCGCAGTTCGCCCCCGTCCAGGGCGGGCAGACTGAATGCATGCAGGGGTGAGGTCATGGCGGTACTCCTGGGTTGCGCCGGTACGGGAACGCTATGGCAAGCGCACGGTTTCAGCGGGGGCGGACCCCATCACGGGCGGCTACAGGCCCTGGAAATACGCCAGCGCCTCAGCCAGGCTGCCGACGCCATGCACCGCCATGCCGGCAATCTTGCCCTTGGGCAGGTTGGCCTTCGGGCAGAGCGCCTGGGTGAAGCCGAGCTTGGCGGCTTCCTTCAGGCGTTCCTGGCCGCGTTGCACCGGCCGGATCTCGCCGGCCAGGCCGATCTCGCCGAACACCGCCAGCTTGTGCGGAATCGGCTTGCTGCGCAGCGAGGAAACCATGGCCATGGCCACCGCCAGGTCCACCGCCGGCTCGGTGATCTTGACGCCGCCGACGGCGTTCACGAACACATCCTGGTCGTAGCAGGGCACGCCGCCGTGGCGGTGCAGCACCGCCAGCAGCATGGCCAGGCGGTTGCCGTCGAGACCCACCGTCAGCCGCCGCGGGTTGGGGCTGTGGCTGCTGTCGAGCAGGGCCTGGATTTCCACCAGCAACGGCCGCGTGCCCTCCTGCGCCACCACCACGCAGGAGCCGGGCGCCTCGCGTTCGTCACGGTTGAGGAACAGGGCGGAGGGGTTGTTGACGCCCTTCAGCCCCTTGTCGGTCATGGCGAACACGCCGAGTTCGTTGACCGCGCCATAGCGGTTCTTGAAGGCGCGGATGAGACGGAAGCTGGAGCCGGTATCGCCCTCGAAATACAGCACGGTGTCGACGATATGCTCCAGCACCCGCGGCCCCGCCAGCGTGCCTTCCTTGGTGACATGGCCGACCAGCAGGATGGTGATGCCGGCCTGCTTGGCGTGGCGGGTGAGTTCCTGCGCGCATTCGCGCACCTGGGCCACGCTCCCCGGCGCCGACTGCAGTTGCTCGGTATAGACGGTCTGGATCGAGTCGATCACCGCGACCTGGGGCTGTTCCGCCTTCAGGGTGGCGAAGATGGATTCCAGGCGGATTTCGGTGAGCAGGGGGATGTCTGCATTCAGGCCCAGCCTGCGGCTGCGCAGCGCGATCTGGGCGGCGGATTCCTCGCCGCTGACATAGAGGGTCTTCACCCGCGTACTGAGTTCCGCCAGCGCCTGCAGCAGCAGGGTGGACTTGCCGATGCCGGGGTCGCCGCCGATCAGCACCACGCCGCCACCGACCAGGCCGCCGCCCAGCACCCGGTCGAACTCGGCCAGGCCGGTAGCCAGGCGTGGCGTCTCCACCGCCTGCACGGCGGACAGGCGAACTACCTGGCCGCTGGCGGCGAGTGACTGGAAGCGGCTGGTCCTGGCTTCCTGGACGGATTCGGAAAGCGTGTTCCAGGCCAGGCAGTGCGGACACTGTCCCTGCCATTTGCTGGCCTGGCCGCCGCACTGGGAGCAGACGTAGGTGGTGGTGGTTTTTGCCATGACGGGCTTATACCCCGGCCCGGGAAAGCGCGGCAACTTCCTTGCCCAAGGTCAAGGTAGGGGCTCCCCGGCGGGGCCAGCATGAGCGCGTTTTCAATATCCGGACGTCCAACATGACTCAGCTTTCCAGCTTTCTGGTCAATGAACATAACCACTGTGACGAGCTCTTCGCGGCGGCGGAAAATGCCGTCGCCGACCGTGACTGGCCGCGTGCCGCCACCGCATTCCAGCAATTCGAGGAGAGCACGCTGCGGCATTTCGCGCATGAAGAAGACGTCGTGTTCCCGGCCTTCGAGACGCAGACCGGCATGCGTGGCGGCCCCACCCAGGTGATGCGCGGCGAACATCAGCAGATGAACCAGGTGTTCACCGCCATGCGCGAGGCCCTCGCCAAGCAGGACGGCAACGGCTATCTTGGGTTGTCGGAAACGCTGCTGATGCTGATGCGCCAGCACAATCTGAAGGAAGAGAACATTCTCTACCCGATGGCGGACCAGGCGCTGTCGGACCAGGCGGACGCGCTGCTGGCCCAGTTCCATTAGCACGCCCCTCATCAGGCAGGTTGATCTCGATACCTCACGGAGGCCAATGAAACAGGAAGTGCTGGTCGATGGCCGCTGGCTGCTGCCGCCGGAACCCATGGAAAAAGTGCTGCTGGCGCTGGACCTGCTGCGGCCGGGCCAGCGCATCCGCTTTTTGTTGCACCGGGAACCGCACCCCCTGTATGGCATCCTGGCCAACATGGGTTACAGCCACCGCACCCATCTGTTGCCGGACGGCTGTTACGAGATCCTGATCGAGACACGCGGGGAACCACGCTGATGCTGGGCCCCGGACTTTCACTGGAACAGGCGCCTCCGTTCTCGGTCCCCCTGCGTTTCTTCCTTGCCGCGCCGCTGTTTCTCATGGCCGCCGGCCTGATCGCGGCCCTGCGGCCGGACTGGGCGGTCTCAGCGCAGATGCCCATCACCCTGGCGCTCACCCATCTCGTCACACTGGGCTTTCTCGGCATGGCCATGCTCGGCGCGATGAGCCAGATGCTGCCGGTGGTGGCCGGCGCGCCGCTGCCGGTCGCGCGCGCCATCGCCTGGGTCAGCCATCTCGGCCTGCTGCTGGGCACACCCCTCCTGGCGCTGGGGCTGGACAGCGGCGAGCCGGGCCTGCTCAGCGCGGGCTCCAGCCTGCTCGGCCTCGGCCTGCTGGTCTTCCTTGGCGCCGTCGGCCTGGCCCTGCTGCGGGTGCGGGTCAACGATACCGGCCAGGCGATGCGTCTGGCGGCGCTCACCCTGGGGGTGACCCTGTTTCTCGGCCTGGGGCTGGCGAGTTGGCTGATCGGCCTGTGGTTGCCGGAGGCGCCGCTGGACTGGCTGGCGGCACACGTGTTGTGGGGGCTGGGCGGCTGGATCGGTGTCCTGGTGATGGGGTCCGCCTGGCAGGTGGTGCCCATGCTGCAACTGACGCCGCCCTACCCGCCCCGCCTCACCCGCTGGCTGTGGCGCGGCATGCTGCTCGGCCTGCCGCTGGCCACCCTGGCGCCGGCGCCCTGGAAGCACGCGGGACTGCTGCTGCTGGTGGCGCTGGCGCTGATGCTGTTCGCCGGCGTCACCCTGCGCCTGCAATACCAGCGCAAACGCAAGCTGCAGGACGTCACCCTGGATTTCTGGCGCCTTGGCATGGCCTGCCTGATCCTGTCCGTGCCGCTGGCGGTGACGCATGCCCTGATCGGCCTGCCGGATGCCTGGGTCCTGTTTGCCGGCCTGCTGTTCCTGTTCGGTTTCGCGGTATCCGTGGTCAACGGCATGCTCTACAAGATCCTGCCGTTCATGGCCTGGTTCCACCTCCAGGCCAGCGTCGGCTTCAAGCCCGGACAACCGAGCATGCGCGACTACCTGCCGGAGACGCGGGCGCGCAAGCAATATCACCTGCACCTGGCTGCCCTCGCCTGCCTGCTGGCCACGCCCTTCCTTTCCGCGCTGGCAATACCCGGCGGCCTCCTGCTCGCCGCGGCCGCCGGCGCCCTAGGCTGGAACCTGCTGCAAACGTGGCTGCGGTATCGTCAGGCGGGCGCGGCTGGCCGCTAGGGGCAGCAAGGCTTATCATGGCGAGCCACCGTCAGGTGACTTCATAACTTCCAATCTCTTGCACATGACAACCATGAAATGCGTGGATGACTTCCGCCTCCGACTCGGCAACAAGGAACTGGTGCCGATCATGATCGGCGGCATGGGAGTGGACATCTCCACGGTCGAGCTGGCGCTGGAAGCCGCGCGCCTGGGCGGCGTCGGCCATATCTCGGACGCGATGGTGCCCACCGTCATCGATCGCCATCTCAAGACCCGTTACGTCAAGGACAAGCTCAAGCAGTACAAGTCCAACGTCACCAACCTGGAAGACAAGACGGCGGTGAAGTTCCACCTCGGCGAACTGGAGGAAGCCACGCGCCTGCATGTGCGCCGGGCAATGGACAGCAAGCAGGGCGAGGGCATGGTGTTCATCAACTGCATGGAAAAACTGACCATGAACGCGCCGCGCGAGACCCTCAAGGTGAGGCTCACCGCCGCGCTGGATGCCGGCATCGACGGCATCACCCTGGCCGCCGGCCTGCACCTGGGCTCCTTCGGCATGATCGAGGAGCACCCTCGCTTCCGCGACGCCAAGCTGGGCATCATCGTCTCCAGCCTGCGCGCCCTGCAGTTGTTCCTGCGCAAGAGCGCCCGCAGCAACCGCCTGCCCGACTACGTGGTGGTGGAAGGCCCGCTGGCCGGCGGCCACCTCGGCTTCGGCATGGACTGGGCGAAGTACGATCTCGCCACCATCGTCGCCGAGATCCAGGCCTGGCTCGCGGCCGAGCAGCTCGACATCCCCCTGATCCCGGCCGGCGGCATCTTCACCGGCTCCGACGCCACCGCCTTCCTGGAAGCCGGCGCCGCCGCCGTGCAGGTCGCCACCCGTTTCACCGTGAGCGAGGAATGCGGCCTGCCCGACCCGATCAAGCAGGAGTATTACAAGGCTGACGAGGACGACATCGAGGTCAACGGCATCTCGCCCACCGGCTACCCGATGCGCATGATCAAGAGCAGTCCGGCCATCGGCGCCGGCACCCACCCCAACTGTGAGTCGTTCGGCTATATCCTCGACGCCAACGGCCGCTGTTCCTACATCGACGCCTACAACCGCGAAGTCGCCGCGCATCCGGGCGAAAAGAAGATCAAGGTGTACGACAAGACCTGCCTGTGCACCCACATGCGCGACTTCGACCTGTGGACCTGTGGCCATTACACCTACCGGCTCAAGGACACCTCGGTGAAACAGGATAACGGCGACTACGCCTTGCTCTCCGCCGAGCACATCTTTCACGACTACCAGTTCAGCAAGGACGGCAAGATCGCGCTGCCCGGCTGATTGCCCGTTTGTTGCGCCGGCTTCGCCGCCGGCGCGGGTTGAACGACGCCGGCCAGGCCCTGATGGATAGCTTCCCCAAGGGACATCCTGCCGGCGCGACAAGGAGCCGCAACATGTCCGCTTCCCGCAGCCTCACCATCGACGGCAACGAAGCCGCCGCCCGCGCCGCCTACCTCTGCAACGAAATCATCGCCATCTACCCCATCACGCCCTCTTCCAACATGGGCGAATGGGCGGATGAATGGGCGTCGCGCGGGCAGCCCAACCTCTGGGGCGCCATTCCGAAAGTCATCGAAATGCAGTCAGAGGGCGGCGCCGCCGGCGCCCTGCACGGGGCGCTGACCGCCGGCGCCCTGGCGACCACCTTCACCGCCAGCCAGGGCCTGCTGTTGATGATCCCCAACCTGTACAAGATCGCCGGGGAACTGACCCCCTTCGTACTGCACGTCGCTGCGCGCGCGGTGGCCAGCCATGCCCTGTCGATCTTCGGTGACCATTCCGACGTGATGGCCTGCAGAAGCACCGGGGTTTCATTACTTGCCGCCGGCAGCGTCCAGGAAGCGCACGACTTCGCCCTCATCGCCCAGGCCGCCAGCCTGGCGGGCCGCATTCCGGTCCTGCATTTCTTCGACGGTTTCCGCACCTCGCACGAAGTCGCCAAGATCACGGAAGTAGCGCGCGACACGGCACGGGCGATGATCGACGACGAACAGGTCGCGGCCCATCGCGGCCGCGCCCTGTCGCCGGAGCATCCGGTCCTGCGCGGCACCTCGCAGAACCCGGATGTGTTCTTCCAGTCGCGCGAGCGCGCCAATTCCTACTACGACGCCTTCCCCGGCATCGTTCAGGATGCGTTCGACCGCTTCGCCGGCCTCACCGGCCGGCAATACAAGCTGTTCGACTATGTCGGCGCGCCTGACGCCGAGCGGGTCATCGTGCTGATGGGTTCCGGCGCCGAGACCGCGCACGAGACGGTGGATCACCTCCTCGCGCGCGACGAGAAGGTCGGGGTAATGAAAGTGCGCCTCTACCGTCCCCTCGACCCCGCCGCCCTGATCGCGGCCATCCCGGCCTCCGCGCGGGCCATTGCCGTGCTCGACCGCTGTAAGGAACCCGGCGCCGATGGCGAGCCGCTGTACAAGGATGTGCTGGCCGCCTTCGCCAACGCGGCCGCCGACGGCATCCGCACCATGCCGCGCCTCATCGGCGGCCGCTATGGCCTCGGCTCAAAGGAATTCACCCCGGGCATGGTCAAGGCGGTGTTCGACGAACTGGCGCAGCCCCAGTCCAGGCGCCAGTTCACCCTCGGCATCCACGACGACCTCACCCACCTCTCCCTGCCCTGGGACGCCGCCTTCCGCAGCGATGCCAGCCGCGCCCTGCGCCACGCCGTGTTCTGGGGCCTGGGCGCCGACGGCACGGTGTCGGCCAACAAGAACTCGATCAAGATCATCGGCGAGGACACCGACCTCCAGGCCCAGGGCTACTTCGTCTACGACTCCAAGAAATCCGGCGCGGTCACCGTCTCGCACCTGCGTTTCGGCGAGGCGCCGATCCGCGCCGCCTACCTGGTGGATGAAAACGACGCCGGGTTCGTCGCCTGCCACCAGACCGTGTTCACCGAGCGCTACGATGTGCTCAAGCAGGCGAAGCCGGGTGGCGTTTTCCTGCTCAATACCGCCGCCCCGCCGGAAGCCGCGCTGGCCAGCCTGCCGGACAACCTGCGCCGCGAACTCATCGACAAGCAGCTCGACTTCTGGGTGATCGACGCCTACAAGGTCGCGGCCGAGGCGGACATGGGCCGCCGCATCAACACCATCATGCAGACCTGCTTCTTCGCCATCTCCGGCATCCTGCCGCGCGAACAGGCCATCACCGCGATCAAGCAGGCGGTGGACAAGACCTACGGCGTCAAGAGCCGCCGCCTGGCCGAACTGAACCACCGCGCCATCGATATGACCCTGGCGCACCTGCATCATGTCGATGTCGCGCAGACGTCTCGCCTGCTTCCCGCCGCCGATGCAGGCGAGCACGCCTGCGCTGCAGGCCAGGCCGGCCTCCCCGACTTCGTCCGCGACGTCACCCTGCCGATCTACGCCGGTCTCGGCGATGCCCTGCCGGTATCGGCGATGCCGGTGGACGGCACCTGGCCGGTGGGCACGGCGAAATACGAGAAGCGCAACATCGCCCTGGAGATCCCGGTCTGGGACGCCGCCCTGTGCACCCAGTGCGGCAAGTGCGTGCTGGTCTGCCCGCATTCAGCCATCCGCGCCCGCGTCTTCCCGGAAGCGGCGGTGGCGGGCGCGCCGGCCACCTTCAAGCACGTGCCGGCGAAGAGCAAGGATTTCCCCGCCGGCACCCGGATAAGCTATCAGGTGGCGCCGGAGGACTGCACCGGCTGCGGCGACTGCGTCGAGGCCTGCCCGATCCACGACAAGTCCAACGTCTCGCGCCGGGCACTGAACATGGCGAACATCACCCCGCTGTGGGCGCCGGAACGCGACAACTTCGCCTTTTTCCTCGGCCTGCCGGAATACGACCGCGACGCCATCAAGCACACCACCATTCCCGGCGCGATGCTGCTCGACCCGCTGTTCGAATTCTCCGGCGCCTGCGCCGGCTGCGGCGAGACGCCCTATATCCGGCTGGCCACCCAGTTGTTCGGCGACCGCATGCTGATCGCCAACGCCACCGGCTGCTCCTCCATCTACGGCGGCAACCTGCCCACCACGCCCTACACCACCAATGCCGACGGCCGCGGCCCGGCGTGGTCCAACTCGCTGTTCGAGGACAACGCCGAATTCGGCCTCGGCATGCGCCTGGCGGCCGACCAGCTGATGGCGCACGCGCAAACGCTGGTGAAGGCGATGGCCGGCGAGATCGGCGGCGACCTCGCCCAAGCGCTGCTCGGCGCCGAACAACGCGAGGAAGCCGGCATCCGCGCCCAGCGCGCCCGCGTCGCCACGCTGCTCGACAAGCTGGCCGCAGCGAACCATCCGCGCGCTGGCGAGCTGACGACGCTGGCGGAGTGGCTGATCCGCCGCTCGGTATGGATCATCGGCGGCGACGGCTGGGCCTACGACATCGGCTATGGCGGCCTCGACCACGTCCTCGCCCTGCCTTACGACGTCAACATCCTGGTGCTGGACACCGAGGTCTATTCCAACACCGGCGGCCAGACCTCCAAGGCGACGCCGATCGGCGCTGTCGCCAAGTTCTCCGCCGGCGGCAAGGCCACGGCCAAGAAGGATCTGGCCAAACTCGCCTCCGACTACGGCCACGTCTATGTCGCCACCCTCGCCTATGGCGCCAAGGACACCCAGACCCTGCGCGTCTTCCACGAGGCGGAAAGCTACGCCGGCCCCTCGCTGATGGTGGCCTACAGCCCCTGCATCGCCCACGGCGTCGACATGCTCTACAACCTGCGCCAGCAGGACGCGGCGGTGAAGAGCGGCCACTGGCCGCTGTTCCGCTTCGACCCGCGCCGTCTGGAGGCCGGCGACAACCCGTTCAAGCTCGATTCCGCCGCGCCGAGCAAGCCGATCCGCGAATTCATGGCCAGCGAAACCCGCTTCGCCATGCTCGGCCGCAGCCACCCGGAAGCCGCCGAACGCTTCCTGGAACAAGCCCAGAAAGAAGCCGACCGCCGCTACCAGGGCTACCTGGCGCTGGCGCAGCTTGGCGAAACCAAGACAGGAGAATGACATGATCGACCTCTCCACCACCTACCTGGGCCTCGAACTCAAGAATCCGCTGGTCCCCTCCTCGACGCCGTTGTCCAAACACCTGGACAGCGCGCTGCAACTGGAAGACGCCGGCGCGGCGGCCCTGGTGATGCACTCGCTGTTCGAGGAGGAACTGCACGCCGAGGCAAAGATGGCCGACCGCTTCCTGCTGCACAGCGACATCGGCCATGCCGAATCGGATGGCTTCCTGCCCGACCATGGCGGCTACCAGAGCCATCTCGACCATTACCTGGAACATCTGGCGAAACTGAAGGCGCGCCTGGGCATTCCGGTCATCGCCAGCCTCAACGGCGTCTCGCGCTCCGGCTGGGTCGATCTCGGCCGCGAGTTGCAGCAGGCCGGGGCCGATGCCCTGGAACTCAACGTCTACCACGTCGCCGCCGATTCGCATTGTTCCGGGGAGGCGGTGGAAGCGCGCTATGTCGACCTGCTCGCCGAACTGCGCGGCGCGGTGAGCCTGCCGGTGACCATGAAGCTATCGCCGTTCTTCTCCTCGCTACCCCACCTGATCAAGCACCTGGAACTGGCCGGCGCCCGTGGCGTGTCCCTGTTCAACCGCTTCTACCAGCCGGATATAGACCTGGAAACGCTGAAGATGGTGGACAGCCTGCACCTGTCCACCCCCGAGGAAGCCCTGCTGCGGATCCGCTGGATCGCGATCCTGCGCGGCCAGACCACACTGACCCTGGCCGCGACCGGTGGCGTCCACGGCCATGAGGAGGCGATGAAGCTGCTGCTGGCCGGCGCCGACGTGGTGCACCTGGCCTCCTGCCTGCTCGCGCACGGCCCGCAACGGCTCGGGCAAATCCTCGCCGACATCGAGCACTGGATGGACGAGCGCGAATACACTTCGGTTGCCCAACTCAAGGGCAGCATGAGCCAGAAGCACCTGCCCGACCCCAGCGCCGTCGAACGCGCCAGCTACCTGCGGGTGCTGGACAGCTACGGCCCGGCGCGTGGCGGCGGCCTGTAACCCCCTAGACAGATTTCACACGACAAGCAGACGGAAATGATCGCAAACCAGGAACGCTTCAACCGGGCCATCGCGCTGTTCGATGCCGCCAATGCCGAAGACCCCAACCAGGACGAAGGCCAGCCCAAGGAACTGCTCTACGCCCAGCGGATGACGGAAATGATCCACCGCTTCGCCCCTGACGCCTCGGAAGTGGCGCAACTGGCGGTGCGTGCCCAGCACATCAAGCGCTGGACGGTGCCGCGCAATACCTATCCGATGACCAAGGAGGGCTATTTCGCCTGGCGTACCGGCCTCTACAAGTACCACGCCGACACCGCCGGTGAACTGATGCGCCAGGCCGGATACGACGACGCCATGATCGACCAGGTCAAGAAAGCCGTGGGCAAGCGCGCGCTCAAGGTCAACCCGGACACGCAACTCATGGAAGACGTCGCCGATCTGGTGTTCATCGAGTACTACATGCTGCCCTTCGCCGGCGCCAAGCCGGAATACGACGAGGAAAAGTGGCTGGAGATCATCCGCAAGACCTGGAAAAAGATGTCCGACGCCGGACGCGCCTTCGCCCTCTCCGGCCAGATCAAGCTGCCGGAACCCCTGGTGCCGCTGATCACCAAGGCGATCAGCGCATAAGCAGAGGACGCGCGTTCAGAAACCGTAGCCGACGCTGAAGATCAGTGCGGTGTCGGTACTGTCCTTTCCTGGCGCCGGCAGCGCGTCGTAATCCAGGTTGAGCTGGGTGCTGAGGTTGACCGCCCTGGTGACCGGCAGGCGGATGCCGGTGCGGGTCTTGATCAGGTAGTCCGAACTGTTCTCGATGCTGGCGAGCAATTCGCTGGTATGGAAGAACTTGAGCCGGTCATCCCAGAACAGCTGGTCGAACTTCAGCGCCGCGCGCAGGCTCGGAAAGCTCTGGTCGGGCGCAATCTCGTAGTCCTCGTTGACCATGCTCAGGCCGGTTTCCAGCGAGAGGTTGCGGCGCGCTTCCTCGAACACCTGCCAGCCAGCGCCCAGGCCCAGCGAGGTACGCAGATTGAGATCGGCCTGGGCATCGCTCTCGAACTGGCCGACGGTATAGAAATAGCGCTTGTCCTTGAAGAAGTGGTCGTACTTCATGGCCAGGCGCCAGTTGGACGTGGTGGTCGTACCCTGTTTCGACGCCTCGTTCACCTCGCCGCCCACGGTGTAGCGATTGCTCGGCGTTCTTGCCACCATCTCGGCGTCGGCATGCAGCGTGTCCTCCTCGGTGTTGCCGCGCGAGAAGGTCCCGCCCAGGTTCGCGTGGCCAGTCATTTTCACCTTGTCGCGATCCAGTGGCGGATTCAGCGCCGTCACCCGCTCCAGGGGAATCGGCGCGGTCTCGACCAGGTCGCTGACCCTGATCCGCGCGCGCCCGTCGGGCGCCGCCAGCAACTGGCCGTTGAGCAGGGTGCCGTCGGCAAGCTGGACACGGACCCGGGACGCGCTCTCCAGATGCCGCAACTGGTTCCAGGGCAGTTTCACCTCGCCCGCATAGGCGGTGGCAAACACCAGTTTTCCCGCTTCCAGGCTCACCACCGTTCCGGTAAGCCGATCGCCGTTGTGCAGTACCACCGTATCGGCCTGCGCCACACCGGCGACCCACAGCCCCAGCAGCAAGCCACTCGCTTGTCGCATCGTATTCATCCAACACTCCTTTCCCGGTTCCTGCCGGGTCTGACATCACGGGCATGGAAGCCCGCTCGAACCTGAATAAAAAAGCGCCGGCCGAAACCGGCCGGCGCGTGGGTGCATCTCGGGAACCCTTACTGGGGATCGTCCTTGCGCAGCCTGGCCAGCCAGTGATCCATCTGCTTGCCGGCCGCCTCGCGACCACCGAGGCCGAAGGAGAGCGCGATCGCCACCGCGACGGCACCGAACACCAGGGTGAAGGCCATGTTGACGATGTTGTCGGCGATTCCCATCGCGGAGAGCCCCATCGCCAGGACCAGGCCCAGGATGGCGTAGCGGGCGATGCCGGCCATGCCGACGGCCTGTTCATTGCTGGTCCGCAGGATGGCCTGATGCGCCAGGTTGGCCAGCCAGAAACCCACCAGCAGGATGGCCACACCCAGCAGCACATCGCCGCCGAACTGGATGAACATGCCCACCATATCCTGCACCTGGGTGAAATCCAGACGATGCGCCGCCTCCACCGTGGCGAACAGCATGGCGAAGAACACCACCACGCGATTGACCAGATCGGAAGCCTTGAAGTCATCCGAGAACAGATGTTGCAGGCCCACCTTGGACGGCAGTTCGTTGAGGCCGATGTTGGCCAGCAGGCCGGCGAGCAGCCCCGCCGCGAAGCGCGACACGTACCAGGTGATGAACAGGATCAGGGCCGCCGCGAAGATGTTCGGGATGGACATCATGATCATGCCGAGCATGTCGGTGGCCGGACCGGAGATGGCGCTGATCTGCAGGGCGTCCAGGGCGGCGATCAAGGCCGGCACGAACACCAGGATGAACACCAGGGAGCCCACCAGTCGCGACACCTCGACCGAACCTTTCATGCCGGCGGATTCGCCCAGCTTGTCAGCGCCGACCGCGGCCAGCAGATTGGTCACCAGGCCGCGCAGGATCTTGGCCACCAGCCAGCCGGCGATGACGATGATGCCGGCAGCGAAGATATTGGGCAGCATGGCCAGGGTTTCATCCACCATGTTGCGTACCGGGTCGAGCATGCCTTCCAGTTGGAACACCCCCAGAATGGCCGGCAGGAACATCAGGATCACCAGCCAGAACAGGACGTTGCCGACGTTCTCGCCCAGCGGCGACATACCCGCCTGCTCCACCAGCTTCTCATCCCATTGCGTCGCCTTCAACGCCCGGTTGGCGATGGCTTTGACGATGGTGGCGGCCAGCCAGGCCACCAGCAACAGCAGCACCCCCGCCAGCAGATGCGGCAGATAGGTCATGACCTGGGCCATCATTTCGGCGAACGGGCCGGACAACTGTTCCAGGTTGAGGGTATTGAACACCCCCAGCAAGGCGGCCAGCAGCACGAACCAGAACACCCCCAGGGCGATGCCGCCCTCGATATCCATCGGCTTGCCGACTGCATCGTTGAGAAAGGTATTGATGCGCGCCATCGACAGCACCTTGCGGGTCGCCGCCCGCGCCGCCAGGGCCAGGACATAGCCCACCACAAGGATGCCGATCGCCCCCAGGATGGTGGGTAGATGACTGCCCAGGGCAGTCTGTACCGCTGTGGAAAACACGCTCAAGTCCATGCTGTAACTCCTTCCTCAATTGATTGTGTCGACAGGCAACCCGCTCACGGGCTCGATGCTGATGCTGAAAACAATCCAGGTTTAAACCATGACTGGATGGCGCACATGCTATCACGGCATATGTTTTCGTTTCAAAGTATCATGTCCGTCATTCCAACTCCGGGCAGGTGCGTTGCACCCCACGTCCTGACACGAGAGCCCATGAATGAGAAAACAGTGACTCAAGGAAAACAGCACCGTGGCAAGGCGCGTGTGGATGGTGAGTCAGTGGACGCCAGCGCGCGACTGGTGAGGAATATCCTGAAACAGTTGCGCGTCATCACTGCCGCCGCGCGTCAGCATTTCCATGCGCAGGATGCCGAGGGAGGGCTGTCCGGCGCCCAGAGATGGATGCTTGTGGCCATCGCCGAGACCCCCGGCATCACCGTCTCGCGACTGGGCGCGGCGCTATCCGTACATATTTCCACTGCCAGCGCCCTACTGGATAAACTGGTGAAAGCCGGTCTGGTGGAGCGACGGCGCGGCGAAGATGACCGCCGCGTGGTAAACCTGCGCCTCACCGAGCAAGGCCTGTCCGCGCTGGATCGTGCCCCACGGCCATTCAGCGGCCAGGTGCCCCATGCGCTGGCGTGCCTGCCGGAAGCCAGCCTGACCCGGTTGCACGAGGATCTGGCGCTCCTGATCCGGCAGATACATCAGCCGGATCAGGAGGCCGTGAACAAACCCTTGCCCACCCTGGTCAACTGACCACTTTTCAAACTGGAGAAGAACATGAACGACAACGAGGACATCATCGAGGACGTCACCGAGACCTTCGAACAGCCCAAGGAGACGGGCATGGATCCGCAACGGAAGATCATGCTGGGCCTGGTCATCGCGCTGCTGCTGGTCGCGGCGGTGATGTACGGCTGGCGGGCAGTCTCCATCAGCGCCCTGGAGGGCAAACTGGCCGAGGCCGAGGCGCGCCAGGCGCAGGCCCGCGCCGGGCTGATCCAGGAAGCCGGCAGGATCGACGCCGGCAAGAGCGAGGAGGCCTTGCGCCGGTTCAGCATCCCCGTCGCCTGGGTCATCCGCCGCGAAGCCATGGCCGGCAACCTGGACCAGATCGACCAGTACTTCACCGACCTGGTGCAGATGCCCGGCATGCAGGCCGCCGTGCTGGCGAAACCGGATGGCAAGATCCTGGTGGCCAGCGACCGCAAGAAACTGGCCGATCCCTTCGCCAGCCTCTATCCCGCCGAGTATCTGCAAGCCAGTGAAATCCGGGTCGACCGCGCGGCGAACGGCAATCTGCGCGCCATCATTCCCATCCTTGGCCTGAATCAGCAACTGGCCACTCTGGTGCTGGAGTACACACCACCGGCCTATCCCCTGCGGTGACCTCGTCCCGCCGATCGGACCCGCGCCCGGATGGCGGGCCCCCGATCGGTTTGAAACCCGCCGCGAGCCCCATGTCCTTACGCCTGCTTGGAACCTGCTGCCTGCTCTCTGCCTCACTTGTCCAGGCGGGCGACCCCGCGTCCTACAGCATCAGCCTGGACGCACCACTGACTCAGCGTTCCTTGCTGGAAAAGCACCTGGATCTCTACCGCTGGCGCGGCAGCGAGCGCATGGACGAAACCCAGTTGCACCGACTGGTCGAACAGGCGCCGGCGCAGATGCGCGACTTTCTCGCCAGCGAGGGCTATTACTCGCCGCAAGTCTCGGCGACGCTGGTGCGTGACGGCGAGACCTGGAAGGTCGGGCTGGCGCTGGAGCCGGGGGAACCGGCGCGGGTAGGCCAGCTCGACCTGCGGATCACCGGTGCGTTCGCCGAAGCCGATCCGGGTTCGCATCTGGACGCCCTGCGCGCCGCCTGGCCACTGCGTGCCGGCGCCGTCTTCCGCCACGCCGACTGGGAGTCCGCCAAGCACGCCTGCCTTCGCGGCCTGCTGCTGGAGGGCTATCCGGCCGCGCACATCGCGTCCAGCCAGGCCACGGTCGACCCGGAGAAAAAGACCGTCCAGCTCGCCCTGACGCTGGACAGCGGCCCAGCCTTCAGCTTCGGCGCCCCACGCATCAGCGGCCTGCGGCGCTATCCTGCCAGCATCATCGAGCGGCTCAACCCGATCCGGCCCGGCGACCCCTACAGCCAGGCCAAGCTGCTGGAGTTCCAGTCGCGCTTGCAGGACAGCCCGTATTTCGCCAGCGCCAGCGTCCAGATGGAAACCGACCCTGCCCATCCGACCGAGGTACCGATCCGGATCGACGTCGAGGAAAACCGCGCCCGCACCATCGGGCTGGGCATAGGCATGAGCACCGACACCGGCGCCCGCGCGCAGCTGGATTACCGCGACCTCAACCTGCTGGACCAGGCCTGGCGCCTGTCCGGGGGGCTGAAACTGGCCCAGAAGGAACAATCCCTCGGCGGCGAGCTGCAATTTCCGCGCACGACCAGCGGTTTCCAGGACAGTCTCAGCGCCACCCTGACCCGCGCCGACATCGAAGGCGAGGTGACCCGCGCCCTGATCCTCGGCGCCAAGCGCAGCCGCCAGCAGGACCGCAACGAGATCACCCAGGCGCTGCGCTATTACCATGAGCGCCAGGAGGTCGCCGGCGCCGCGAGTGATCGCAGCACCTCGCTGGTCGCGTCCTGGGCATGGACCCGGCGCGACCTGGACAGCCTGCTCTACCCCGGCCAGGGCTTCCTGCTCACGCTGCAGGCGGATGCGGCCCACCAGGCGCTGCTGTCCGACCGGACCTTCGTGCGCGGCTATGGCAAGGCCTCCTGGTACCGCCCGCTCGGTCAACGCGGGCAGGTGATCCTGCGCGGCGAACTCGGTGTCGTGGCGGCGGACAGCCGCGACGGCATCCCCGCCGATTTCCTGTTTCGCAGTGGCGGCGACCAGACGGTGCGCGGCTATGCCTATCAAAGCCTGGGGGTGAGCGATGGCGCCGCCATCGTCGGCGGCCGCTGGCTGGCCACGGTCAGCGCGGAATACGTGCACTGGCTGACGCCGAAATGGGGCGCGGCGCTGTTCGTCGACGCCGGCAACGCCGCCGATCAGCTCGATAACCTGCACCCGGTGCTCGGCTACGGCCTTGGCGCCCGCTGGAAAAGCCCGGTCGGCCTGCTTGGCCTCGACCTCGCGCAGGGACGGGACAACGGCCAGACCCGATTGCACTTCGCCGTGGGCTTCAGCTTCTGATGCGTCTTCCCCGTGTCCGTGTCTGGCTCGGGCTACTCGCCCTCCTGCCGATTCTGGCCGCCGCCACGGTCTGGCTGGCGGGCAGCGAAACGGCGCTGCGCTTCCTCGCGCGGCAGGCCGCCAGCCTGAGCGGCGGCAAACTGGTCGCGGCCGGCATCCACGGCACGCTCTATGGCCCGCTGCGCATCGAGCGCCTGCACCTGGAAAACGAGGAAAAACGGTTCGAGCTCACCGACCTGCGCCTGGACTGGTCACCGCGCGAGCTCTGGCGGCACCACCTGAACATCGGCCAGTTCGACCTGCGGGAACTGCGCGTGAGCGAACTCAAGCCCAGCACCGAACCGCCAACCCTGCCGGACAGTCTGCGCCTGCCCCTCAGTCTCAGCCTGCCCAGCGCCAGGATCGGGCGTGTGGTCATCCAGACCGCCGCCCGGGAATGGCGGCTCGACGACATCGAATTCGGCCTCGACAAACCGAAGGACACCTACCGGCTTGCCCTGCGCACGCTGACCAGCCCCTGGGGCCGCGTCCAGGGCCAGGCCGACCTGGCCGAATCCGCCCCCTATAGCCTCGCCGGCGAGGGCCGCTTCCAGCATGCCAGCGGTGACCTGACCGCCCGCGCGAGCGGTCAGCTCGAGCGCATCCAGCTCACCGTTCGCGCCGCCCTCGCCGGCGGGCAGGGCGAGGCCGACCTGCTGCTCACCCCTTTCGCCGCCCGCCCCCTGCAAACCGCCCGGATCGAAGCCGCCCGCATCGATCCCGCCGCCTGGGACAAGACCCTGCCGCGCGCCAACCTCAGCCTCCAGGCAGCCTTGCGCGGGCAGGCAGATGGCGTCTTCAGCGGCGACCTGACGCTGCGCAATGCCCTCCCCGGCACATGGGACACAAACCGACTGCCCCTCAAGGCATTGACCGCGCGCGTCGAAGGCAACCTCGACGGCGTCGATCTGCGCGACCTCGCACTGGATCTCGATCGCGCCGGCCGCTTCACCGGTGCCGGTAGCGTCAAACCCAGCGGCGCCCGGCTCGACCTGCACACCGACCGCTTCGACCCGCGCGGTCTCCATGGCCGCCTGCATTCCCTGCCCCTGGCCGGCGACATCCAGCTAAGAGGCGACCCGGAACGGCAACGGCTGCGGGCCGACCTCGGCTACCAACGCTATCGCCTGCGCCTGGATGGCGAACTGCACGCAGGCGTCCTGCGCATCGAGGAAGTCCGGCTCAGTTCGGGTGGCGGCAGCCTCGGCCTGTTCGGCACACTGAGCCTGGGCGCCGGCCACCCCTTCGATGTGGCCGGCGCCCTCGAAGGCTTCGACCCCGCCGCCTACGGCGCCTATCCCAAGGCCCGCATCAATGCCTCCTTCAACGCCGCCGGCCAGCTGGCACCGGCGGCCGCAGCAAGGCTCATCTTCGCCATCGCCGACAGTCACTTCCGCCAGCTGCCGCTCTCCGGCCAGGGACGCGTGCGCGTGGCGGAAAAGCGCCTCTGGGACAGCGACGCCACCTTGCGCCTGGGCGACAACCAGCTCGCGCTGAGTGGCGCCTTCGGCGGACCAGGCGACCGCGTGTCGCTGCAACTGAAGGCGCGGCAACTGGCGGTCGTGCATGCCGCCCTGTCCGGCAGTATCGAAGCCAGCGGCAGCCTCTCCGGCAGCCTTGCGGCGCCGTCCGGACAACTCGATCTCGTCGCCGAGAACCTGGGCTGGGGTGAGCATTACCGGCTCGGCAGCCTGCGGGCCAAGGCCCGCGTCGAGCAGGGACTGGAGGGCACGGTCGCCCTCGACGCCGACCTCGCGCGCCTGCGCACGCCTGGCTTTGAACTGGCGCGAGCCCGCATCGCCGCCGAGGGAACGCGCGCCCGGCATACCTTGCGCCTGACCGTGGTCAACCCCGTTGTCGATCTCGAAGCCGACCTCACCGGCAGCCTGCGCGACAGCGCCGGAAAACCGGACTGGTCCGGCCGCGTCGAGCGCCTGGTCAACCGCGGCCGCGTCCCGCTCACCCTGCTGGCCCCCGCCCGCCTGCGCATCGCCGAGGACCTGCTGCGGCTGGAAGCGGCCGAATTCACCGCCCTCGGCGCCCGTTTCAAGTTGCGCGAGGCGAGCTACCTGGCGGGTGAATGGAGCGCTAATGGCGTCTTCAGCGGCCTCGCCGCCAACGCCCTGAAGCCCTGGGTCAAGTGGCCGGAAGAAGTGGGCGGCAACCTGGTTTTCGGCGGCGAGGGACGCCTTGCCGCCGGCGAAACCGTCAACGGCGAGTTCGACCTCACGCGCGAGCAGGGCGACCTGACCCTGGCGAAGACCGCGCTCGGACTGAAGCAACTGCGACTGCGGGCCGCGGTCGCGGACAGGCAGCTGCGCGCCAGCCTCGAAGCCCACGGCAGCACCCTCGGCCACCTCCGCGCCAGCGCCGAAACCCGGCTGTCGCGGCGTGATGGCGCCTGGGGCGTCGCCGGCGACGCCCCCCTCCAGGCGAGCGCCGATCTCGATCTGCAAACCCTGGCCTGGGCGGCGCCGTTGCTCGACCGGCGCGGCATCAGCAAGCTGGACGGCCACCTCGCCGCGAAACTGGAGGCCAGCGGCAACCTGGCGGCGCCGCGTGTCACCGGCACGCTCGGCGGCGAAGGCTTCACCCTGGTGCTACCGGATCTGGGCATGGATTTCCGTGACGGGCGCTTCCAGGCCGAATTGCGCCAGGACACCCTCGACCTGAAGCAACTCAGCCTGCGCGCCGGCGACGGCAGCCTAAGCGGCCAGGGCCGCCTCGCCCTGCGCGACAATCGGCCGGACCTGCGGCTCGAACTGCGCGCAGACAAGCTCAAGGTAATCTCGCGCCCGGACCGCCTGCTGATCCTGAGCGGCAACGGCAATGTCGCGCTCGAAGCGAACAAGCTGCGCCTGGATGCCCGGCTCAAGGCCGATCGCGGCCAGTTCGAACTGGCCGCCGACGATGCCCCCAGCCTCAGTGAGGACGTGGTGGTGCTCGGTCGCGAGGCGCCGGCCCGGTCCCAGGGGCTGCCCTGGGATGTTGCGATGAATCTCGATCTCGACCTGGGGGATCGCTTCTTCCTGCGCGCCCGCGGCCTCGACGCGCAACTGGGCGGCAACCTCAGGCTGGTCGGCCGGCAAGGCTCGCCGCCGCGGGCACTCGGCAGCATCCGGGTGGTCAAGGGCGCCTATGCCGCCTATGGCCAGCGCCTGGACATCGAGCGCGGCATCCTCAACTTCCAGGGGCCGCTGGACAACCCGGGGCTCAATATCGCGGCGATGCGCCGGGGCCTGGCCGTGGAAGCCGGCGTCAGCATCACCGGCACCGCCCAGGCGCCGGTGGTGCGGCTGATCTCCACGCCTTCGCTGCCGGACAGCGAAAAACTCTCCTGGCTGGTGCTCGGCCACGGCATCAACGAGGCCGGCGGCCAGGAGTTCGACCTCATGCAACTGGCCGCCGGCGCCCTCCTCGGCGCCGGCGAATCGGTCACCCTGCAACAGCGCATCGCCCATGCCGCCGGTCTCGAGGAAGTCAGCCTGAAAGGCGCCGGCAGCCTGGAGAGCACCGTTCTCACCCTCGGCAAACGTCTCTCCTCCCGAGCCTACCTCAGCTACGAGCAGGGCCTGGCCGGCAGCGAGGCGCTGGTGAAGATCAACTACACCCTGACCCGGCGCGTGTCCCTGCGCGCCCAGGCCGGCACCAACTCCGCCCTGGACCTGTTCTACACCTTCTCCTTCGACTGATGGCCCTGCCCGCCGCCCCGCCGCGTACCTACCAGCTCCACATCCACGTCGCGGCCCCCCAGCTGATCGAGATCGGCCGCCTCGGTCGGTTCCTGTTTCCGGCCGGGGACTATCGCTATACCGGCTCCGCGAAGCGCCATTTCGAGGCGCGCATCGCCCGCCATCTCCGTCGCGAGAAGGCCTTGCGCTGGCATATCGACTACCTGCTGCTGGCGCCTGGCGTCAGCGTGTCCACGGTGCTGCGCTCTCCGGCGGAGGAATGCGCGCTGAACCAGGCGACACCCGGAGAAATCGTGGTGCCGGGCTTCGGTGCTTCCGATTGTCGGCAAGGCTGCGGCAGCCATCTGAAATACCTCGGGCATAGCGGCTGAAGCAGGCTGTTTTTCCCGAGACGATATAATCCCGCATCGCGCTGGGCTTCCCAGACCCGTGAACATTTCAACGCGCGGCCGCGTTTCGACCTTCACGCCGCCCCGCAGGACAGGACACTACGCATGCCCGCTATCCCCATCAAGACGCTCGTCGCCGCCCTCGCTTTCATCCTCCTCGCGGCCTACGCCGCCACCGCCGTGCCCAGCATCGAGATCGCCGTGGTGCTTTCCATCCTGCTGCTGACGGTGTTCCTGTTCGCCTTCGAGGTGGTGGGCGTCGATGTCGCGGCGGTCACGGTGATGGTCATCCTGGGCCTGGTCAGTTCCTTCAGCGTGCCGCTGGGCCTGGCACAACCGCTGGTACCGACCAGCGACCTGTTCCGTGGTTTTTCCAGCAACGCGGTGATGTCCATCATCGCGGTGATGATCATCGGCGCCGGCCTCGACAAGACCGGCCTGATGAGCAAGGTGGCAAGCACCATCCTGCGCCTGGCCGGGCAGACCGAGGCGCGGGTCATTCCGGCCATCTCCGGCACGGTCGGCTTCATCTCCAGTTTCATGCAGAACGTCGGCGCCGCCGCGCTGTTCCTGCCGGTGGTCGGCCGCATTTCCGCGCGCACCGGGCTGCCGATGTCGCGCCTGCTGATGCCGATGGGCTTCTGCGCCATCCTCGGCGGCACCGTCACCATGATCGGCTCCAGCCCGCTGATTCTGCTCAACGACCTGATCCTGACCTCCAACCAGGCGCTGCCACCGGAACAGGTGATGGCCACCTGGTCCCTGTTCTCGGTCACCCCCATCGGCGTCGCCCTGCTGGCCAGCGGCATCGCCTATTTCGTCCTGGCCGGACGTTATGTGCTGCCCGGCGGCAAGCCGGCCACGACCAAGACCACCAACACCATGCAATACTTTCAGGACCTCTACGGCCTCGACTACGGGCTGTTCGAAGTGGTGGTGCCCGCCAACAGTCCACTGATCGGCAAGATGCTGGACGATGTGGAAACCACGGGACGCGTGCGCATCATCGCCGCCCTGCGCGGCAGCGAGGACCTGCGCATCGGCCCCGGCAGCCTGGCGCGCGACATCGGCATCGAGGCCAACACCGTGCTCGGCATCCTGGCGGCGCCGGAACGACTGGCCGCCCTGGTCAAGGAGAACCGCTTGCAGTTGCGAGGCGATCTGAAAACCTTCGCGGAATCCCTCGCCGCAACCAAGTCCGGCATCGCCGAAATCGTCATCCCGCCGGGGTCGGGCCTGATCGGCAAGAGCGCGCGCGACGTCTGGATGCGCAAGACCTACGGCATTGCCATGGTGGCCCTGCATCGTGGCGGCGAGACCCTGCGCGAAGGCGACGGCATCCGCAACCTGCCCCTGCAGGCCGGGGACACCCTGGTGGCGCACACCACCTGGGAAGCACTGCACCGTCTGCAGAACGACAAGGATTTCGTGGTCGTCACCACCGAATACCCGCACGAGGAAAACCGCCCGAACAAGGTGGCGCCCGCCCTGCTGTTCTTCGGCATCGCGCTGTTCATGCTGCTGTTCACCGATGTGCGCCTGTCCCTGGCGCTCATGACCGGCGCCATCGGCATGATCCTGACCGGGGTGCTGCGCATCGAGGAGGCCTACCAGGCGGTGAGCTGGAAGTCCGTATTCCTGCTGGCCAGCCTGATCCCCCTGGGCCTGGCGGTGGAGACCAGCGGCACCGCCGCCTGGATCGCGCAACAGACCCTCAATCACCTCGGCGGCCTGCCCACCTGGGTGCTGCAACTGGCCATCGCCGTGCTCGCCACCCTGTTCACCCTGGTGATGTCCAACGTCGGCGCCACCGTGCTGCTGGTGCCGCTGGCGGTGAACATCGCCATCGGCGCCGGCGCCAACCCGGCGGTGTTTGCCCTCACCGTCGCGCTCGCCACCTCCAACTCCTTCATCCTGCCCACCCATCAGGTCAATGCCCTGGTGATGGGTCCGGGCGGCTACAAGGTGAGTGACTTCATCCGCGCCGGCGGCGTCATGACCCTGCTATTCCTGACGGTGATGATGCTGATGCTGAACCTGATCTACTGACGCCGCGCCGTCGTGACCGCGCCACCCTTCACCTCCCTGGAGCCTGGCCGGGTCTGGGCGAACTTCGCCAGCCTGAGCGCCATTCCCCGGCCGTCAAAGGTGGGGCGGCCCTGCGCGCGCATCTCCTGGCCTGGGCGGTGAACGGCTGACGCGCTGGCAACCGCTGCTGGCCCTTGCTGCGCGCCCTCCTCACCGAACCGGCGACGAAGGATTCACCGAAACCGGCCAAGATCAAGGAATAATCCCGGTCCGCCTGCCAGCATCCACACCCTGCCTCACGATCACCCCACCCAGGAGCCCATGATGACCCCACGCCTGCTCACGCTCGCCCTTTCCGCCTCCCTGCTGACCCTGTCCGGCTGCGCCAGCCAGCAAACCGGGCCCGACCCGCTCGCGGCATCCGATCAACGGCTGAGCAGTCTCGAAACCCGGCTCCACACCGACGCCAACACCACCCTGGTGCTGATCGACCAGCTCGGCAAGAAAGTCGACAGCCTCTCCAGCGACCTGCGCCGCCTGCGCGAATCGACGGGCGAACAGACCCGCGCCGAGGGCACCGCGCGCCAGGCCCTGGCCGAGCAGCTGGCGCAACTCGAAAAACAGCAACAGGGCGCGACCACGGAAAACCGTTCCACCGCCAGGCAAGTGGCCGAACTCCAGGGCGCGCTGGCCACCCTGCGCGATCAGGCGCGTGAGACGGGACAGGTCATCGACCGCCTGGCCGCCGGGATCGATCATGCGAACACGGAACAGACCCTGGCCCTGCAAGCCGAGACCGCGGACCTGGAAGAGCGACTGGATGCCGCCGAAGAGCAACTGCAAGAACTGGCCGCGCGGCTGCTGGAAGGACAGACGCACACCGAGGCGATGGAGGCCGCGCTGACGGGAGCGAACGAAACCGGCGCCGGCAACAGCCAGCGTCTCGCGGCCCTGGCGACGCGGCTCGACGAGGTCAGCGCCGGCCATAGCGCCCTGCAGTCCAGCGTGACCGCCAAGGCCGACGCTGACCGGCAACGCCTCGATGCACTCGCGGTTCAGGCCCGCTCGGCACTGGAACAGGCTGACGCGGCCCAGGCCGCGCTCCCCGCCCTGCGTGAAACAGTGGCCGCGACCGGCACCCGCCTCAGCGACCTCGATGCCCGCTTCGCCGCCCTCAACCAGCGGCTGGACGACATCGCGCGCATGGCACAGGAGGCGTACGACGCCACCGGCCTCGGCCAGCGCAAGATCTTCGGCAAGGTGGTTGAAGCCATCACCCTCACCGAAGACCGCACCCTGTTCCCGATCAATTCCCCCGATCTCGGCGAACAGGACAAGGCCAAACTGGATGCGCTGGCGCTGCGCCTGAAAACACTCGGCACCAACTACCACCTGCAGATCCAAGGCCATACCGAGGGGTTCGGCGCCGACGACTACAACTACGCACTCGGCAAGGCACGCGCCGAAGTGGTGAAGAACTACCTCAAGGATAAGGGCGGCATCCCCCTGCTGCGCATGTCGGTCATGTCCTACGGCGCCCTCGAAGCCAGCGCCCAGGCCGGCAAGAGCAATCGACGCGTCGTGGTGCAGGTGTTGCAATGAGGTGTTGCCGGGGTTCGCCGCGCTTACCCCGGCACCCGCCCCGCCTCAGTAATGCGGCGGCCGCTCGTCGACCGCCGTGCGTCCTTCCGCCGGCGCCATGTCCTGGACCTGGTTGGCCAGGCGGATCACCAACTGCTGCAACTGGTCGATCTGTTCCTGCTGGCGGTATACGGTCTGGTTCAGCGCTTCCAGCGCGTCTTCCGCGTAGGTCAGCTTGATTTCGATCTCGATCAGGCGCGCTTCCATCATTTCTCCTTGAGCATGGGTTTCAGCTCACGCCAGACATTGTCCATCAACAGCGGCTGCGCCCTGGCGTCGGGATGCAGGCCGTCAGGCAGGTAGAGATCGCGCCGTTCTGCCATGCCGGCCAGCAGGAAAGGCAACAGCCGCACCTTGCGTGACTTCGCCACCTGTTCGAACAGCTCCTGGAACTTGCGCGTGTAGGCCGGGCCATAGTTCGGCGGCAGACGCATGCCGACCAGCAGCACCTCGCCGCCCTGCTTCTTCACCAGATCGATCATGGCTTCCAGGTTGCGCGCGGTCTGCTGCAAGGACAGGCCTCGCAGGCCATCGTTGGCACCGAGTTCGAGAATGACAATCCCCGGGCGATGCGCCGCCAGCACCGGCGGCAAGCGGGTCAGGCCGCCGGCCGTGGTTTCACCGGAGACACTGGCGTTGACCAGCTTGTGGCCGGGCAGCCGCCGCTCCAGCAGGCTGACCCAGCCGGATTCGCGGGGAATGCCATAGGCGGCGGATAAACTGTCACCGAAAACCAGAACGGTGGGCGCGGCCGCGGAATTTGCCAGTAACGGCCCACTCAGCAGCCACAGGATAAAGAAGACCTTCATGCGTATAGACATCGAAAACCTCGGGAAATCGGTACAAGTGGGCGACGAAGCCCTGCACATCCTCGCCGATGTGTCCTTCAGCGTGAACCCTGGCGAGAGTGTAGCCATCGTCGGCAGTTCCGGCTCCGGCAAATCCACCCTGCTGGGATTGCTCGCCGGCCTGGATGTTCCCAGCCACGGCCGGGTCCTGCTCGACGGCGAGAACCTGTTCGACCTTGACGAGGATGGCCGCGCAGCCTTGCGCGGGCGCGGCATGGGCTTCGTGTTCCAGTCGTTCCAGTTGTTGCCCGGGCTCTCCGCCCTGGAGAACGTCATGCTGCCGCTGGAACTGGCGGGACGCGCGGACGCCGAAGGCATCGCGCGGGCGCATCTGGAACGCGTGGGGCTGGGCGGACGTGTGCGCCACCGCCCGGCCCAGCTCTCCGGTGGCGAACAGCAGCGCGTCGCGCTGGCCCGCGCCTTTGCCGTGGCGCCACGCGTCCTGCTGGCCGACGAACCGACCGGCAACCTCGACGTCCACACCGGCGCCCAGATCATCGACCTGCTGTTCGAACTCAATCGCGCCCAGGGCGCCAGCCTCGTCGTCGTCACCCACGACCCCGCCCTCGCGGCGCTGTGCCAACGCCAACTGCGCCTGGAAGCGGGCAGGCTGGTGGCGGCATGATCCCCGCCAGCGCGCGCCTCGCCCTGCGTTTCCTCGCGCGTGAATGGCGCGCCGGTGAAATCCGCGTGCTGCTGCTGGCCGTGGCCCTGGCGGTGGCCAGCCTGACCGCCGTGGCGTTCTTCGGCGACCGTGTCGGCCAGGCGCTCGGACGCGAAGCCAACACGCTGCTGGCGGCCGACCTGGTGCTCGAATCGGATCACCCCATCGCCGCATCCTTCGCCGAGGAAGCCAGACGGCGCGGCCTGCGGGTCGCCTCCAGCGCCGCCTTCCTGAGCATGGCGCTGTCCGGCGACAGGAATCTGCTGGTCGGCATCAAGGGCGTGGAGGCCGGCTACCCGTTGCGTGGCAGCCTGCGCATCGCCGAGACGCTGTTCGCCGATGGCACTCCCACCCGCAATCTGCCCGGCCCCGGCCAGGCCTGGCTGGACTCGCGCGCCGCCAGCGAACTGGGCGTCGCGGTCGGCGGCGAGGTGGAACTCGGCGCCGCCCGTTTCAAGGTCGGCGCCATCCTCACCTTCGAGGGTGAACGCGGCGGCAATTTCATGGCCCTGGCGCCGCGCGTGATGATCGCGGCGAACGAACTCGCCCGCACCGGCCTGATCCAGCAAGGCAGCCGTGTCATCCACCGCCTGCTGATCGCCGGCGAAGATACCGAGGTCGCCGCCTTCCGCGCCTGGAGCGAAGCGCTGCTGACGCGCGGCGAAAAACTGGAGGATGTGCGCGACGCGCGCCCGGAACTGCGCCAGATCCTCGACAAGGCGCGGCGCTATCTCGGCCTGGCCGCCGTGCTCACCGTGGTGCTCGCCGCCGCCGCCGCCCACATGAGCCTGCGCCGCTATGTCCAGCGGCATTTCGACCAGTACGCCCTGATGCGCTGCTTCGGCGCCAGCCAGCGCCGTCTGCTCAGCCTCTATTTCCTGCAACTGACCGGGCTGGGCCTGGCGGCCGGCCTGCTCGGCGCGCTGCTCGGCTGGTTCACGCAACTGGCGCTGGCGAACCTGTTGGGCGGCGTCTTGCGCCTGGGCCTGCCGGCGGCGTCCTGGCAACCGTTCGGCCTCGGCCTGCTGGCCGGCGTCGCGCTGATCCTGGCCTTCGCCCTGCCGCCGCTGCTGCGCCTGGCGCGGGTACCGACCCTGCGCGTGCTGCGGCGTGACCTGGGGCCGCAACCCGGCGGCGCCTTGTTCGCGCATCTGCTCGGCCTTGGCCTGATCGCCGGGCTGATTTTCTGGCAGGCCGGGGAAGCCCACCTCGCCCTCATCGTCGGCGGTGGCGTGCTGGCGGTGATGGCGCTGGCGGCGGGGCTGATCCAGGCCCTGCTCTGGCCATTGACGAAGCTGGCGCGGCATCTGCCGCCGGGGCCGCGTTTGGGCCTGCTCGGCTTGCGCCAACGCGGCTGGGAAACCACGCTGCAGGCGATGGCGCTCAGCCTGGGCCTGCTCGCCCTGCTGCTGCTCACCCTGGTGCGCGGCGACCTGCTCGATGCCTGGCGCAACCAGGTGCCAGCCGGCGCGCCCAACCGCTTCATCATCAACATCCAGCCGGACCAGGTGGCGCCGGTCAAGGCCTGGCTGGCCGACAACGGCATCGCCGGCGTCGGTCTCTACCCCATGATCCGCGCCCGCCTCACCGCCATCGAAGGCCGGGCGGTGCGGCCCGACGACTACCCGGAGGATCGCGCCAAACGGCTGGCGGAACGCGAATTCAACCTCTCCGAACTCGCCGACCTGCCACCCGACAACGAACTGCTGGCCGGTCATTGGTGGTGGCCGGGACAAACCAGCGGCTTTACCGTCGAGGAGGGCATCGCCAAGACCCTGAACATCAAGCTCGGCGACCGCCTCGAATTCGATGTCGGTGGCCTGCCGCTGGCCGCCCACGTCACCAGTTTGCGCAAGGTCGAATGGGATTCCTTCCGGGTCAACTTCTTCGTCGCGACGCCGCCCGGCGCCATGACGGACATGCCGAAGAGCTTCATCACCAGCTTCCATCTGCCGGGCGAACGCGGCGGCATCCTCGCCGGCCTGGTCGCCGCCTTCCCCAACCTGACCGTGATCGACGTCGCCCAGGTGATGAACGAATTGCGCGGCCTGTCCGACCGGGTCAGCCAGGCGGTGCAACTGGTGTTCCTGTTCAGCCTCGGCGTCGGCATCCTGGTGATGCTCGCCGCGCTCTACTCGCGCCGCGCCGAACGTGCCCGGGAAATCGGCCTCTGGCGCACCCTCGGCGCCTCGCGGCGCACCCTGCGCGCCGCCCTGGCCAGCGAATTCGCGCTGCTCGGCCTGCTCGCCGGCCTCGTCGCCGCCGGCGCCGCCAGCGTCCTGGCCTGGGTGCTGGCCAGGCAGGTGTTCGACCTGCCGCACAGCCCCGACCCGTGGATCTGGCTGTTCGGCGTCGGCGGCGGTGTGCTGCTGGTACTGCTCGCCGGCTGGCTGGCGACCCGCGATCTGCTGGAGACACCGCCGCTGGTGGCGTTACGGGTGGGGTAAGTCTTCAGAATTGCTTCGCTCGAAGACAACCGGCTTGACCCAAAAATAAAAAATGCGGGCGCCTTGCGGCGCCCGCGGTGACCGGGTCGGCTGGATGCCGGGTTAATTCATCGCGGGCAGGCCGCCCAGATAACCCACTTCCGCCTTGTCGGCGTTGATCAGCGCATTGATCCGGCTGTAGGTCGGCTCAAGCGTGCTGTTCTTGTCGCCGGCATGCTGGTAGTTGCTCATGATGTAGGCGTGGCCATTCATGTTGTCGACCACCTGAAGGCCGGTGGACTCGGCGCCCATCGGCAGGGACAGGATGCGAACCAGCTTGCCGCTATCGACGTGGTAAGCCCACAGATAGTTGTTGACGTGGTTGCCGCTGTCCTCACCGATGAACAGCACGCGCATGCGCTCGGAGAAGGAGACGTTGTCCGGGCTGGCGATCTTGTCCAGTCTGGACTTGTTGCCATCGGCATCCTGGGTCATGTCCTCACCGACCACCAGGGCTTCCATCACCACCGGCACGAAGTTGCTGTTGATGGCGGCGCCGGTGGAGTCATACCAGCCGGCTTGCAGGGACAACTGATACACCGCGCCAGAGCTGTTCTTCTTCAGACGGATGTCATTGGCCGGATCGGCGGACTTGTCCTCCATTCCGTTGGTCATCCGGGTCATGGCGACATAAGCCTTGCTGTCCCGCGCGTTGTAGGCGACGCCTTCCATCTTCTCGAATTCGGAGGTGGCGCCCATCAGCACGCCGTATCGGCGAGTTTCCAGGAAGGCGGCGAGGGTAGCGATGTCGACCCCCGCGAAGGTGCCGGTCTTCAGCTTCAGGTATTCCGTGGTCGCCACCTCATGACCATGCTTGACCATGGTGAAGCCGGCGGCCGCCGTGGCGCTGGTTTCAAACAGGTCGCTGAACTTCACGCCGGCGTCCACGGCGGCCTTGATCGCGGCATGGGTGCCGTGACCGAGCTTGATCCAGGTGAGCGTGGCCTTGCCGCCATCGGTGCCCGCGGTCGAGAGCTGGTTCCACTTGGCGGCATAGAGCGTGCCTTCGGACAGATCCTTGGCGCGGTCGGCGACGAACAGGGTCAGCATGGTGTAGGTGCCGTCATCACCCTGAATGGCAGTCCTGGAATCACCAAAGAACTGCACCTTCTCACGCGAGATGCGGCCCAGGGTGTACCACTTCTGGACAGTGGTCGCGCCGTTCATGGCGATGGTGACTTCGGGCACGCGGCCATAGTTGTACGGCGAGGCGGCGGCTTCGCCGTACAGCGTGCGGAAGGCGTTCATGCGGGCGGTGTATTCCATGCCGGTACAGGAACTGCTGGCCGCGTAAGCCGTATCGCCCACGGCGGTATCGCAACGCGCGTCCGGTTCATATTCTTCCGAGCCCAGATGCGTGTTCCAGGGCGAACGGCTGCCGGCGCAGGGAATCCAGAGGCCGTTGACGCCAGAGAAATCCACCGGCTTGATCGAATCGACCGTCAGCTTGCCGTCCGCAGCCGCCTGGCCGAGCTTGGACACGGTCATGGTCATGGGCAGCTTGCCGTAGTTGGCGTTCTCATATTCCCAATGGGTGACCAGATACGGCGTGCCATTCACTTGCATCAGCGAGTTGGCATCCGGGGTCTGGGGAATATAGGGATGGTTGCCGCCGTCCTTCAGGATGTTGCCGTTCTTGTCGCGGATCGCGGCGGCGGCGGAACCGTCGCTGGTTTTGTTGGTATCGGTGTTGTTGAACAGGTTGACGAACGACAGCGGGAAAGTCTTGCTGCTGTTGTCGGAGTAAGTCACCTTGACCGTGGAACTGGTGTAGGCGATGGCGCGGTTAGCGTCGGAAAGGCCGGTGATGTCGGTGGGTGTGAATTCCACCGATTTCACCCTGGCGGGCGCCTTGAGGAGGTGCTCGGTCACCTTCTCCAGGGCAACGGGGGTCACGCCCGCGGCGGTGGCAAGGGTGCCGACCTTGGTCAGACCGTCAACCGTATCGGCCACGGTGAACTTCGCAGCATGGATGCCCACGTCGAGGTGAGTGTCTCCGGGCAGGGCGGCGGCGGCGGTCTGAATGATTTGCGCCACGGCCAGGGCCTTTTCATCGGTTTCCTCGGTCACGCCGGCCAGATCCTTCGGGCGCACCATCACATGACCGCCGTCCAGGCTCAGCGCCGAGCTCGTCATGTCGACGGTGCCCAGCGTCACGCTGCCGACCTTGAAGGTGACCTTGTCACCGGCCAGGTATTCGAATTCGCCGTTGGCGCCGGTGGTGCCGCTCTTGCCACTGGGAAGCGCGCTGTAGGTCGCGCCCTTGACATAGGAATCGGAGAGCACACCCGTAAGCGACGAGGTGCTCGAGGAAGAACCGCTATCGCAGGCGGTCAGAATCAGGGAAGAAAGTACAGCGGCGGTTAGCAACTTGAGGCGCATTTTCCAGGCTCCGGGAGACTATAAACGGGAGCCGGCACCTTAGTGGGGTACTGTTACAGAAAAACCAAGCTTTCATGACGAATGCTGATGCCACCTGAACCTTGCCCGCCTCGTGTCAAGCGGTGTCCGAGGCGGCCAGCCAGCGTTCGACCTCCCCCGCCACCCATGCCCCCGCATCCAGCGGCAGGTCATGCCCGGCTGTGGGATGAAGTGCGAAGTCCACCCCCCAGGCACGCGCCAGGGTTTCCGAACAGCGCGGGTCGACCATGCGGTCGCCGCCACCGGCGAGGATGAGCAGGGGCCGCGGCGGCTTGTCCGGCATGGAAAAACGGGCGGCGGCGAGCAGCTGGCGCAGGGTGTTGCGGTGGGAGACCGGGCATTCCCGGGCATAGGCCCGCCAGGCGGGCAACACCTGACGGCGGGCTTCCGGGTCGGCGCTGGTGAGTTCGAGGATGGCACCTTCGCGCGCCACGTCTGTGGCCAGCAGCAGCTTGAGCAGCACGGGCCAGGCACGCGGACGCAGGCGGTGGTGGAAGGGGTTGTGCGGGCGCAGGCTGGTGCTGACCAGCACCAGTGCCCGGCATTCCTCCGGATGGCGCCGTGCCCAGGCCAACGCCACCATGCCGCCCAGGGACAGGGCGAGCAGATGGTAGGGCGGCGCCCTGCCCTGTTCGCGCAAGTCGCGGCGACAGGCTTCCATCATGGCTTCCACCGAAAGCGGGCTGGTCTCCTGATGGCGGCAGCCGTTGCCGGGCAGGTCCGGGGTGAGGACCTCGCCGGCCGCCTCGCCCAGGATGGCGCGGAAGGTGGTTGGAAAATCACCCCAGTGCCGAGCCTCCCGGCTCAGGCCACGGAGCAGGACCCAGGTGTTCATAGGTGACGGTGCCAGCCGTACCACTCGGCCATGGCCCGCTTCTTGTGCCGCAGGCGCGCTTCCCCGCGCGGCAACCAGTTCTCCCAGCCACAGGCGGCGCGACAGAGAAAATCGAACCAGACCAGGTGCCGGCGCAGGATGCGGTGCAGGCGGTGGCCGGGGCGCGGGTTGAACAGGCCCTGGCGGGAAAACAACTGGCGCGGGTTCTTCTTCACCCACAGCCACGAACCCATCTCCAGCGTGAGCGGCAGGAATACCCGCTCGCCGTCGCCCGCCTCCCGCGCGCGCAGGTAGAAATGATCCCAGAGGTCGCCATGGGCCAGATATTGCCGGCTTTGTGGTTCGATCAGGTAATTGTGGGTGGGATAGGTCTGGGCAAACAGGTCCTTCAGCGCGTGCACTTCCGGCAGGTTGGGAAACGGCCGTGCGGTGTGGGCATAGGGAAACCAGATGCGGTCGCGGACACCGAAGCCGGAGTGGCAATCCAGCGACAGGCTGAAGCGGCGCCGGCCCAGCTCCGTCGCCACCACCGCTTCCAGCACCCGGCTTTCGGCTTGCATCGGGGCGTCGAGGACACCGCGATACCAGGGCAGGCGGGCGCTGAAACGCTGGCCGCCGAGCATGAACGGCACCTGTTCCAGGGCGTCGAGCGGCGCGTTGCGCATCAGGTCGACCCCCGCCGGGTTGCAGCGGCTGTTCAGCCACATGCCGCCGGGATTGGCCAGCGGCACGAAGACCATGCGCAACAACTCCAGTTGCCGATTGAGCAGCGGGTCCCAGCGCAGGCGATTGAGCAGGCCGCGCAGGAAGACCAGCAGCACGCGGCTGCCGATGCGCTCCAGGCCATGGACACCGCCGAAAAAGCCGATGGCCGGCAGGCTCGGGTCGGGATTGCCCAGAGTCAGGACATGAATGGGCAGGCGTTGCCCCTCGACCTCCACGGTATGCGCGACGCGCGCCTCCAGTCCGGCAGGCGCCTTTTCGAGCAACTGGTTCAGTTCGATCAGTTCGGGGAGATGGCGCCGCATCGTATCCTGTGCGGGATGGCCACTGGGACCATGGCTTCGGGAGGCTACAGAGCCGGACTGTCGAGACCGAGCAACGACTGCTTCAGGCTGAACTGGATCGGATCCGCGCCCAGCCAGATTTTCAGGAGGGCGCGGTTGAAACGTTCACCGGGAATGGTGCCCAGAGTCCTGTTGCCGATTCGCAACTGCGTGCCATGGCCGGGCAGGTAGTCGAGCACGATGCTGGTTCCGGCCGGGACCTCGTGGATCTGCTTGATGAGAGCGAAGAACAGATCGATCTCCGTCTGGATCGCCGCCAGTTCCTCCAGCGTGTTGTTGTCGATCAGGCCGCCTTTCAAGGCATCCAGGTTCTGTTCCGTGGTGGTGTCGCGCAGCAGGCTGATCTGCAAGCACCTGGCGGTGTCCTTCTCCAGGATTCGCCCGACATCACGCATCGGCGCGGGCAGGTAGAGCGAGGCCACGTAGACGCGGAAACCCAGCAGGATGCGCACACCGGTGCCATTGAGCTGGAGCCGCTGGCCGGCGACCGTAACCTGGTCCGCGACGGGAATGCCCGCCAGGTGCAAATCCCGCGCCGGCGCCGTCGGTGTGAGCACAATCTGCGCGGTGGACAGCAACATGAACAGGCCTCGCCGCGAAGCGAGAAAGCGAACGTGCCGGCTCACACGATCAAGCGAAAACAATTTCGGGGGATCATCTCTGGACTCCTGGCAGGACCGATCAGGCCGATCATCATCCCAGAGGAAGATGAAGCCGAGGTTACAGCGCGCGTGGACAGCGGCCAGGCCTGTCTCAGCCTGACGCCGCGTCCGCCGCCCGCCAGCGCGCGAGCCACGTTTCCGCCGGCTCCGGCCGGCCGAAGAAATAGCCCTGGTGGATGACGTTCCCCCGCGCGTTGAGGAAGGCGGCCTGTTCCTCGGTTTCAACCCCTTCGGCCACCACCTTGAGGTGCATGTGCCGGGCAACCGAGAGGATGGTTTCCACCAGGGCGGCATCATCGGGATCGCTGGGCGCGTCCTGGACGAAGGTCTTGTCGATCTTCAGTTCGTGGATGGGCAGGCGCTTCAGGTAGGCCAGCGAGGAATAGCCGGTGCCGAAATCGTCCACCGAGAAGTGGATACCGAGGGCGGCGAGTTCATCCATCTTGGCCACCACCTCGCCCAGGTTGTCGATCATCAGGCCTTCGGTGACCTCCAGCGTGAGCTGGCTGGGATCGGCGCCACTGGCGGCGAGCAGGTCGCGAATCCAGGGCACGAAGCCGGAACGGCGGAAGTGACGCGGGCTCATGTTCACCGACAGGCGGATCGGATGGCCGGCGATGTTCTCGCGCGCCATCAGGGCACAGGATTCCGACAGCACCCAGGCACCGAGTTCGACGATGAGGTCGGATTCCTCGGCCACGGAGATGAATACCGCCGGCGGCATCAGGCCGCGCGTGGGATGTTGCCAGCGCACCAGCACCTCCGCGCCCATCAGTTTGCCCAGGTTGTCCACCTGCGGCTGCAGGAACAGGCGCAGCTCACCGGCGGGGATGGCGCTGCGCAGCTCGCGCTCGACGCTGAAGCGTTGTTCCGCGGACTCGCCCATGCTGGTTTCAAAAAACGCGCTCTGGTTGCCGCCCGCCGCCTTGGCCCGGTGCAGGGCGGTATCGGCGCGGCGCAGGATGTCTTCCGGCATTTCCTCGAGTTCTTCCGAGAACAGGGCGATGCCCAGGCTGGCCGTCACCGTGACCTCTTCCTCGCCAATGTGCAGGGGCGTGCGCAGCGCCGCCTGGATCTTCTCCACGACCACCAGGGCACGGCGGCTGGCCCTGCCGATGTGCTGGCTCAGATCCGGCAGCAGCAGGGCGAATTCGTCGGCAGCCAGGCGCGCCAGGGTGTCGCCGTCACGCAACAGTCCGGACAGGCGGGCCCCCAGGGATTGCAGCAGGGCGTCGCCGAAGGCATGGCCGCGAGCGTCGTTGATGGTCTTGAAGCGGTCGATGTTGAGCAGGATCAGTGCTTCCTGCTGGCGGGAGCGGCGCCCGGATGCGAGCAACTGCGCCAGGCGGTCCAGCAGCAGCACCCGGTTGGGCAGGCCGGTGATGCGGTCGAAATAGGCCAGGCGATGGATTTCCGCCGCCCCGCGCTCCTTCGCCGCAATTTCTTCTTGCAGCGAGTGTTCGCGGGTTTGCACCGCATCCGCCATCTCGTTGAAGGCCTTGGCCAGCTGGCAGATCTCGTCTTCACCCGTATTCCCCATCCGCACGCCGTAATCGCCGGACGCGAGTTGTTCGGCGCCGTCGCGCAACCGCGCCAGGCGACGGGTCACCAGGCGGTCGAGCAGGAAGCCCAGCGCGAGGAACAGGATGGCATAGCTGATCAGGCTCTTGAGCAGTTGTCCGCCCCAGATCTCGTTGCGGCGATGCTCCAGGCGCAGGGTCGGGATCTTGATGCTGACCACTCCGCGCAGATCGCCCAGCTTGTAGCCATAGGCGTTGCCGTATTTCTCGCGGATGCTCACCGGCGCGTCCGCCCGATCGCCGTGACATTTCAGGCAGAAGGGTTCGACCCAGATCGGCGCGGTATAGAGCAGGTAGCCGACGCCCTTGTCATCGACGATATCGCGCATGCGTTCCTTGAACTGGGGGTTGGCCCGATACCAGTCGTGATCCTCCAGTTCGAAACGGTCGGCGCGGTTGTTCGGGTTGCGCGGCTGGTCGGAGACGTTGTTGAAAATGATGCCGCTGTTGTTCCAGTTGGCAAAGTCCTTCGAAATCCGCGACAGCGAATGCGCCGGCAGGAAACCCACCGTATGGTCATTGACCGGCAGGCCGCTGGCGACGAACACCTGCTGGTAAACGCGCCGGGTCGCCATCATGTAGCCATAGATCGCACGGGCATCGGCCTCGGTTTCCTTGCGCAATTCATGGGCCAGTTTCCGATAGCCGATGCCGAGATCGATCAGCAGTACCACCCCCATCAACGCGCCGAGGAGGAGCCAGATTTTCGTCTTCAGCCTCATGCCGCCGCCCGCCTTGCCCATTTCCGCACGGTTTCCACCAGCAGATCGGGGTCCAGCGGTTTATTGAGCTGATCGACGAGCCCCGCCCGCAGGCTTTTTTCCCTGTCCTCCTCGAAAGCGTGGCCGGTCTGGCCGACGATCGGCAGATCAGGGTCGATGACGTGGATCGCGCGGGTGGCATCGAGGCCATTCATCACCGGCATCTGGATATCCATCAGAACCAGATCGTAGCCGCCCTGTCCCGCCGCGCGCACGCGATCCACCGCTTGCTGGCCATCATCGGCCAGCGTCAGCACGCAGCCCTCGTCGCCGAGCAAACCTTCCAGCAACATCTGGTTGACCGCGTTGTCCTCGACGATCAGCACCCGGATGCCGCGCAATTGCGGCGGCCGCTGCCACGAAGGCGTGCCGCCGGCCATGCCGGGTTCGACCACCGACGTGGGCTGGACCGGGCGATAGGGCAGTCTCACCCTGAAGGTGCTGCCGGCGCCCAGCCGGCTCTCCAGGGTGATATCGCCGCCCATCAAGCTCACCAGGCGCTTGCTGATGACCAACCCGAGTCCGGTGCCACCAAAGCGCCGCGTGGTGGAGGTGTCGGCCTGGCTGAAGGCGTTGAACAGCTTGCCCTGCTGTTCCGGGCTCATGCCGATGCCGCTGTCGCTCACCGTGAACAGGAGGTGATCGCCCGCGGCATCGATACCCCGGCTGGCCTGCAGCCTGACCCGCCCCTGTTCGGTGAACTTCACGGCATTCGACAGCAGATTGAGCAACACCTGTTGCAAGCGCAACGGGTCGCCGACGCAGCGTGCCGGCAGGTCGGGGGCCAGTTCCAGATCGAGCGCGATGCCCTTGTCGTCAGCCTGCTCGCGCAGAAGCACCACGGGTTCGCGCAAAGCGTGCTCGAGCGTGAAAGGCACGGTTTCGATCTTGAGCTGCCCGGCATCCAGTTTGGAGAAATCGAGGATGTCGTTGATCACCCCCAGGAGCAACTTGCCGGAGTCGATGATCTTGGCGAAATAATCGCGGGTCTTGTCGCGCCCGATACTGGCTCGCAAGCCCAGCTGGGCAAAGCCGAGGACGCCGTTCATCGGTGTGCGGATCTCATGGCTCATGTTGGCCAGGAATTCGCTCTTCACCCGCGCCAGGGCTTCCGCCTCCTGGCGGGCGGCGACCAGTTCCGTGGTGCGCGCCTGCACCTGTTCTTCCAGGCGGTTGCGGTATTCCGTCAATTCCACTTCCAGACGGTGCTGCGCGGTCATTTCATGGCCGATGCAGAGGATGCCCTGACGCCCTGTACCTTCCCGGGCGGGAATCTCGCGGTTGGCCCAGCGCACCCAGATCCTTGCGCCGGCGCGGGTCATGTTTTCGTTCTCGCTCACCGCATGCCGTGTCGGATCGGCCAGGATGGTCTCGATCAGGCGGCGCAGGTCACGACCGCTGCCGGATTCGATCTCCGGTGTGATCGTGCCGATCACAGGCTTGCCGAGAATCTCGCCGGACTGGAAGCCGAACAGTTTTTCCGCGACTTCATTGAAATAGGTCACCGTGCCGTCCGGCGCCAGGCGCAGGATGATCGCGTTGGCGTTGTCCACCAGTTCGCGATATTTCGCCTCGCTGGCCTGCAAGGCCGACTGCGCCTGGATGCGCTCGCCGATCTCGTGCCGGAGTGTCCTGTTGTAGGCACGCACCCGCGCCACCAGCAGGAATGCGCCGAGCATGCCGACCAGCGCCGCGCCCAGGGCCCAGGGCACCCATGTCGGCATGGCGGCCGGCTCGGGTGCATAGAGAAAGGAAGAAAGGTCAAAATCCACCGGCATTTGTTTCTGGCTGGCGTAGACCTCCACCACATGCCGCCAGCGACCCTGGCTCATGTAGCCCGCCTCGACGATGTCGGGACGCGTCAATTCCCGGATCTGCGCCGCCTCGAACAGCAGATGCTCACGCGATTTATGCTGGCTGTTGTAGCGGGCCAGGATCAGGTCGGTGATTTCCTCCGGGTGCGCCAGGGCGTAGACCAGTCCCTTGAGGGTGGCGTCACGGAAAGCCCTGACGGTATCGGGATGCTCTTTCAGCATCGCCTCGCCTGTGAACAGAAGGTTGCCGAACAGGTCGATACCCGCGGAGCGTGGCGTCAGCAGCAGGTAGTCATGTTCCCGGCCACGGATCAGGAACGGCTCGTTGGAAACATAGACCACCTTGGCGGCTTCCCTGCCCTGATCCAGCGAGGCCAGGGTCCAGTCCGTCTGCGCGGTCAATCTGATTTGCGCGGAGGGAATTCCGGAGGCGCGCAAATAGGCCAGGATCTCGTCGCGGTCATGCGCATCGACGGCGATGGGCTTGCCGGCGAGATCGAGCACGCTTTCCACACCGTTGCGCCGAGGCGCCAGCAAGGCGATCGGCGAGTGTTGCATCAGGGTGGCGAGCACCACCACCGGCTTGCCCTGGTAGCGCTCCAGGACCAGTGCGGAGGTACCGACGCCAAAGTCCGCGCGCTGCGCGACCACTTCCTGCACCGCATCGATACCCGGACCGCCTTCCCGGATCGTCACTTCCAGGCCGGCATCGCGGTAATAGCCCTGTTCCCGCGCGGCGTAGAAGGCGGCGAACTCGAATTGGTGCTTCCAGATCAACTGGACGGAGACCCGTTCGACGGCAAACGCCTCCGACTGCAGCCACGCGCAGCAGGCCAGCAAGACGAACAGCCGATTCATTTGTTGGGAATCTCGTTTGGGCAAGTGTTACATCATCGGCAACACCAGCCGGAACTTGAGGCCGCCGCGCGACCAGGGGCAAAGATCAGTCGGACCGACGCGCCCGTGATGCCAGATGGGACAAGTGCGCATCGATCAGTCCCAGGCCCTGGCCAAGATCGTCTCCCAGCGAGATGGCACCGACGCGGCCGAGTTCGACGCGGAATTGCCGGGAAAAATGGCTGCCGACGAACACCGGGAGCTCGCTCGCTTCGACCAGCCAGGCGATGTCGGCCAGCATCGACGCCGCGGGCGACACGTCACGGCCCGCCAGGATGATGCCCAGGGCATGGCTGGGTCCAATGATGTGGGCGATCTGGCGGATCGGCATGTTGGCGCCCAGATAGATCACCCGGTGCCCCGTCTGCAACAGGCCCAGCGCGCACAGCAGCAGGCCGATTTCGTGGTTCTCATGCGGCAGGCAGGCCAGGATCAACGGCTTGCCCCGGGGCAGCCACTGGCCGTGGTGGAGCCGCGCGCCAAGCTTGTTGCGCAGCCACGCCGAGAAAAAGTGCTCCTCGGCGATGCCGGATTCACGCTTGTCCCAGCGCGCACCCAATTGTTCCAGCACCGGAATCAGCAGGTTCCGGGTCACCAGGTCGATGGGGTAGAGCGCGCAGGTCTCGTTATAGAGGCTATCCAGGCGCTCGCTGCTGAAATCCTCCAGTGCCCGCAGGGTGCCCTGGATATAGCTTTGCCAGGTGTCTGAAGAGCGCTCGGCGGCCGGCGACGCCGTGGACATGGTCGCGAAGCCCGCGGGCCGAGCCGCCTCTTCTTCGAGCAGGGGGGCGATATCGGCCAGGGAAAGGCCTTGTACAAGTAATTCCTGTAGGCGTTGCACACGTCGAACATCGTCAAGACCATAGAGGCGATGCCCGGAAGGCGTACGCACCGGTTTCAACAAGCCGTGGCGATTCTCCCAGGCCCGCAAGGTCGAGGCGTTGACGCCAGTGCGCCGCACCAGGTCGCGGATGGGAAATTGGATCGAGTCGTTTTCGGTCGTCATGCACACATTGTACAGATATGCTTGTACATGTGGAGTATTTAGGTATAATTCGACCTCATCGCGTGAAGCAAGACAGGAATTCTGCGTCACGGTTAATCAGTAATTGCTTATCTGCTTATTGTCCTTATCCAACCTCCACTGGAGCAACACCATGAAAAAACTCGTCCTGACCACCCTGCTTGCCACCGCCTTCATCACCCTGCCGGCCGTGGCTGGCGATGCCGTCGTCGGCAAGCAGAAAGCACTCGCCTGCATGGCCTGCCACGGCAATGACAGCTTCGGCGGCATCTTCTATACCCTGCAACTGGGCGGCCGCGATGCCGACAAGCTGCTGGTCAAGACCATGAAGTACAAGAATGGCAAGATCCTGCACCCGATGATGAACATGGCCACCGCGTTCTTCAGCGAGCAGGAGATCGAGGACATCGCCGCCTATTACAAATCCCTCGGCAAGCCCGCCTTCACCTCGCCGCTGTTCACCATCAAGGGTGACGA
Source organism: uncultured Thiobacillus sp. (assembly GCA_964393825.1). Taxonomy (GTDB): domain Bacteria; phylum Pseudomonadota; class Gammaproteobacteria; order Burkholderiales; family Thiobacillaceae; genus PFJX01. The sequence continues at coordinate 12,457 of CAYMUY010000001.1, read as the reverse complement.
CGAGCCGAAAACCCAGGCTGCCAGCGCCACGCCCGTTGCCCCCATGCCCTACGCGGCCCCGGTCACGACGGCCCCCGCCTACACCGCGCCGGGCTACGCGAAACCGGCCAGCTGGACCAGCAGCTACTGATCCGCATCCCTCGCCGCCACCAGGAGTCCGAATGAAATCGATCGCATCCGCCGTGCTCATGGGACTGAGCCTTGCCGCCCATGCCGATACACCCCTGCAGATCCTCGAACGCCTGCAGGCCGAGGCGGGCGGCGTGGCCTCCATGGAGCGCGGCAGGCAGCTCTATCACGGCAAGTTCAGTGGCGGCCGTAGCGAATCCTGCGCCAGTTGCCACACCGACGACCCGCGTGCCAACGGTCGCCACGCACGCACCCACAAGTTGATCGAGCCGCTGGCGCCCAGCGTCAACCGTGAACGCTTCAGCGATCCCGAGAAAGTGGAGAAATGGTTCCGGCGCAATTGCAACGATGTCCTCGGCCGCGCCTGCAGCGCCCAGGAAAAGGCGGACTTCGCCGCCTACGTGATTGCGCCGAGGTGAATGCCATGGCCACTCGCCCAGCCCTGTTGTCGCTCCTGCTGCTGGCCAGCGTCGAGGCCGGCGCCGAGGCTACGCTGCCGATGCCCGCCACGGCGTTGTATGTGGACGAATGCGGCAGTTGTCACACCGCCTACGCGCCGGGCTACCTGCCGGCGGCCTCCTGGCAACGCTTGATGGATGGGTTGAGCAGCCATTTCGGCGAAGATGCCCGTCTCAAGGCGGAAACGCGGGAGACGCTGACGCGCCAGTTGCGGGCGCTGGCCATGGATGGCGCCAACGCCGTTGCCGCCATTGCCTCCCGCAACGGTGCGGGCTGGGCCGCCACGGCGCCGGAGCGGATCACCACTTCGCCGTTTTTCCTGTACATGCACGAGGAAATTCCTTCCAGCTTCTGGCAGCGCCCGAAGATCGGCAAAAAATCGAATTGCGGTGCCTGCCACCCCCACGCCGACATGGGCCGCTATTCGGAAGCGGAGATCTACATCCCCAAATAGACCGGCGGATATCGTCGCGCCGGGGCCAGGCCGACCGGCCGCGGCCGGCATGCTCACCATCGCGCGCCTGGCATAAGATGTCCGCATCATGCCGGCCCGGATCGACACCCCTCCCCATGCCCTGACCACGCACGCGGCGCTGGACGCCTACAGCAGCGATGCGGAGCATGGCCTGAGTGACGCGGAAGCCGCCGAGCGGCTCGTCCGCCATGGCCGCAACAGCTTGCCCGAGCGGCCCGGCAAGCCCGCCTGGCTGCGCTTTCTCCTGCAATTCCACCAACCCCTGATCTACATCCTGCTGGCCGCCAGCCTGATCACCGCGCTGCTGGAGGAATGGGTGGATTCCGTGGTGATCTTCGGCGTGGTGCTGATCAACGCCACGGTCGGCTATCTCCAGGAAGCCAAGGCGGAAAACGCGCTGCTGGCCTTGCGCCGCCTGCTCGCCAGCAGCGCGCGGGTGATCCGGGATGGCCGCAAGACCACCGTGCCCGGCGATGAACTGGTTCCCGGCGACATCGTCCTGCTCGACGCCGGTGACAAGGTGCCGGCGGATCTGCGCCTGCTTCACTGTCACGCGTTGCAGATCGACGAGGCCATGCTCACCGGCGAGTCGCTGCCGGTTCAGAAACATGCCCGCGCCCTGGCCGCGGACACCGTGCTGGCCGACCGCCGCAACCTTGCCTGGTCCGGCACCCTGATGACGCGTGGCGCCGGTCTCGGCGTGGTGGTGGCCACCGGCCGCGACACGGAAACCGGCCGCATTTCCGACCTGGTGGCCGGGGCGCCGGATCTCTCCACCCCGTTTACCCGCAAGATCGCCCACATGAGCCAGGTCCTGCTCTGGGTCATCCTGGCGCTGGCGGCGCTGACCTTCGCCATCGGCACCCTGCGCGGGCAGCCGGCCATCGACATGTTCATGGCGGCGGTGGCGATGGCCGTCGGCGCCATTCCCGAGGGCCTGCCGGCGGCGGTCACCGTGGTGCTGGCGCTGGGCGTGAAGCGCATGGCCGGCAACCGCGCCATCATCCGCAAGCTGCCGGCGGTGGAAACCCTGGGCGGCGTGACGGTGATCTGCAGCGACAAGACTGGCACCCTGACCCAGAACGAAATGACGGCGCAGGCCATCTGGAGCGCCGGCGTCGAATACGCCGTGAGCGGGGTCGGCTATGCCCCGGTGGGCGAGATTCTCGCCGCCGGACGCCCCGCCGCGCTGAGCGGCGCTCTCCAGGAAACCCTGCTCGCCGGCCTCCTCTGCAACGATGCCGCGCTGCATCTGGAAGCGGGTGAATGGCGCGCGACCGGGGACCCCACCGAAATCGCCCTGCTCACCGCCGCCTACAAGTCCGGCCTGAGCGCCGCCCAGCTCAACGACCATCCACGCCTGGCAGTATTGCCGTTCGATTCCGAGCAGCAATACATGGCCACCACCCATGCCCGTGGCGACCTCGGCCTGCTCTACGTGAAAGGGGCGCCGGAGCGACTGCTGGAACGCTGCGGCATGCAACTCGATGCCGACGGCGGCGAACGCCCCTTCGACCGGGCAGCGGCCGATGCCGCCGCCGCCGCGATGGCGCGGCGCGGCCTGCGCGTCCTGGCGCTGGCGCGCAAGGGCCACGACGGCACGGCACTCGACCACCACCATGTCGCCGAGGGCCTGGTGTTCCTTGGCCTGCAGGGCCTGCTCGACCCGCCGCGGCCGGAGGCGAAGCGCGCTGTGGCGGCCTGCCAGGGCGCCGGCATCAGGGTCAAGATGATCACCGGCGACCATGCCCTCACCGCCGCCAGCATCGCCGAACAACTCGGCCTGGTGGACACCCACAAGGTGCTGACCGGGCGGGAACTGGCGCAACTGGACGAGGCCGCGTTCAATCAGGCCGCGCAAGAATGCAATGTGTTCGCGCGGGTGGAGCCCGCGCAAAAATTGCGCCTGGTGCGCGCGCTCCAGGGCGCCGGCCAGGTGGTGGCGATGACCGGCGATGGCGTCAACGACGCGCCGGCCCTGAAATCCGCCGATATTGGCGTCGCGATGGGCAAGAACGGCACCGAGACCGCCCGCGAGGCGGCCGACATGGTGCTCACCGACGACAATTTCGCCACCCTGGTCGACGCAGTCGAACAGGGGCGCGGCGTCTTCGACAACCTCACCAAGTTCGTGGTCTGGACCCTGCCCACCAACTTCGGCGAAGGCATGGTGCTCACCGTCGCCATCCTGCTCGGCTCGGCGCTGCCGATCACGCCGCTGCAGATCCTCTGGATCAACATGACCACGGCGGTGCTGCTGGGACTCACCCTGGCGTTCGAGCCGATCGAGGCCGATGTCATGAACCGCCCTCCCCGCCCCCCCGACGCGCCCCTGATCAACCGCCGTCTGACGCTGCTCATCGTGCTGGTCGGCAGCCTCATGGTGGCGGGCGCTTTCGGCCTGTTCCAGTGGAAGCTGGCGATGGGCGGCAGCCTGGAAGAAGCACGTACCGTCGCCGCCAACCTGTTCGTCATGGCGGAAATCGGCTTCCTGTTCAACTGCCGCTCGCTGAAGCGTTCGAGCGGGTCGCTCGGCTTCTTCAGCAATCCCTGGCTACTCGCCGGCGTCGGCCTCATGCTGCTGTTGCAAGGCCTGTTCACCTACCTGCCGGCGATGCAATCGGTGTTCGGCACCACCGCCCTCGGCCTGGCGGACTGGGCCTGGGTGCTGGCGGCCGCGGCGGCGATCAGCGCGGCCGCCGGCGTGGAGAAGTGGCTGCGCAAAATCTAGCGCCGGCCGGGATGCCGGCGCCGGCAGACGCGGTTAGCATCCCGCTTCTCGTTACGACGGAACCCGCCATGTCCACGCAAGCCATCCCATCGACGACCGCCGATCTGCGCATCGACGCCGGCTGGATCATCCCCGTGCACCCCGCCGGCAGCGTATTGACCGGCCATAGCCTGCTGGTGAAGGACGGACGCATCGCGGCACTGCTCCCCGACAAGGAGGCGGATGCCTGGACCTGCCGTGAACGCGCGTCTCTGCCCGGCCATCTGCTGATCCCCGGCCTGGTCAACCTGCACACCCACGCCGCCATGACCCTGCTGCGCGGCTACGCCGACGACCTGCCGCTGATGGACTGGCTCAACCACCACATCTGGCCGGCCGAGGCGCGCCACGGCAGCCATGATTTCGTGCGCGACGGCACCCTGCTGGCCTGCCTGGAAATGCTCGCGGGCGGCATCACCTGTTTCAACGACATGTACTTCTTCGCCGAGGGCGCGGTGGAAGCCGCCAGCCAGGCCGGCATGCGCATCGCCGCCGGCATGATCCTGGTCGACTTCCCCACCGGCTACGCCGCCGACACCGATGGCTACCTGCAAAAGGGCCTGGCCATGCGCGACGCCCATGCCGACAACCCCCTGGCGACGTTCTGCCTGGCGCCGCACGCCCCCTACACGGTGGGCGATCGCGGCCTGGAAAAGATCATGACCTATGCCGGGCAGCTCGACCTGCCCATCCACATCCACATCCACGAGACCGAGGACGAACTGCGCCAGAGCATCGCGCAACATGGCGTCCGCCCGCTCGCGCGGTTGAAGTCGCTGGGCATGCTCGGCCCCAGCCTGATCGCCGTGCATGGCGTCCACCTCAACGACATGGAAATCGGCTGGCTGGCCAGCCACGGCTGCCACGTCGCCCACTGCCCCGCCTCCAACCTCAAGCTGGCCAGCGGCTTCGCGCCGGTGGCCAGGCTCCTGGCGGCGGGCGTCAACGTCGGCATCGGCAGCGACGGCGCCGCCAGCAACAACCGCCTCGACCTGCTCGGCGAACTGCGCCTCGCCGCCCTCCTCGCCAAGGGCGTCAGCGGCGACCCCGCCGCCCTCCCCGCCGCGCAAGCCCTGGAAATGGCCACCCTCGCCGGCGCCCGCGCCCTCGGCATGGACCATGAGATCGGCTCCCTCGAACCCGGCAAGCAGGCCGATATCGTCGCCATCGACATGACCGCCGCCGGCAGCCAGCCCTGCTACGACCCGCTCTCCGACCTGGTCTACAGCGTCGGCCGCGAACAGGTCAGCCATGTCTGGGTGGCAGGTAAAGCGCGGGTGGAAAACGGCGTCTGCCTCAGCCTCGACCGCAATGAAGTGCTGCGCGCCGCGAAAAAATGGAAGGGACTCATCAGCCGGAGTCGCTGAACCGGGCGGGCCACGCCCCGGCCGCCCGTGTGTGGTCAACCAGGTAAAGGGGGGCGACAGGGCCCGCGGTTACCCGCTGCCGCCTTCACAGATCGGCGGAAAATCGCGGTTTGCCCGTTATCTCTCAGCTTTATTGCAACAGCGGCTACGGCCGAAACACGGTCTTGGTTGAACGATCAAGCGGCATTCACAAAAAACAGCGAACTGTTCTTGCACCCCTCGCACTCCCGGAAAAACTGGTTGCCATCCTTGCGCAGCCGCTCCTTGTGCCCTTCAACACCACAGCCCAACTTAACCGGGGTGTTCCCCCCACACGCATCGCACTTGAAGTAATAGCCATATTTCCCGTATTGGATGGAAAGCTTCTCGCTGCCGCAGGCACGACACTTTGGCGCTTCCTTGGCTGACCCAACCGGCTTGGCGGGGGCAGTCACCGGCTGTTTCGGCAGCACTGCCGGTGTTGCTTGAGGCTCTACCTTGTCCAGCCCGAACTTGGCGGCGTAGTTGATGGCAATCGGGCTGTGACGCAGCATGAGCTGGCGACCGATATCCTGGATGGTTTCAAGAGACACGATCTTGGCTACGCTGCCAAACACGCCCAGGACGCTGGTCTCTTCGGCGTCTTTCTTGATGACCTCGCCCAGCAAATCGGCTTTGACGACTCGGCTGCTATCGAACTTCTTTGGCCGGTCGATGCGGGCGTTCGGCGAGATCAGAATCAGGGTCTGGAAGGAAGGGGCCAACCGCAAGCCAAGGCGTGTGGGCATCTCAATCTGGTCGAAGACGTCCTTGAGCACCTGGATGTGCCGCTCATTCTGGGCCAGCGGCGAAGGCATGCCCTCGAACGTCTTCTTGTAGACATTCCACCTCAGGAACTCGCCATCCTCGGTGATCTTGAGCCCGGTGTTGAAGTGCTTGGTCTCGAAGACGTATACGTCGAGCAAGCGGTTGATCATCAGATGGTCGATCTGGGCAACCCGGCCGTTGACCTCGAAGCGCAGGTCATGCAACACGACCCGGTTCTTGTGGGCCCCATTCTCGAAGTCGATGAAATAGGCCGACTCTTGCTCCCCTTTGTTGCCCGCGCGGACGAGCCGGATTTCCTGTTCGATCTTGGGTTTGATTAACGCGGGAGCGCTTTCCAGCAGCGCCTCAAGTTCAGCGACGACCGCATCCTTGGGTCGAAATGGTTTCAGAATCATTGCTGTGACACCCTATCTTGGTCTTGTTGATTATTGGCCGGTTCGTGACGCCAGCCAGCCTGAAACTTACACCAACACGGCCTGGTGGTCTTCTCGGAATGTGGCGGCAACCGGTCTCGCACCTCAGCCATGATCAGGCCCTGGCGACAACAGGGTCGCTGTCGCGGTGGTACAGGCAGCGGCGCAGCCTGCCGCCCTCCCCTCACGGGGCGGGGTGGGGCCGCCAATAGAAACAGCAGTGGACAGCCCTTCACTAGCGGTCCACAACCCCGTTTATCCACACCAGAACGCGGCCCATGCTGGCGGCGACGAGTGTGCTCTGGGTGAGATCGTGGGGCATGGCGGCGCCCATCACGCCAGCAGATATTTCAGGGCGATGCCGCTCAGCACCACCGCCAGTACGCCGCGCAGCCAGCGGTCACGGAAATGGCGGGAAAGATGCGGCCCGAGATAAGCGCCGATCAGGGTGCCCACCAATAGCGGCGGAAGCAGTTCCCAGTTCAGCCGCACCCCCATCGCCAGATAGTTGGCGATGGAGGCCGAGGAACTGATGAACACCGCCAGCGCCGCGGTACCCGCCACCACGAACATCGGCAGGCGCAGGCCCATCGCCATGAAGGGCACCAGCAGGAAGCCGCCGCCCACGCCCAGCGCCGCCGCCAGGGCCGCGATGCAAAAGCCGATGCCGAAGGCCAACAGCGGACTGTAGGCGAACATCTCGCCACCAAATGCGAACTGGATGCGTCGCAAGGACCAATGCGTGTGCCGAACCCCGATTTCGCACGGCGGGTTACCCGTCGCCACCAGTCCCTCGAACGCCGCCGCCGCCCGCGCGCGGGCGCCCCGCTCCCCCTGGTCGCGCAGCAAGGACCAGACCATCTGTACCGCGATGACCAGCACCAGCAGCGCGAACACCGGCTTGAAGCTGGACATGTCCGAGAGATAGCGCACCGAAAGCGCACTGCCGACCAGCGCGCCAAGCAGGCCCCCGGCAGCGAGCACCAGCCCCAGGCTGAATACCAGCCGGCACTGGCGCAGATAGTTGGGAACCGCGACCAGAGGCGTGGCCAGCGTCAGCATCTGGGCCATGGGCTTGACCTGATTGGCGTCGCTCAGCCCCAGCACCGAGATCAGCCCGAACGAGGCCAGGATGCCCCCCGCCGCGCCCACCAGGGAGAACACGAAACCCACCAGCACACCCCAGACCAGGGGAAGCCAGGCATTCGCAAGCTGGAGATCGAAATCCGGGGACATGGCCACTCCTGGTCAGAAATAAATGAGCAATACCGTGGTCTATCCCCAATTGCCTATGGTCAGTCCCCTATTGTTCACGTCAGACTTTCTCGCCTTTAGACAATCGTTTAAACGGCACGATGAAAAGCATGGCCCACACAACCATCGCGGCCGCAACAGCCAGTTCCACGCGCCATTCGTTCGACAGACCCGGGAAGAAAAACCTGAGGCCGAACCAGACGGCCGCACCAACCAGAAACAGCATTGCAAATAGCGCAATAAATATCAGTAGAGCGATTGACAATCTCTTGAACGATAACAATGCACCGGTAAGCCCGTCCGCATCACCGTCACGTCGCATCATGCGGTAGGTCGTGAACCATAAAACAAGAAACCCTGTGCCAAGCAGGACAGTCAGATAAATCGACATACTCATCCTTTCAACAGCCAATATGCGAACACACCGGCAAAGCTGACGAAGAACATTGCCACGCCGATGGCAAACGCCTTCCCCCATCCGAGGGGCTTGCCCTTGAGTCTGGCCGTCAGCTTTGCAATTAGTGCAGCACCGATGACGATGATCGGTGGCAGTCCATACACCATCAGTAGAAATTCATCCCACACGTCCATGACTTCAACCCCGTTATCATCCAGAGATTCCTGCCGAGGCAGGTCATGCTTATAAAAAACAATGGAGGACTGACCACGTATTTTGTCTTGATCACGGCAACAAGATCAAGAAATGTGGCCTGTCCACTATCGTCGTAAGCGCACCACCAAATAAACTCACGAGGGGCTGGCTGGTGTCGCCAATCTTTGGCTTGCAACGCCAGAACGTAATGATTGCGATAAAAAATCTCCCAAGATGAAAGGCCACCACCTCGGATAGAAAACTAAAATGGCATCAAGCATCTTGGGTTGCGCTCTAATTATTCATAACCTTCAGCCTTCCATCTGAGAGAGGTCATGACGGAATGATAGATATTAAATATGAACGACTTTAACTGCATAATAAGAAAGTAATACCCAGTAAAGAGCAATACATAAGACACTTTTACGATAGCGAATTTAACCTCATCAGGATATGGCGAAAAAGAAGCTAGCAAAGGAACAAGACCACCTTTATGGCCAAACACAACCACTAAAAGACAAAATATGGAAAACGCAAGGTAATAGACAAACACCCGAAGAAATACAAAATAGTTATGCTTTAAGTATGAAAGCCCGCTGACCGGATGAGGAATTTCGGCCATTCTCAATGAGAGGCTTGGCTGAGATACTGTTGCAAATATCGTGAAGCCGGCAAGCAAAAAACCAAGAGTGCTAAGTGAGATAGCCAAACCCGTATTGGATAGATCTCTAACAAGCTCAAGCGTTTCAGATACTGGTTGTGTCGTAAGCCACGAATTTGCCACTAGGAGCATAAATACCAATGCCGTAGTAATTGCATTGAATCGGCTAAATGGAATTCGTCTTGATGCAATATAGATATCCCAAAGCTTCTTCTCTTTTGTTAGGTCATTAGGGTTAAAATCTGGCGCATTCATTAAAATAGCCTCTGTACAAGGGACTCAACAATCGCCTTTGCTTTCTGAGACGTTTCTGGAACCTTTACTAGCCCATCTTCTATCAACCCTACGAAAGTCTTATAAAGTTCATTTGCAGCATTAACGGGCTTAGAGCTAAGATCTTCGAGGGACTTTCTTAGCTGAAACTTTTCATTATTACCTCGTAGAATATCGCCCTCGCTATCAATTCCCGCTAACTTTACGTTTTGGTTCCCTTGTTCAGTTGCCTCAGCTATTTCGTTAATTGCCTCATCCTTATCGAGGCCTTTCGAATTGCTGTGTTTAACTACCGAATTCGTGCTGCCTATCGCATCTTTTCTTTTCTGCAACTCTTCAAAAAATGGGTCGTTATCTGTTTCATCGTTTCTATCAGACAGAGATATTTCGACGGTTTTTAAGATGCTGTATTTCCGTACAAATTCCTCAATGCTGTCTTCAGATGTGAGAGGAATCAATTCAAGTGCGGGTCTTGGGGTTAGTTCGTACAAATCTTTCTTAGTGACTCGATCGGAATTAGGGTCCTCTTCCCGCATAGCCTTAAAACGCTCGACCTCGGCCTCAATATACTGCTTATGCTTATCGCGAAGAAAACTCAGGAGCGTAGAGCGGAACGACTCTTTTGATGGCGCATCTTTTGTTTCTTTAACGTATATAAGACGATGATTATTCAGAACAAGAAGGAAGAGCGCTGATGGAGAAGACCGCATTGACCCGCCATCTTTAACTAGCCCTTTCCCTTCCTCAAATATCTGTTCACGCTCTAAAGTTGTGTCCTTGATGAAGCGCCCTGCTATACCTACTACCCCCTCAGAAGCGCCACTACTCAGGAGCACAGGGCTGACTTCGTGAAAAAAATAGCTTGTTTTGTCATAACTCCTTACTAGCGTCTTGTCAAAAAAACACGGCAAGACAATTTCATTGGCCATATCGAGGAGCACTTTCTCGCTGCCAAATCGGCATATGAGATTGCCCATTTCCATACTTAACGATTTTTCTGACATCCTTTTGGAACTCCGTTCTTTTTAAAATCTCTAACCAGCCACGCCAAGCGTACGGTGGCTTCAACGGTGACCTTGTTGCAATCAAATATCGGCATAACGTTTGACGTGAGGGGCCGCCGGAGCGGTGAAGCCGCGAAGGGCGGCTGCAAGCTCAGCTTGCAGGCGGTCCCTCTCGACGGAATTGTTATGCGATTGGTGACAGCCGGCTACCATTTTCATCCGCCTCTTCTAAAGCCGCACTGATGCGCTGAATCTCTAAAGCAATTGGCTCGATTTCATACTCACCATCGAGCAGTCGAAAGACACCGCAATCAATAAAGTAGGCTCTGAAAAAGTGGCCTGGCACCCCATCTTCCCGTGGCCTTGGGGCAACAAACTCAGGAAATATGTAACCCGATAAGCCAGAGGAAAGATATACATCGAGTTTCTCATCGAAATGCTCGATAGCATTTCTCAAATCTCTATTGTGAAGTGGACTATCGTCTCCAACGGCTAGAGCTTTGCGAAGCTGACGGCCTCGATCTTCGTGGCCTTTCCGTACCGGCCAGAAATAACGAGACAACGCGCCCCCCTGAATAACTACATTCTGAAGCTCGTTGAGGATTGCGTGCACAGGAAGATTCAGGAGGTGCTCTTCTGTTACATCTTGCGGCAGTTTCTCGAACACCGAAGAAACTCGCACCATAGATCGAAGCGCTGATTGGCAATTGAACAACATTGCTTGAATGTAAAACGTTTCGAACGGTGCCCAGATCTTCCCATCAACGACTGTCATGGTTTAGCTCGCAGCGCATGACGATGCTGTAGAAAAAACCCATACTCCACCCCCACCCCATCCCGTCCCGCAATAATTTCAGCGCGGTGGCAAGCTTGTGGCGAGAAGGTCCAATCCGGGTTTCCCAGCATCACCATCCTTGTTTTCGATTTCCCTGGCCGTTATCCCAGCCTACCGGGGGTTGCACGGGGGTGTTTCCCCCTTTCATATCCTTCAAATCCCGTAGCCATGATGCGCCAGTTTCTCCAGGTTGTGCACCAGGCAATACAACTTCCATTGCCCATCCACCTTCTTCCGGCCGCGTAGGGTGAAGCGGTCCAGCCGCTTGTTGCCGCGGACATTGCCGAAGACCGGCTCCACCGTCGCGAAGCGGCGGGTAATCATGCGTTTGCCCTCGTCGCTGTCGATGCGATGCTTCATCTGATCGGTGTGGCTCACCTGGCCATCGGCCTTGCCGAAGAAATACGCCACCTGCCGGGTCGGAGTCTTGTCCGGCTTGCGCAGGCATTGGGCGCGTAGCGCACAGGCGCCGCAATCCTGTTTCGCGCCCTGGAACTTCATCGCCAACCGGCCCTTGATGGTGCAGTGGGCACCGTTGCTGTAAAGCGCCTTTCCCGCCGGGCAAATACACGTCCGCAGTTCCGGGTCGATCTGGAAGTCGCCCACCTGGAAACAGCCGCCTTTCTTCTTTTCCTTGGGCCGCTTGTCATGCAGCGGGTCGGGCTTGGCCTTGTGGGCCTCCTGGCCGGCATAGCGCTCGTCCCGCTGGCGGTAGTTGTTGTCCGGGATGTAAGAGATCACCTTGCTCTCCGCCAGTTGCTTCAGGTTGGCTTCGGAGTGGTAGCCCGCATCAGCGGTGACGACGGTCTCGGGGGTGCGTAGCGGTTTCGTCGCCTCCACCACCGGGATCAGTAATTCCTGTTCACTACCGGTGCCGTGGGCCTGGGCCTCGACGACGATCTGGTGCTTCTCGTCCACCGCCGCCACCCCGGTAAAGCCCTGGATCACGCCCTTGCCGGTAGCCATCTTGGCGGATTCGTTGTCGGTGAGGTTGGACAGCCGCACGTTGCCGCTCGCGCCCTTGCGGTCTTCCGGGTTCCGCTTGAGCCAATCGCGCATCTGCTTTGCGTCGCGCTGCAAGCGTTCCAGGGTGCGGGCTTCGCGCTTCTTGTCCGCTTCGCCGGCCGGCGCGGCATCGGCATCGCGATGCTTGGCCAGCATCTTCTCGGCGGCCTTCTCCATCTTCTCAGCCTGGCGCTCGAAGTCGGCGCGGGTGCCGGACTTGGCCTTGCTGGCGTTGGACGGAAGCTTGACCCCGTCGATGGCGAACATCTCGCGCCCGATCAGGCCTTGGCGGTCACACAGCGTAAGGACCTGGGCAAACAGCTTGGCGGTGAGCTCGCCCATTTCGGAGACGAAAGCCGCCAGGGTGGTGAAGTTGGGTTGGCTGTCGCCGGAGACGGCGATGAACAACACAT